>QHVS01000296.1 GCA_003223635.1 Acidobacteriota bacterium | reverse complement strand
CCGGCGTAGCTGCCGCCTGCGGAGGCCCCGTTGTCATCCCCTTTGCGGTCGAGCATCTGCATGTTGTTTGCGACAATCTCCGTACGGTACCGCTTCTGTCCCGTCTCCTTGTCGTCCCAACTGTCATAGCGGATGGACCCATCGATGTAGATGAGCTTCCCTTTGCGCAGATATTGCCCGCAGATCTCGGCGAGCTTGCCCCAGGCCACGATGTTGTGCCACTCGGTGCGCTCCTGCTTCTCGCCGGCGCGGTCGGTGAAACGCTCATCGGTGGCGAGCGTGAACTTGGCGACGGTGGTGCCGTTCGGCGTCGACCGGATCTCCGGGTCCTTGCCGAGGCGGCCGATCAAAATGACTCTGTTAATGCTGGCCATGCTGCATTCTCCTTCTGTGCTGCTGGTTGTGATGCCGCCGGAAGGCGGCAGGCGAGCCGGTGAGTTGCCGGCGGTGCGGTCTCGTGCGGATGACGCAATTTTAATCCGAAGCGGACGCGAAACGGCGAAATTCTACTCGCGGTAGATCCATGTCAGGATGACAAGGAAATGAAGTGCGTCATTCAGCGCGTCCGCCGCGCCTCGGTTTCGGTTCGAGAAGAGGTGGTGGGGGAGATCGGCGCCGGCCTGCTCCTGCTGGCGGCAGTGGAGAAGGGTGACGACGAAGTGACGATACGCGCCGCGGCCCGAAAGATTCGCGAGCTTCGCATCTTCAACGATGAAGCAGGAAAGATGAATCGCGATGTGACCGAGATCGGCGGCGCAATTCTGGCGGTGTCACAGTTCACGCTGGCGGGAGCGATCGCCCGCGGCCGCCGGCCGTCATTCGATAACGCGGAATGGCCGGATCGCGCCCAGGCGATGTTCGAGATTTTCGTCCGTGAGCTGGCAGCAACCGGGATCCGCGTGGAGACGGGACGCTTTCGCGAAATGATGATCGTCTCCCTCGAGAATGATGGGCCGGTGACTTTCGTCTACGACGCATGAGTGGAGCGGCGGGCTTCAGCCCGCCGGCGGCCTGAAGGCCGCCGCTACACGGTTATACTTCCGCTCTTTTTATGCCGTACGAACCGAAACAGATCGAACCCAAGTGGCAGAAAGCCTGGACCGAGGCCCGTGTGTCCGAAGTGGATCTCAACAGGCCGAGCGACAAGTACTACATGCTCAACATGTTTCCCTATCCCTCCGGCGATCTTCACGTCGGACACGGGCGCAACTACATCCTGGGGGATGCGCTCTATCGATTTCTCCGGATGGGCGGCCGCGCCGCTTTGAATCCGATGGGGTGGGACGCTTTCGGACTTTCCGCGGAAAACGGGGCGATCAAGCGCGGCATTCATCCACACGAGTGGACCGTCGGCAACGTCGCCAAGATGAAGCGGCAGTTCATGCGATGGGGAATTCTCTACGACTGGTCCAAAGAGCTCGCGTCCTGTGAGCCCGAGTATTACCGATGGAACCAGTGGCTGTTTCTCCAGCTCTACAAGCGCGGACTGGCGTACCGCGGCAAGGCTCCGGTGAACTGGTGCCCGAGTGATCAGACTGTACTGGCGAACGAGCAGGTGATCGACGGGCGCTGCGAACGCTGCGGCACGCCAGTCGAGCAGCGCGAACTGGAGCAATGGTTCCTGAAAATCACGGACTACGCCGATCGGCTCGACGAAGGACTCGACAAGCTGCAGCACTGGCCGGAAAAAGTGAAGGTCATGCAGCGGAACTGGATCGGGCGTTCCCTCGGCGCCGACGTCGATTTTCCGGTCCCCTCGCTCGGCCGCAGCATCCGCATCTTCACCACCCGGCCCGACACCATCTACGGCGCCACCTTCATGGTCCTCGCGCCGGATCATCCTGAAGTGTCCGCGCTAATCGCCGGCCACACCGACGAGCGACAGATACGGCAGTGGATCGACAAGGTTCGCAACCAGAGTGCGCTGGAGCGTCAAGAGGCGGGGAAGGAAGGGCGATTCACCGGCAAGACGGCGACGAATCCGTTCACCAACGAAGCGATTCCCATCTGGCTGGGGAACTTCGTGCTGATGCAGTACGGCACCGGCGCAATCATGGGCGTCCCCGGTCACGATCAGCGCGACTTCGAGTTCGCCAGAGAGTTCGGCTTGCCGATTCGCATCGTCGTGACACCAGCCAATCGCCAGCCGCCAAACGCCGACGACCTCACGGAAGCGTATGACGTCAAAGACGAATCTGCGTTGTCCGTCAACTCCGGCGTGATCACCGGGCTGCCCACGCCGAAAGCGATCGAGAAGATCATTGAGGAGATCGAGCGTCGCGGTATCGGCAAGAAGATGGTGCGCTATCGGCTGCGCGACTGGCTGATCTCGCGGCAGCGATATTGGGGGACGCCGATCCCCATGATCTACTGCGACCGCGACGGCGTCGTGCCCGTGCCGGAAGAACAACTGCCGGTGGAGCTGCCGGTCGATGTCCCGTTCACCGGGCGCCAGGGAAATCCGCTGGCGAAGCATGCCGCGTTCGTCAATACGACCTGTCCGAAGTGTGGGCGTCCCGCGCGCCGCGAGACCGACACCATGGACACGTTCGTCGACTCCTCGTGGTACTACGCGCGGTTCATTTCCTCGCGGGACAACACGAGGATCTTCGATTCGAAGCTGGTCAATCGCTGGCTTCCCGTCGATCAGTACATCGGCGGAATCGAGCACGCCATTCTTCATCTGCTCTACGCGCGGTTCATCTGTCGCGCGATGTGCGACATGGGCCTGGTGAACTTCGAGGAACCGTTCACCCGCCTGTTCAATCAGGGGCCGATCACCAAAGAGGGATATCGCGATCCTTCCGACAACTTCTGCTGGGTTCCGCTGGATGAAGTGCAATGGCGGAATGGGAAGCCGTATCGCGGCAACGTCGAGCTGGTGCCGGAGATGGGGAAGATGTCCAAGTCGCACTTCAACGTCGTCCCGCCCGACGATCTGATCGACCGCTTCGGCGCCGACACGGAGCGCGTCTACACACTGTTCATCGCTCCTCCGGAAAAGGAAGCGGCGTGGTCCGACGAGGGGGTCATCGGCGCGTATCGCTTTCTCAACCGCGTATGGGCCCAGGGCGAAGGGGCAGGCGAGCGGCGAGCGGCGAGAAGCGAGCGGCTC
>QHVS01000308.1 GCA_003223635.1 Acidobacteriota bacterium | reverse complement strand
CAAACGGCATGCGGCGTCGGGCGGATTGGTCATGGGCATCTGCAATGGCTTCCAGGTCCTCACTGAGGCGGGACTGCTGCCCGGTGCGTTGATGCGCAACGAGCATCTTCGCTTCGTCAGCCGCGACATCCTATTGCGCGTCGAGGAGATGGACACGCCGTTCACCGGCGAGTTAAGCTCCGGAAACGTCCTGCGTATGCCGATTGCCCACGGCGAGGGGAACTACTTCGCCGATGAAGCGACGCTCGATGAGCTGGAGCGCAACGGGCAGGTCATCTTCCGCTACTGCGACTCCGAAGGACGGATCACGCGCGAGTCGAACCCCAACGGATCGGCGCGGAACATCGCCGGGATCTGCAACCGCGAGCGAAACATCCTCGGCATGATGCCCCACCCGGAACGCTGCTCGGAGCCGCTCCTCGGCAACACCGATGGTCTGGGGATCTTCCGGTCGATCGCCGCTGCCATGGCCCGGGTCTAAACTTCCCTCTCGATGAAAACCGTCCTCATCACCGGCGGAGCGCGCGGCATCGGTCGGGCCACGGCCATCCGCCTTCTCGCCGACAGCTACTCCGTCGCCTTCACGTATAGCAGCTCAGGCGATGCGGCCGCGGAGCTGATGGCCACTGATCCCGATCATCTGCTGGCCATTCCCGGCGACATTCGCGACGAGTCGCGCAATCGCGCCATCGTGGACGAAGTCGTCTCCCGTTTCGGCAGAATCGACGGGCTGGTGAACAATGCCGGCATCCGGCGGGACTCGCTGATGTACAACATGACCGCGGAGCAATGGGCCGAGGTGGTGGAGACGAATCTGCACGGCGCGTTTTCCATGACGCGAGCGGTCCTGGTTCCGATGATGAAGCAGCGCCGCGGTGCGATCGTGAACGTCGCGTCCATCTCCGGCATGCACGGCGTGGTGGGTCAGACGAATTACTCCGCGGCGAAGGGCGGGCTGATCGCCATGACGAAGTCGCTGGCCCGCGAGGTGGCCCGCAGCGGAATCCGCGTAAATTGCGTGGCTCCCGGGCTGGTGGAGACCGACATGATCGCCGGACTGGATTCAGAGGCGAAGCGCGAAATGATCCGGGAGATCCCCATCCGCCGCGCCATAACTCCGGAGGAAGTGGCGGCGGGAATCATGTTCCTGCTCAGCGACGATGCGAGCGCGATCACCGGACAGGTGCTGTGCATCGATGGAGGAACGACTGCGTAGCGAGCAGCGAGCGGTGAGCGGCGAGCGGGAGTTGTATTTCTCGGTCGTCGTCCCCACTCACAACCGCCTCTCTACGTTACTTCAGGTTCTCGAAGCGCTGGAGAACCAAGTTGACGCTCCGCCATACGAATTCATCGTCATTGACGATGGATCGAATGACGAAACTGCCAGGGTGATTCCTGCTCGCCGCTCGCCGCTCGCCGCTCGCTTCCAGTTCCGCTCGCAGCCGAACTCGGGCCCTGGACGGGCGCGTAATCTGGGAGTGTCGCTGGCCAGCGGTCGCTTCGTCATCTTCATCGGCGACGACACGGTGCCGGAGCCGCGGCTGCTGGTCGAACATGCGCGCATCCACCGCGAATCCGGCGACGATCCGCTGCTGGCCTGCCTAGGCTATACCGGATGGCCCGACGGCGAGCGCGTCACGGCGTTCATGGACTACATCAATGATTACGGGCTGCAGTTCGGATACAAATTGATTCGTGACGGCGAGATCGTTCCCTTCAACTTCTTCTACACGTCGAACATCTCCATCGACCGCCAACTCCTGGCCGAGCATCCGTTCGATACGACGTTTCCTTTCGCTGCGTGGGAAGACATCGAGCTGTCGTATCGGCTGGATCGAAGAGGGCTGCGCATTCGATACAACGCCGCGGCGATCACTCGGCACTATCACCGCATGAGCGTCGACTCGTTCGCCCGGAGACAGTACACGGTGGGCAAGTCCGGCGCGATTTTTTACCGCAAGCATCCGGAGCTGGGTCCCTTTCTCGGCGTTGAAGAGTTGAAGCTGCGCGCGCTGGCCGGCGATGCGCAACTCGATCGCCTTCGCCGCCGCGCGCATCTCGGCGAACGCTTCCGTCTTCTGGCCAAGCCAAGAATCTTCGAGACGCTCATGCGCGAACATTACCTTCGCGGGCTTCGAGACGGACTGAAAGGCAACAATGAGCGATGAACGATGAACGATGAACACCAGAGATTCTCGTTCATCGTTCATCACTCAGCGTTCATCGTTCTGTACAATAGTCCGTGTTCATCACCTTCGAAGGCATCGAGGGATCGGGAAAGACGACGCAACTCCGTCGTCTGGCCGACCGGCTGCCGGAGGCGGTGATCACGAAGGAGCCGGGAGGAACACCTCTCGCGGATGAGATTCGAGGCATCCTGCTCGATGCACGATCGCGCCTCGATCCACTCGCGGAGTTGTTTCTCTTCGCGGCCTCCCGCCGCCAGAACGTGGTGGAGGTGATCCGCCCGGCTCTCGACGATGGGCGCGTGGTGTTGTGCGATCGGTTCACCGACGCCACGCTGGCCTATCAGGGATTTGGACGATTGCTCGATCTCGATCGCTTGCGCATGTTGAATGACTGGGCCACCGGCTCGCTGCAGCCGGATCTCACCGTGCTGTTCGATCTGCCGGAAGAAGTGGGCCTCGACCGGGCCCGCTCGCGCAACGTGGAGGCGACCAAGAATGAGGGGCGCTTCGAAGCGGAGGATCTCCGCTTTCACCGCCGCGTGCGCGAAGGATATCTGGCGCTAGCCGCCGCTGAGCCGGAACGAACGGCCCGGAGAACGATGTGTTCGACCGAATGATCGCCGCGCTGCGAAAGCGCGCGCCGGAATTGCTGACATGACAGACGCCGCCTCACTCCTTCTCGACACGGCGCGCCGCGGCGAGCTGCATCACGCCATCATCCTGCACGGACCGGCGCCCGGGTCTCTGCGGGCCGTGGCCATCCAGATCGCCAAGACTCTCAACTGCGGCAACTCCACCAACGGCGATGACTGCCACATCTGCCAACGGATCGATCGAGGCATGCATCCCGACGTGCATCTGATCGAGGTGGGCGGCGATCGAAAGATGATCAGCGTCGAGCAGATCCGGGAGCTGGTGATGGAGGCGGCGCTTCGCCCGTACGAAGGGCGCAACAAAGTCTTCATCATCGATCCGGCCGACGCCCTGAGTCCCGGCGGATCGAACTCCCTCCTCAAAACGCTGGAGGAGCCGGCGCGCGACACGACGTTCATCCTCATCACCCGTACGCCCGATCTTCTCCTCCCCACCATTCGCTCCAGATCGCAATCGATCTATGTGGGAGGCGAGCAACCGCGCGATGAGCAACTGACATCCGATATCGTGGCGGCGCTGCGCCGCTTCGGCGAGAACAATGAGAGCGCCGCGCTGCTCGCTCTCGCAGCACTGGTCGCAGAACAGGAGAACGTCAGCGGCTCGATGGCTCTCCTGGGCGATGTTCTGTGCGAAGCCGCTGCCGGCCGGATCATGCTGCCGATCGCCCGCGGCCGCCTGCTGGCCGCCGCCGACGCCACCGTAGCGGCGATGCGCTTCCTCGTGGTCAACGCCGATCCGCGCATGCTCGTCGAGCAATCGTTGGCAGCACTCGTGGCGTAGTTGTTCGTGGTTCGCGGTTCGCGGTTCGCGGTTCGCGTTTGAAGCGGGACTCTACGCGAGCGCGAAGGAGAGAAGTGCGCCGAGCGTTTCTGCATTCTCCATCCTGCATTCTGCATTCTGACTTCGAGAGCGGCCCGCGATCAGCGATCCATGGTCAAAAAAAACGCCCCGCCTTTCGGCGGGGCTGGATTTACTTACTGGATGTGCGCGGCGCGAACGCTCAGGGGTGTGTGTTCGGGTCGGTAAGATTCAAAGAAGACTTCAAGAGGTGGTACTGCAAGGCAGGCTGATACGACTGAAAGCTGGTTCCCGCCTGCCCATCCAGTAAATCTCCGTTGCTATTCATTACGTGCGGATTATCGCACAGATTGTGAAAACTTTCTCAATGTAACAGCACTGTGACAAGCTCCTTATTTGCCTGGAGATAACCCTCATTTTCGGAAAACTCAAAATAGCTTTTTGCTGAACAGACGTCGGTCAGCGCGCCACCAGCGACGGCATCGGCGCGAGGGCCCTGGCGAGACTGACATGGCCGGCCAGCGTCTCCGCAGGCTGACCATTCACCAGCATTCTGACGCGTCTGACCTCCGGAAAGTTCGCCACGACCGTCTGCACGAGCGAGTAGGTTGCCATCAACTCTTCGTGGCTGCCCGTCCCCCACCCCTGGGTCAGCGTAGGGCCGCCGAGGTCGACGAAAGCGATTCCTTCGGTCAGGAGAAACGCGCCGCGGACGACAGTGTCGGCGGGAAAGAGGCGCGGCACGGCTGCGTTGGCCGATCCTTTGAACAGCTCGCGCACCACGATGGCCAGCGCTCCGGCGCGATTTCCCGGCAGGGCCACGTCGCGTCGCTCGCCGACCAGGAGCATATCGGGCGACTCGAAGTAGAGCGCGACCGTCCTAATCGCTACCTTATTCTCGACGTTTAGATTGGGCGAGAGAGGCTGTTGCTTTTTGCATGCGATGGGAATCGCGGCGATCAGCGCCACAAGCAGCAAGTTAACGGTTGACGGTAAACGGTGAACGGTCCCGCCCTCACCGTTAACCACTACGTCCCGCTCCTTTTCGACGCATTCGTCGTGTTCGCCGACGGAGTTGTGGGCACGGGGTGGATCACGCCGATGCGCGTCTCGTAGTCGATCTTGTATCGCTCCACCGCTGTCGTGAGCGCATCGATCACGCGCGCCTGAAACTCGTCGCTCTTCAGCTTCGCTTCCTCATCCGGATTGGAGACGAAGCCCACCTCCACCAG
>QHVS01000307.1:9787-14433 GCA_003223635.1 Acidobacteriota bacterium | reverse complement strand
ATAGGGAGAGCAAGCGCTCTCTCCACGACTGGGACAACCAACCGGAGAGACGTGCGAATCCGTGCTCGATCAGGAGCGCATCGAGAATTTTCGTGAGTCCGCGCGCAGACCGCATCCCGTGAAGCGAGAAAATCAGAACCGCCGCGTCGGCGCCGGCTGCATCGATGAGCGCTGCGATCTGGGCGTCAATTTCTCGCATCAACTCGACCACTGAGGGGTCGCCCCAGGAGCGATGTGCTGCCCGATGCATTTCAGTGAAGACGATGACTGCCAGCTCGGGATGCCTCTCACGAAGGAGACGAGCCGCCAGAATACCGCGCATCTTCGCGCCTGAGATGCAAGCCGCCATATCGAATCGGTCCTCGGAGAACGGGTGAATTGGAATGTTCTCGGCCAGGGAGCTGGGCGCCACGCGTGTCCGACCTTCCAACTGGTCATGCGCCCCCCATTCGGAGATCTCGAAGCCCTCTCTGAGACCTTGAAACGGCGCGAAGGGAACGTCCAGGACTCCGACGCTTCTCCCTTCTCCAGCGGCGAGCTTCCAGAACGGCGTGAGACCGCGGCCGGTGTAACGTCGAACGGCCATCTCCTCCGGTTCCCATGACCATTCGGAATAGATGCCGTGCCGCCGAGGATCGCTGCCGGTCATGAACGTCGGCCACACCGTCCCGCTGCCGATCTTTGCCGGAGATTCAACGCGGCACCAAACGCCTTCTTCAAGCAGCCGCTGCAACGTCGGAAGCTGACCGCGCTTGATCAACGCTCGTACCAGCTCCGGCTCGGCAGCATCGATTCCGACCGCGAGCATCCGATGCGAAATCAGGGCAGTAGCTCCTGTGGATTGATCCATCTCCGCTCGGCGGAGGAACGCACGCATGCTTCGACCGCGGCCATGGTCTGCAGGTTGTCGCGGCCGCTGCAATCGGGCTGCTCGCCATGAAGGATCGCGCGTGCCAGCTGGCGCAGCAACAATCGCTCCTCCGGCTCACGTCGCGCACCCCGAGCGATCGGGCGTGGCAGCTTGCGCCCCTCACAAAGGAACAGCCAACGCTGGAAAACGTGCAGCGTGGCCCGATCGCCGACAAACCGCGCATAGAACTCCTGACCTCGCTCGAAGAATTCGTGGCCACTCGACTCGTACGAAGCCGTGACCACCGCGCGCGTTCCTTCCTCGAACATCAGGATCGCCTGCATCGAGGCTCCTTTGACGATCTGTGGCCGGGAAAAGAGATCCGCTGACACTCTGGTAATCCGTTGACTCAGGACATAGCGGAGAGCGTCGAGCTGATGAACGCCATAGCCCCACAGCACATTGTTCTCCAGACTTGCCAGCGCGGCAGCCATCCTGTGCGGCGGGCGGTAGTAGTGACAGGTCACCAGTCCCAGCCGTCCGAGCACATCCTCCGCGATCAAGCGGTGCACCGTCCGCCAAGAGCGCAGGTACCGATGGTTCTGGCCCACGATCAGAGGAAGACCTTTCTCCTCAGCGGCGCATACGAGTCTCAGGGCCGTGTCGAGGTGCATCGTAAAGGGCTTCTCCACAAGCACAGCGAGGCGATGCGCGATGGCCGTGAGGCATGCTTCCTCATGCTGGCCGACGGTTGTGGCGACGATGACGGCATCGCAGGACGTTCTGTCGAGTGCCTCATCCAGAGTGAGGAAACAGTTGGCAGCAGGGATTCCGAGGGAGGCGGTTTGCTGCAATACGTCCCGGTCGATGTCGACTGCCGCGACCAGTTGAAAGGCCGGATCGCTCTGGATCTGGCGCACCCAGTCGCGGCCACGCGGACCGAGACCGACAACGACTACTCGTATCGCCACGGATACGTCTTTTCACCGCGGAGAAGACAACCCGCCGCGAGATCGCGCGCGCGGATTACGCAGCGGGACAGCGCTCGGAGGCTCCACGGATTCAGGGTGGCCCAGGCAGCCCACAGAAGCGCTCCGGCCGCCGCGCGACGTCGGAGCAACGTGCGAAACACCGCTGGTGAAGTTCCTGCCCAGAGGCGCATTGCAGCGGCGGACCGGATCGCGTCGCCGCTCGTTATCCGTGGTGGGTCAGCGGCCAGCAGCGGAGTGTAATCGCGTCCGGCGCGACGCTCCGCGATGCACATGCTCCGCAGCGCCTCGGCGCGCTCGTCGTACGCCGTCGTCGCGGAACTGGTGTGAAAGCGATAGTGATAGAGGACTTCGGGAATGACGGCGATTTCCGCCTTTTCTGAGAACCGGAGAAACAAATCCTGATCCTCCCAACCGGCGCAGGCCTGGCGATAGCCGCCGAGATCGTCGAAGATCGACCGGCGGAACATGACTGCGCCGTGAGGGAACGGAGGCGACAGGGAACGACGCACCAGGCGCCAGCGATCACGCGGTCGCACACGACGTCCGAGGGCGTCGATGCCGTCGCACAGCGAGGCGACGAGGCCGACGTCAGGACGGCTGCGCATAACCTCCCACTGTCGGGCCAGACGGTCCGGGTGAGAAATATCGTCGGCGTCCATTCGGGCCACCAGTGGCGCACGTGCCTGCGCGACGACGAAGTTCGAACTTCCCACGACGCCCAAAGGACATTCAGTCCGATGGAGGCGAATGCGCGGATCCTGACCTACCCATCGTTGCAATAGCGCTTGCGAGCCGTCGGCCGAGGCGTCGTCGAGGATGATGAGCTCGAAGTCCTGGAACGTCTGGCTGGCGATGCTGCTCACGCTGGCGTTCAGATGTTGCGCAGCGTTCCGCACCGGCATGACTACGCTCAACGAGGGTGTGGCGCTCATGAGACGGCGCGGCAAGTGTAAGCTTGATCAAATCGGATGACCAGCGGGCGGGACTTCGTTGTGATCTCCAGCATCGACTGGGATTTTTTGTGGCAGACGCCTCAGGAGATCGCCTGTCGTCTGGCGCGTGCCGGCAACCGAGTCTTGTACTTCGAAACCACAGGGGTACGCACGCCTCGCCTCGGCGACGCGCGCCGCATCGTCAAGCGCATCGCCAAGTGGACGCGGGCGGCCGCGTCCCGCGGAGTGCGCGAAGTGGCACGTGACGTTTATGTTTGCTCCCCTCTGGTTCTTCCACCAGTAACGCAACACTGGCAGAGAGCGCTCAATCAAAGTCTACTCGTGCCGCTCGTCCTCAGCTCCGTACGTAAACTTCGGATGAGTGATGCGATGTTGTGGACATTTTTGCCAACCGATACGACGCTCGATCTTCTTCGCGCGATGGCGACGCCGCAAAGCGCGGTTGTGTATCACTGCATCTCGGACTTCACGCGGCTGGCGTCCAACCCAGTGCGGGTATCTTGTCCTGGCGATGTGCAGCCGCCTGGCCCAACATTGCCGCCGCTGGGCGAACAACGTTCACGTGCTCCCACCCGGCGTCGATCTGACCCGGTTCACGCCCGACGACGATGGACCAGGTCAAAAATCGGTTCCTCTTTCCGATGCTGCATTGCTTCAAACGCTTCCTCGGCCAGTCATCGGGTATGTCGGCGGCTTGCATCGGCACGTCGATGTGGGCCTGCTGGTCCAAGCCATCCTTGCGCGTTCCGAGTGGTCGTGGGTATTCGTCGGGCCGCGGCAGTCAGACGTCGATGCTCTCGCTCGCCTTCCGAATGTTCATCTCCTCGGTCGGCGGCCGCATCACGAACTTGCCAAATACATCGATGCGTTCGACGTTTGCATCGTGCCGTACGTCCTCAACTCGTTCACCGAGACGGTCGTTCCGATCAAGATCAGCGAGTATTTGGCCATGGGCAAGCCGGTAGTCTCTACAGCAATGCCCATCGTGTCGGAGCTGAACGGTGGTTCCGAGGACGCGATCATCGAGGCGGCGCCGGGGGCGGATGGTTTCATCTTCGCAATCGAACGCGCTCTGTCGCAGGCCAGCGACGGCGCGATGAGGGAACGCCGTCGCGCCGTGGCAGCCCAACATGATTGGGATCGGCAGTTCGGCAGAGCGGTCTCTCTGCTCGATGCCGTCCTTCGTCATCGGGAAGCGGGTCGGGCGTAGCGGATCGAGAATGGCGCCATCGATAGAAAAAATGGGGCGATGGTTATCCCATCGCCCCATTTCATAACTACCTACTGACACATCGGACAGGTGACCGGCGCACATGCCAGATCGGTACTGCTTGGACAACCCACCGCAGGCGGGGGATTTGATCCCAGAGCAGCAGTCGCTCCGGTGACGCGAATGATGTCGCTGAAGCTGCAAGTACCCGAATCGACGCGATCGGGGAAATAGCTTCCGGTGATCGCACCGGCTGCGGTACAAGCTCCGGGTGCGAGCGAAGCGATCGTACTCGGGTTGGGGCTGTCGTGATTGCCGTCGTGATCATCCGCCAGCGTGATGTTCGTGAGCTGCGAGTTGCCGGTATTGCACACTCGAGCGGTGTAGAAGACCTCTGCTACGAGCTGGCCATTCTGGCTCACCAGCTTGGCCCCACCCTTCGAAGCGTCGCACTGCTTTGTGATGCTGATCGTCGAACTCACCGGCGTCGTGCACTCTGCCGTGGCAGCAGGTGGCGTGGAGTTGATGATGGTCCCTCCGGCCGTCGTCCCTTGCGCCGTGGCGGTATTCGTGGCGTCAAGTGGGCTCGGGCAGTTGGGTACACCTGCATGGCAGTTTGCGTTCGTTGCCACAAAGGTGAC
>QHVS01000307.1:9259-9777 GCA_003223635.1 Acidobacteriota bacterium | reverse complement strand
CGAGCGAACTGGTTATAGGAATGTCTTGCTTCGTCCCGTCGGGATACGTGTCATTCAACGTCACGTTGGAAAGGGTCCCAATGCCAGTGTTCGTGGCCGTTGCGGTCCACGTATAGGTAACCGAGGTCCCGTCGCCACTCACTGTGCCCGAGCCGTTGCATGACTTGACCAAACTCAGGCCGCACAACGGGAAGGAGTGGGGGGGCACGAAGTCACTGAGGGTCGATGTTGGCGATGTCGACGCGCGAGTCTCGCCCATGAATGTGGTGAAACACGGGATGCTGCCGCCGAAGATCGAGTTCAGATCGATCGCGCCTTCGAGAAATTCGCCATGCGCGAAGGCGGTCTCACCCGACTTATTCAGGAAGCCCCACGGCGAGGGTATCCCATCCACGGGGTTTACGATCGCGCACAAGTCGCTAGTGCCTAAGCGAGGGTCGCAGGGGGCGGGAGATCTGGTCTCATTGAGTACAAGGCTGCCGTTCGCCCCACCCACCCACTTGAAAACATTGATGGTC
>QHVS01000307.1:8110-9217 GCA_003223635.1 Acidobacteriota bacterium | reverse complement strand
CGGAGACGATCAGTAAGTCTCCATCCACGTGATGTCCGTTAAAGCCCCCGTTGGAATTGGTGGACACTGTGGAGTCCTGCAAGAACCAGAACCCTGCGGTGGCGTCACCGCTGTTGTCGAAACGGTCCATGCCGAAATAGATGGCGGTGTGGCCGTTGGCCAACTCGTACGCGGCCGCGTAGGCGTGGGCGATGTCATCCTTGGCCTGCACCGAGGTGTTGGCGGTTTGCTTCCAGGACCACTTGCTGAAATCGTAGATGTCCTTGCTGCCACCGCCGCTGAGGATATCGTCAGCATGACCGGTCGGATCGCTGATCAGGCCGGTCGCGGCCAGGGCGTGACCGCTGTCAAGACTGGTGTTCAGATTCGCCCAGTCGTCCGTCTTCGCACCGAACACCACGAGCGTGTCTCCGCTCGGACAGCCCGGGCTGGGGATAGCCAGCGAGGGGAAACAGACGCTGGCATCCTTGGTGGCGTTTCCCTCGAGTTGGAAGACACCATTGGGATCATCCACGCCTTGTCCGAATGCTACTGAGGGACACAACGCTGCGACCACCACGGCCGCAGTGACTACGCCGAAGTTCAAACAACATCGTCGCCAAAATCGTGATCGGAAACTCATAACGTTTTCTCCTTTCGAAGTTGCTTCGTTTCTTTTTGCAGAGCCACTGTTGCTGATGCAGTGGCAGGTTTTCGGTGACCCAGAGATTTCTGCCTGAAAAAGTTCGGCGGCGAGCAATGGGGCTCACCTCCGTAACAGGCGCCACTCTTAAGGAAGAACGGCATCGCTTCAAATCACTTCATGTGATCGGAAGATGACCTGGTAAAACAAAGCGGCAAAAGCTATTTAGCGGTCCGAATACCTTTTGGTGACTGTCAAAAATCCGATGGACTTCTGGCGTTGCGGCAGGTTTGCTACTAGTATTTCGCCGCTTCAGGGTCCCTAAGAGAGAAACGTCCACACTGGGTGAAGGACGTTAGAAGGTTCTGATTCGCGGGCGATGCGCGCCTCAACTTCGTCCCCGGTTCGCTTCGGCGTGTTCGAGTTGGACACTCGAAGCGGTGTACTGCGAAAGCAGGGACTGAGAGTCAGACTGTGCCGCCAGG
>QHVS01000307.1:0-8060 GCA_003223635.1 Acidobacteriota bacterium | reverse complement strand
AAGAACTGCGCAACCAACTGTGGCCGGCCACCACGTTCGTCAACTTTGACCACAGCATCAATAAGACCGTGCACGAGCTACGCGAGGCCCTGGGCGATGTAGCGAGCAGCCCCAGATTCATTGAGACGATCGCCGGCCAGGGATATCGATTCATTCCCATTCCGCAGCACTCTGCACCCGCGTCAAGATCGAGAACTTCTCGAAAAATGAAATCCCTCGCGGTGTTGCCTCTTGTAATCCAGGACGTTGAACCAGACATCGTGTTCACGGGCGGTCAGATCACTTCGCTACTGATCGATGCACTCTCCAGGATGTCCGGGGTCCACGTCCTGGCACAGAGCACAGTCAAGTCCTACACGTCGCAGCACGCGAGCCCGCAGCAAATCGGGAAGGACTTGAATGTTCGCGGCGTGATCCTGGGAGAACTCGTTCGGCACGGTAACGATTTCCTGCTGCATGTGGAACTGATCGATGTCGCTGACGGGACGCAGATATGGGGGGCGCAACTAAAGCAAAATTGCCAACCGCTCATTGACTGCGCAGTGCAGTTGGCCAGAGAAATTCTGCAGCAGTTGCAGTCCATCCTGGCGCCGGGCCGGACCACGATTGCACCGATCGTGAGCAGGCCAAATTCTTTGTCCAATCGCGAAGCGAGCGTCGGGGTTCGCAGGACAGCAAAGCGCACGAAGATCCACAATCGACGGGCCGGTCGAACGGGCGATCCGAGCTGAGATCCAACGTTAAGGGCGTTTCATCTGCCCCATCGCCGATACTTGGCGCATGAAAAAGCATCTCGTGTGTCTTGGAATCGCTTGACGATCCTTCGCGGATCCGCGAATGCCGCTCCAAACGGTTTCAAAAGAGCGAACAATCGCTGATGGACGATTCGAGCATCCGATCCCAGACCGCCTTGTCGACGTCCGAGGAGGGGCTGGTGATGAACAGGGAGCAGTTTCTGGCCGGCCTTCGGCCGCTTCCGACCGGCCTGACGGGCGGCATCGCCGTCAAGGAGCTGGCGGTGCAAGAATTTCCGAGCTTCGCTGTTGTCCGTTTTGTGGCCGACGAATGGGAGCGCGTATTCGGACAGCGCAGGTCACTTCGGCGGCCTTCGATAACGTGGCGCATACGGTGACCTTCGCCGGATTGGGAACCAATAATGGCTTGCTCGTGGTGTTCACCATCGTCGCCGTCGACAGCTCGCTGGTGCCGCCAGGATCGTTCAGCATTACGTTGAGCGACGGCTACATCAACAGCGGCAGCCTGCTCGACGGGTCGATCTCGCTTCACTATTAGCCCAGGTTTCGAAGAACAACAGGGGGCCGACCACATAGTCGGCCCCGTTTGTTTACTGGACGGCAGATCCGCTGATCGCTGGACTCGGTTCGCATGTTTCAAAGATCATGGCTCTCGTGAGCTCTTCCGGTGCAGACACGCGGGTCAGCCGGGGTACAGATGTCGTGACCGTTGTCTCAGTCGCGGTGCTGGCATACGCGCTGGCCAATTTTCTTCACGAGGCGATCGGACATGGAGGTGCCTGCGTTGTCGTGGGAGGAAAACCTCTCGTTCTCTCATCGGTGCATTTCGAGTGCGGAGAAGAATCGATTTCCGCAGCAGCTCGACGTCTTGTTGCTGCAGCAGGAACGGTTGTGAATTTTCTGGCGGCTGGGATTTCCCTGATTGCGATGAGAATCGCTGGAGTTCGTCGACCCCGGCTCGCGTACTTCTTGTGGCTCTTCACCACGATCAATCTCCTCATGGGAGCGGGATACTTTCTTTTCTCCGGGCTGGGCAACATCGGCGACTGGGCGTCCGTGTGCAGGGGGATGCCGCCTCTCATATGGCGACCCGGGCTCGCTCTGGCGGGCGGCATCCTCTACTACGTCTTCGCGCGGACTGCTGCGCGTTGGCTGCGCCCTCTTGTTGGCAGTGACGAAGCCGCCGCGACGAGAGCGAGGGGGCTGGCTGTCCCCTCGTACATTGCGGGAGGAGCGCTCTTCTGCATCTCGGGGCTCTTCAATCCCGTTAGCCCGATGCTCATCGGCATCTCTGCCGCCGCCGCGTCTCTCGGCGGAACCTCCGGATTGCTATGGCTGACCCAGTTCGTCAGGGGAGGACAAGACGCGTCCATCACCCCTGTTTCGATTTCGCGAAGCATCGCCTGGATCGTGGGCGCATTGATCGTAGCGATCGTCTTCATTGGCGTCCTGGGTGCATCGATCCGCTTTTAGTAAGGCCGGCCACTGGCCGAGGTCGCCGGCGTTCCTGCTCAGGGATTCTCGGTCGGTAATCGCGGCGGGCCCTCGGGGATGTAAGCCTTGTACTGTATCCCTTCAGTTTTCTTGGCGAACTCGTCTCGCATCGCCTTGACGTTGCGCGGATCGGCGAAGAGATCGACCATCGTGGCGGCGAGAGCCTTCGACGCATAGATCATTCCCTCGTGTCCGATCGACATTCCACCGCAGGCCACCACCGACCAGCCATGCCATGGAGTGCCGGTCGGCGCGGTAGTCACCGAAATATGGATGATCGGCATGTTCCAACTGATGTCCGCAACGTCCGTTGATCCCCCTTCGGCGGGACCCGGTGTGGCTTCGAATGGTTTGACGTTGGGATTGAGTCCCGTTTCGGGCATCTTGTTCGCGCGCTGGATCGCTTTCGCGAAATCCTGATCTTCGGCAGTGAAGTGCATCGGGCCGAGCCATTCCAGATTTTGCTGGGCAAGACGCTGACCGGTCATGTTCACGAGCATGTTCCAGTCGCCGCCATTCACCGTGAGTTTCGAATCGACGTCGGCGGCCATGGCGGCACCAGCGGCCATCTTGCGCAGGCGGCTCAGCATCTCGTCGACCAGCTCGCGCTTCTCGTCGCGCAGCCAGATCCATACTTTCCCGTATTCGGGAACGACGTTCGGCACGTCGCCGCCTTTGAGGATCGCGTAGTGCATTCGTGAGGTCGGATGCACGTGCTCGCGCATCATGTTCACCGCATGCGTGAAGATCTCCAGACCGTCGACGGCGCTCCGTCCGTTCCACGGATCGTATGCAGCGTGGGCAGCGCGACCGAAGAACTCGACTGTGACGTCGACGATGGCCTGCGTGCTCTTGGTGTCCGAGCTCGTCTCGTCATTGGGATGCCAGGCCAGCATGACGTCGACGCCGTTCATCACTCCTTCGCGCAGCATGTAGAGTTTTCCTCCGACCGCCTCCTCGGCTGGCGTGCCGAAGAACTTCACGGTTCCATGCAGCTTGCCTGCGGCGATCAGCTCCTTGACCGCTGTAGCGGCGGCCAGGCTTGCCACACCGAAGAGGTTGTGACCGCAGCCGTGTCCGGGAGCGCCCGGCTCGAGGACTGCGCGCGCAGGCTCGGCTTTCTGTGAAAGACCCGGCAGCGCGTCATATTCGCCCATGATGCCGATGACCGGCCGCCCTGTTCCGTATTCCGCAACGAACGCAGTCGGCATGCCGGCGACGCCGCGTGTGACGCGAAATCCCTTCTGCTCGGCGAAGTCTGCGAGCGCTTTCGAAGACTTCGTCTCCTTGAGCGCCGTCTCGGCGTAACGCCAGACTTCATCGCTCAGCGCGGTGAGCTGATCGCGATTCTTTTCGATCGATGCGGCGGCGAGCTGCTTTTCTGCGAGGTGCGGCAAGGGCGTCGCCGCGAGAAGCGGCGCAACACTGAGAAGGAGAAAGAGCGAAGCGAAGCGTTTCATGAGCGAATCTTATCCATGCCCACATGTGATAGAAACCGAAAAGTGAGACGAACCACAATTGCGCTGCTGATCTCGATCGCCTGGGTTGCCCATGCTGATGTGGATGAACGGGTCGAGCGTCTCCTCGCCCGCATGACGCTGGAAGAAAAACTGGGACAGCTGACTCAGTTGGGAGCTGGCCAGCCCGAGTTTTCTGCCGCCGTGGGCCTCGTTGGATCGGTTCTCTATACGACCGGCGCTGCGGAGACAAACGAGCTCCAGCGCGCCACGCTGGCCAAATCGCGGCTCGAGATTCCAATCCTCTTCGGCTTTGATGTGATCCACGGCTATCGGACGATCTTTCCGATCCCGCTGGCCATGGCGTCGACATGGGATCCGGCGCTCGGCGAGCTGGCGGCGCACATCGCGGCAACCGAGGCCCGAGCGGCGGGCATCCGGTGGACGTTCGCGCCGATGGTGGACATCGCGCGCGACCCGCGGTGGGGACGCATCGCGGAAGGCGCGGGCGAAGATCCATTCCTCGGCGCAGCGATGGCCGCCGCGTACGTTCGAGGTTTTCAGGGAAACGATCTCTCCGCACCCGATTCAGTTCTGGCCTGCGCCAAGCATTACGCGGCTTACGGAGCAGCAGAGGGTGGAAGGGATTACGGTCCCGTGGAGATGTCGGAGGCGACTCTGCGCGAAGTGTATCTGCCGCCCTTCCACGCCGCAGTGGATGCAGGCACGGGAACGCTGATGGCGGCCTTCAACTCGCTGAACCGAGTGCCGGCGACGGCAAACCGGCACCTGCTCGATGACATCCTGCGCCGCGAATGGAAGTTTCGCGGCTTCGTGGTCAGCGACTACGCGGGCGTCACCGAGATGATCGATCACGGCATCGCGGCGACACCGCAGGAGGCGGCGCGCAAAGCGATTACCGCCGGCCTCGACATGGCCATGTGGGACAACAGCTTCGCGACGCTCGCCCAGGAAGTGCGCGCTGGACGTCTGCCGGAATCAGTTGTGGACCAGGCGGTGCGCCGCGTGCTCCGGGCCAAGTTTCGCGTAGGTCTGTTCGCCGATCCATATACGGATGAGACGCGCGCCGCCGCCGTCACGTTGACGAAGGAGCACCGCGATGCCGCACGCCGCATCGCGCAACGATCCATGATCCTGCTCAAGAACGAGGGCGCGTTGCTTCCGCTGCCGAAATCCGGAAAAACGATCGCCGTCGTCGGCCCGTTTGCCGATTCGAAAGCCGACATGCTCGGTCCCTGGTCCGGCAGCGGAAAACCGGAAGAGACTGTGAGCGTGATGGAGGGAATCCGATCCGTGACGGCCGTGAGCCAGGCGATGGAATCAGCGGATCTGATCGTCGCCGTGCTGGGGGAGGAGCGCGAAATATCGGGTGAAGCAGCGTCGCGGGCGTCGCTCGACCTCCCCGATGATCAGCAAAGGCTTCTTCAATCTCTCATCGCCAGCGGCAAGCCCGTGGTGCTGGTCGTCATGTCCGGACGGCCGCTGACGATTTCCTGGGCGGCGGAACACGTCGCCGCAATCGTGCAAGCCTGGTTTCTCGGTAGCGAGGGAGGCAACGCTATCGCCGACGTACTGTTCGGAACCATCAACCCCAGCGGCAAGTTGCCGGTCACCGTTCCCCGCACGGTCGGACAGGTTCCGATCTACTACGCGCACCTTCCGAGCGGCCGGCCAGCTAATCCTGGAGACAAGTACACGAACAAATACGCGGACACTCCGATCGGACCTCTCTATCCGTTCGGTTTCGGTCTTTCGTACACGCGCTTCGAGTATTCGAACCTCAAGTTGAGCGCCCCATCCATGACCATGAACGACCGGCTCACGGTGTCCGCCGAGATCCGCAACGCGGGCAATCGCGCGGGCGAGGAGATCGTGCAGTTCTACATCAATGATCCGGTAGCCAGCGTTTCCAGGCCGGTCAAAGAGCTGAAGGGATTTCAGCGTGTGGCCCTTGCGCCGGGAGAAGTGAAGCGCGTCGAGTTTACGGTGACGCGCCAGCAGCTTGAGTTCTGGTCCGATCGCGGCTGGCTCGCCGAGCCCGGGCGCTTCAATATTTGGATCGGACCGAATTCTGTCGACGGGCTGCAGGGATCATTCGAATTGCTTCACTGACCCGATCGCCAGGCGACGCTCTGCCACTCCATATTGTCCGCGACCTGAACGGCGAGAGGTTCTCCGAACCACTGAGCAACGAGAGCGAGGGCCAGGTCGATGCCGGCGCTGACTCCTGCGGACGAGGCAATCTGCCCATCGATGATCCAACGTTTGTCGGACACATGCACGCCCGCAAACTGCGCCAATGCGTCGCGCGATCCGTGGTGAGTCGTCACGGTGCGGCCTTCGAGCACGCCGGCAGCGCCGAGAATCAGCGCTCCGGTGCAGACCGAGGCGATGATGCTCTGAGACTCACGGATGAACCGCAACAGGCGCGCATTCTCGCGCGCATGCGTACGGGCGCCGAGTCCGCCCGGCACCAGCAGAAGATCGAGCCTCCCCACATCGCACATCGTCGATCGTGCGCTCCGGCACGACCACCAGACCATTGCGGCATCGCACCGGCGATCGGAATTCGGCAATGACAATCGCGCGGCAATCGCCGCCGAAACGCGCCGCAGTGCCGAAAACCTCCAGCGGACCGACGAAGTCGAGCTCCTCGACGTCGTCGAAAACCAGAATGCCTATGGTCCTCATCATCTAAGCATCGCAATTGGGTTCATTCGTAGGCCATCAACGTCTCGATGAGCGTCTGCCACGGGCCGGGACCGTCGCTGACGTCGTACCGCTGGCCGTCGATTTCGATTTCGTACTGAAAAGAATCCGGCGACGGATCGCGGGGCGGCGGTTGCTTGCGCGCCGCGGCTAGAAGATTTTCGATCTTGCGCCGCGCAGCGGACGGCATTCGCGAAGTGTCGACGGTGCGACGCACCGTCCTGCCGGCGAATCCGCCGCTGCGCGTCAGCACAACGCGCATGGCTAGGATATGCGGCGCCGACGGCTGCGCCGCGCTCGAGGCTCGGCTGGCAACTGGGTCGCTGATGCCGGTTGAAGCGCGACCTCGCGAAGCGTGAGGCGTGGCTCGCCGGCAAGCACCGTCGCTGAAACCGGCACCCCGACCGCTTTCCACGCGTCGGCCACTGCGTGCTGCGGCGCACTGCCGATCCCGAACAAATTTCCCGCCGCTTCGAAGGTGGCATCGGCGCAGTCACCGAACTGCGCGCGCGACGAGAGCTTCGCCGTCAGCGCGGCATACCAGATGCGTCCCGCCACTTCCCACGCTTTTCCGCCGAGGCGCGTGGCGGCGAGGTAGAAGGCATGGTTGGGGATCCCATTGTTGATGTGGACGCCGCCGTTGTCGCTGCGCGTGCGCTTGTAGCTGCGCATGTGCGCCGGCTGTGGATCCTTCCCGAGCAGCGGATCGTCATACGCGGTGCCGGGGGCCTTCATGGAGCGAACGGCGGCGCCGTGCACGCGCTTGGTGAAGAGGCCCGCGCCGATCAGCCAGTCGGACTTGCCTGCCGTCTGCTTGAGTGAGTATTGCTTCACCAGGATCCCGAAGACGTCGGAGAAGTGTTCGTTGAGCGCGCCCGGCTGATCGCTGTACGCCAGCGCTGCCGTGTATTGCGTCACGCCGTGCGTCAACTCGTGGCCGATGATCTCCAGGCACTTCGTGAAACGCTGGAAAAGCTTCCCGTCGCCATCACCGTAGATCATCTGCCGGCCGTTCCATTGAGCGTTGTCGAAGCCGACGCCGTAATGCACGGTCGAATCGAGCCGCAGACCACGATCATCGATCGAGTTCCGCGCGTAGACCTTCTGATAGAAATCGTAAGTCTTCCCCGCGCCGTCGTACGCTTCGTCAACCGCTGCGTCGTGCGTAGCCGGATCGCCTTCGCCACGCACCAGTTTGCCGGGAAGATCGCGGCCCTGACCGGCGTCGTAAACCGTTCGCCGCTTCTCTCCAGCGGGAACGACGATCGCGCCGGCGATGGTGGCAACAACCGCGCGTTCGCCGCGCATTTGCGCCGATTCTTCGAGCGTTTCGTACGCGCGCTCACGAAGCTCGCCGTCGGCGTGCTCCGCGATATGCCGCAGGATGTGTGGAGGAAGAAAGCAGCAACTGGCGCGCACTACTGGCAGTCTACCGCGTGGCGCGGCGCGCTCACCCGGCGCTTCGCGCCACCCTCTCCCGCAAGCGGGAGAGGGAACTCGAGATCCTTCTCCCCGCACGGGGAAAAGGTGCCGCGAAGCGGCGGATGAGGGGCCGCGACTAGCGCCTCAAGATGTCCTCGATGGCCGCGAGCGCGCGCGGATCTTCACCGCTACGGTGTAACAG
>QHVS01000306.1 GCA_003223635.1 Acidobacteriota bacterium | reverse complement strand
CGGCATGGAACCCTCCACGGGTTAACGGTTAACAGTTAACGGTGCCAAGGCTACACGGGTGTTTCCGTTAACCGTTAACCGTTAACCGCTTTTACTCATTGACGTACACCGTCACGCGTCTGCTGCGCGGCCCATCGAGCTCGATGAAGTAAACGCCTTGCCAGCGGCCGAGCATCAACTTGCCTTGGCGATAGGGCCAGGTGAGCGACGCGCCGATGAGCGTCGACAGGAAATGAGCGTCTGAGTTTCCTTCGCCATGTCGGAATTTGACGGCGGGCACCATGGCGCGCAGCGCGTTGATCAGATCGGAGCGGACATCAGGATCGGCGTTTTCGTTGACCGAGATGGCGCAGGTCGTGTGCGGCGTGACGATCGTGCAGATCCCTTCGCCATCGGTCAGTTCGGCCAGCGCCCGTTGCACTTCGTCAGTGATGAGGACGATCTCCTCGCGCGCCGATGTGCGGACGGTGAAGGTTTTCTCGCGCATGGTGATTTGGCCCCTCACCCGGCGCTTCGCGCCACCCTCTCCCCGCTTTGCGGGGCGAGGGCTCTCGAAATCCCGCGAAGCGGCGGATGAGGGCGCGGCAGGCTTACGATGCCCTGACGGTCGCCGGAACCTCAGCCTCCTCCACCTGAATGCGCATTCCGTAGAACGAGCGATAGACGAAGAACATCGCGATCAGCAGGAAGATCGCCGATAGCACCCGGGTCAGTCCCTGCTGCCCGTTGCGCGTCATCTCCACCGCCAGCTCGACGGCGAGTAGCCCGAAGAGCGTGGTGAATTTGATCACCGGGTTCATGGCCACGGACGAAGTGTCCTTGAACGGATCGCCCACCGTGTCGCCCACGACCGTGGCCGCATGGAGCGCCGTTCCCTTCTCTTTCAGCTCCACCTCCACGATCTTCTTCGCGTTGTCCCAAGCCCCTCCCGCGTTGGCCATGAAGATGGCCTGGTACAAGCCGAACAGAGCGATGGAAATCAGATAGCCGATAAAGAAAAACGGCTCGAAGCAGGCGAAGGCCAGCGTGGAGAAGAAGATGCTCAGGAAGATATTGAACATCCCTTTCTGCGCGTACTGGGTGCAGATCTCCACGACTTTTTTGGAGTCCTCGACCGATGCGCGCTCCGCGCCGGCGTCGAGACGGATGTTGCGCTTGATGAACTCGACCGCCCGGTACGCGCCGGTCGATACCGCCTGCATCGAGGCGCCGGTGAACCAGTAGATCACTGAGCCCCCGGTGATCAGTCCGAGAAGAAACTGCGGATAGAGCAGCGAAAGCTTTTCCATGTTCACGGTGAGGCCGTTGGTGAGGATGACGATGATGGAGAAGATCATGGTCGTTGCTCCGACCACCGCGGTGCCGATCAGCACCGGCTTCGCGGTCGCCTTGAACGTGTTCCCGGCGCCGTCGTTCTCTTCCAGATACCCTTTGGCTCGCTCGAAGGTCGGGCGGAATCCGAAGTCGCGCTGGATTTCTTCGCTGATGCCGGGAAGGCTCTCGATCGTCGACAGCTCGAAGACGGACTGCGCGTTGTCTGTCACCGGGCCGTAGGAATCGACGGCGATGGTGACCGGTCCCATGCCCAGAAAGCCGAAGGCCACCAGGCCGAAGGCGAAGACGGGAGGAGCGATCATCAGACCGCCGGGGAACTGACCGCTCATCCAGGAGGCGATTCCCATGAGCGACACGATGGCCAGCCCCATCCAGTACGCGCTGAAGTCGCCGGCGATGAGGCCGGACAGGATGTTGAGTGACGGGCCTCCCTCTCGCGAGGCGGTGACGATTTCCCTCACGTGCCGCGACTCGGTGGATGTAAAGACTTTGACCAGCTCCGGGATGATTGCGCCGGCTAGCGTGCCGCAGGTGATGATGGTCGACAGCTTCCACCACATCGTGATGTCGCCGCCGAGGTTGGGGATGAGCAGGTAGGACATGGCGTAGGTCACGGCGATGGAGATGATCGACGTGAGCCAGACCAGCGTGGTCAGCGGAGTCTCGAAGTTGAAGTGATCGGAGTTCGCAAACCTTGCCGAGGCGATCGCTGCGTTGATCCAGTAGGAGACGGCGGCGGTGACGATCATCAGCACGCGCATGGCGAAGATCCAGACCAGGAGCTGCGTCTGCACGGTTGGACCGACGACGGCCAGGAGGATGAACGTGATCAGCGCTACGCCGGTCACGCCGTAGGTCTCGAAGCCATCGGCCGTGGGGCCGACCGAGTCGCCGGCGTTGTCGCCGGTGCAGTCGGCGATGACGCCGGGGTTGCGCGCGTCGTCTTCCTTGATGTTGAAGACGATCTTCATCAGGTCGGAGCCGATGTCCGCAATCTTGGTGAAGATTCCGCCGGCGATGCGCAGCGCTGCCGCGCCCAGCGACTCACCGATGGCAAATCCGATGAAGCAGGGGCCGGCATAATCGCGCGGCACGAAGAGCAGGATGATCAGCATCATCACCAGCTCGGTGGAGATCAGAAGCATGCCGATCGACATCCCCGCCTTGAGTGGGATGGAGTAGGTGGGGAAAGGCCTGCCGCCGAGGGAGGCGAACGCGGAGCGCGAATTGGCGAAGGTGTTGATGCGGATGCCGAACCACGCCACGCCGTAGCTGCCCAGGATGCCGACGATGCTGAAGATGACGATGACAGCGACCCGCACTGCGTCGTAATGCCGCAACGGGCCGAAGTAAATCACCATGATCACGGCGATGAAGCCCCACAGGATGGCGATGAACTTTCCCTGGGTAATCAGATAGGTCTTGCAGGTTTCGTAGATCAGCTCGGAGATATCGCGCATGGAGCGATGCACCGGCAGGTTGCGGAGCTGAACGTACATGACCAGGCCGAACAGGCCGCCCAGAAGGCAGACGAAAAGTCCGCCGACGAGCAGGTTCTGTCCGGAGACGCCGAGAAAGAAGACCTGTCGCAGATCAGGCAGAACAAGGTTCGCCTCGGTTCGCGCCTCAGTTGGATGTGCAACCGACGTCGATTCGGCCGGCGCGGCGCTCGGGCTCGCCGCAGGCGGCGGCTGCTGCGCGAATACGACGCCCGCGATGCAGAGCATCAGCATCGCCAGGACCAGCACGCGCGTGATCCATGACTTCATAGTTCCTCCGTTGACGGTGAGCGTCCCGCCCGCAGCGGGGCGGGGCGTATTGGGCGGCGGATTGTAGCAGAGTGTGGAGCCGGCTTCAGCCGGCTGGCTCCAGCCGGCCCTCACACGGATGTCAGCTTTGGGTCGCCCTGATATGGATTTCCACGCGTCGATTCAACTGCC
>QHVS01000011.1 GCA_003223635.1 Acidobacteriota bacterium | reverse complement strand
AAGTGACTCTGCCCGCCAGTTGCACGACGCGCTGCCCGGAGGTGAGGCTCGGCGTGCCGAACGCGCTCAGCGGGGTCAGCACCTTGGTCGTGCTGTTGTAGGAGTAGAAGGTCTTGTTGACATCGATGACGTTATGACGGTTCGTCACATTGAACGCCTCGGCGATGAGCTGCAGCTTCGCTCCTCCGAACATCGGAATGTCGCGCGTGATGCGGGGATCGATCGAGAACTGCGACGGGAACCGGAAGGAATTGCGCAGGTATCCGGGCGCCAGGTCGTTCGCCGAGTTGCCGTCGTTGTTCAGATCGGCGCTGACCACCGGCGAATACGGCTGTCCGGTCTGATAGCTCACGATTCCGCTGATGGTCCATCCGCCAGCCAGTGCCCGAAGCGCGCTGCTCTGCATTCCGCGCGAGTAGCTGTCGAGCGTCCAAACGCCGCTCAGCACCACGCGGTCGCGGACGTCGGCAACGCCGAAGGTGTAGTCGCGATCGAGATTGAGCGGATCGCTCGCGTACTTCGCGTCGTCCCCGGAAGAGAAGGGCACCACGGCCGTGGCATCCGGTTTGTTGTCTTTGACCGTCGAATGTGTCCAGGCCAGCCGGGCCTGCCAGTTGCCGGCGAAGCGGCGCTGCATATCCAGGGTGATGCCGTTGTACTTCGATCGGGCGGTGCTCTCGAAGGCGATCACACGATTGAAGTTCGACAAAGGCCGGCCTGTGTAACGAACGAAATCGACAGTGCCCCCTCCGGCAATCGTGGCGGTCACCGTCGTCGGCGTGCTGACGTTGACGTCGCGCGAGCGGGGAAGATCGTCCCCCTTCACATATTGATACGTCACGCCGACCGAGTAGTCGTTGCCGACCTGCTGCTCGACGCCGAGGTTGCCCTGCTGCACTTTCGGATTCTGGAAGTTCTGATCGAAGACGAAGATCGTTGGCTTGGGAAGCGTCGCCCCCGTTGGCAACGACGGGTAGATGGCCGGATATGTCGGAATCAGATTGCCGGTGAAGGTGATGGTCTGAACGTTAATGCCGTTGTTGGAGTGCGCCGTGCCGATCATGATCGACGGCGTGCGGCCGTAGAAGAAGCCGTAACCGGCGCGAACGACGGTGCGGCTTGTCTGGCCGGGCGTCCAGGCCACTCCCAGCCTCGGGCCGATATTGTTGTTGTCAATCGGAATGTTGTTCGTGAAGTAGCCTGCAGCCTGCAGTTGGGGATCAGGATTCAAAACCGATGGCTGTGCCATCTGCTGACGGTCGTAGCGCAGGCCGGCGTTCAAGGTCAGCGACTGCATTACGCGCCACTCGTCCTGCACGAACAGCCCCGTTTCTTTCAGATTCGGATGCGTGATTGGTCCGCTGGTCCCCGGTCCGGGGAACGCTTGCGTGAAGCTGGCCGGCGTCTTGTTGGCGAAGTCGGCCAGGCTGTTGAAGCGATAGGAACCGAAAAAGTTGCCCGGGAAGTAGTTGAAAATATTGTCGTGCCCTTGATGGTGTGGTTCTGCAGAATGTACGTGGCCGTATCCGCAATCTGATAGCGCTTGATCGTCGTCTCGCGCGGCGAGAATGAGTTCCGACCAATCGTCAACACCGGAATGCCGCTGGCGCCCGGCGTCGGCGGCTGAAAGATCTGCGCTTCCGGATCCGCGCTGTTCGCTTCGCCGGGCTCGCGATCCTTCAGATATTGAGCGCGCACCTCGTTGAAGAACGACGACCCGGTGGTCATGTCATAGACGCCGGAGAGCGAGTCGGTGAAGACGTTCGAGTTTCCTGAGTGCTGCACCGAGTTCGTGATTCCGCTGTTCTCAAAGTTGATTCCGTGGAAGCGCTGTTGGTTGTAGCGCAGCGACAAGTGCTGATTGACCAGGAACTCATGGTCGGTCTTCAGCAGGTAAACGTCCTGATTCTGCTGCCGGCTGTATTCGTTCGCCAGCCCTTGCAGCGTGCTCAGCGCCTGCTGGCTGGCCGCATCGGTTGGGAAGCTGGTGAAGCGTCCGCCGCCGAGGACCACCAAGTTAGGCACGGAGTTTCGTTGCCGGTCCCAGTTGGCGAAGAAGAAGTGTTTGTCCCGCACGATGGGACCGCCGACGCTGAAGCCGTACTGATCGTAGTGATAGGGACTCTTCGCCCGTTTGTTGATCACGTTGATGTAGTCGTTCGCGTTGAGCCGCTTGTCGCGGTAGTAATCGAACACCGAGCCGTGGAAGTCATTCGTGCCCGACTTGGTGACGACGTTGATCACCGCGCCGCCGGCCCGGCCGTACTCGGCCGAGTATGAGTTGGCGTTGACCTGAAATTCTTTCACCGCGTCCTGGGAAAACTGGTATGGCGCGCGGCCGGAGCCTGTGCGCCCGACGGTCTGGCCGAAGAACGTGTTGTCGTTGTTGGCTCCGTCAACCACGAGTGAATTCAGCGTTCCTCGCTGCCCGGCGAAGCTGATGTCGCCGAGGCGGCTGGAGTCCTTCACCACTCCGGGTGTGGTCAGCACGAAGTCGATGAAGTTGCGGCCGTTGACCGGCAGGTTCTGGATGGCCTTCTCGTTGACCACCGAGCTGACTTCGGACTTTGTCGTCTCGACGACGGGCGCCGCGGCGGTCACGATGACCGTTTCCGTCACGCCCGGCTTCATCTTCAAGTTCAGCGTGACGTCGCTGCCGACATTGACCACTACTTTGTCGAACTTCATCTGCTGAAATCCGGCCAGCTCGGCGACGGTCGAGTAGGTCGCCGGCGGGAGAAGCGGCAGTTCGTAGTGCCCGACTCCGTTGGTGACCACGGTGCGCGTGGCGCCGGTGGCAGTGTTCGTCGCTGTCACACTGACGCCCGGAAGCGCGCCGCCGTTTTCATCGGTGATGTTTCCGGAGATGGAACCGTTGCTGCTTTGCGCAAATGCGGCGAGAGGCAGGAGAAGTACGAACAGAAGAAGGGCTACAAAACGAATCGTTTTCGCGTGGCTCATGCGGGACTCCTTGCGTGAGTTGGTGGGTTGCACAGACCTATTGGACGCGGGCGGAGAATAACACAGCGAGGAGTGGCCATGGCGATCGCAACCATTGATCCGACCACCGGAGAAACCGTACGCACCTTCGAGGCTCTTGATGAGCCTGAAATCGAGAAGAAGCTGCAAAGATCCGTCGAAGCTTTTCGCCGGAATCGAAGACGCTCCTTCGCCGAGCGCGCCTCGCGGATGCGCAAAACCGCGGAGGCTCTCGATCGCCGTCAGAACGAATTCGGCCGGTTGATGACCCTGGAGATGGGAAAGACGCTCAAGGCGGCAGTTGCGGAAGTGAAGAAATGCGCGCTCGCGTGCCGCTACTACGCCGATCACGCCCAGGAGTTCCTGGCCGACGAGGCTGTGCCCACTGAAGCGGAGCAATCATTCATCCGCTACGAGCCGATCGGGCCGGTGCTGGCGGTCATGCCCTGGAACTTTCCCTTCTGGCAGGTGTTCCGCTTCGCCGCGCCCGCGCTCATGGCGGGAAATGTCGGATTGCTCAAGCACGCCTCGAATGTGCCGCAGTGTGCGCTGGCCATCGAGCAGGCGTTTGTCGAGGGCGGGTTCGATGCCGGCGAGTTCCAGACGCTGCTGATCACATCCGAGCAGGTGCAACGCGTCGTAGAAGACGATCGGGTCAGGGCAGCCACACTCACTGGCAGCGAGCCGGCGGGGGCGAGCGTGGCCAGCGGCGCGGCGAAGCGCATTAAGAAGGTCGTCCTCGAGCTGGGCGGCAGCGACCCGTTCATCGTCATGCAATCGGCCAACCTCGCCGAGGCAGTGAAGATCGGAGTTCAGGCCCGCATCGTCAACAACGGCCAGTCGTGCATCGCCGCGAAGCGTTTCATCATTCATCGCGACATCGCGGATGAATTCGAGAAGCGTTTCGTGGAGGCCATGAACAAGCTGAAGATCGGCGATCCGCTCGAGGAGACGACAGATATCGGCCCGCTGGCGACGCCGCAGATCGTCACGGACATCGACAAGCAGGTCCAGCGCTCGGTCGCGGCGGGCGCGCGCCTGCTCACCGGCGGAAAGCGCATCGGCCAGCGTGGAAACTTCTACGCGCCGACCGTGCTCTCGAACATTCCCTCGCACGCGCCTGCGGCGCGCGAAGAAACGTTCGGACCGGTCGCGTCCATGTTCCGGGTAAAGGACGCCGCCGAAGCCATCGCCGTGGCCAACAACACGAACTTCGGCCTGGGTGCCAGCGTCTGGACCAGCGACCGCGAAGAAGCAAACCGGTTCATCGACGGCATCGAATCCGGGCAGGTGTTCGTCAACGCCATGGTGGCGTCGGATCCGCGCGTGCCGTTCGGCGGCGTGAAGCATTCCGGCTTCGGGCGAGAGCTGGGCGTCTATGGGATCCGCGAGTTCGTGAACATCAAGACTGTGTGGATCGGGCGGATAGGAGCAGGAGGCACCGAGACTGAATGAGGATGTGACTCAGTCCCCGGTCCTCATCTCCGACTCCAGCCGGAACTCCCAGTTGGCGGATTCGATCGGCTCGTCAGCGTAGGCGCGGAAGACGCATCGCCCGTCGCCGTTCTGGAACTTCTCTTCCCGCTGCACGCGCACTCCGAGGAGGCGCGTCAGCGCGCTGACCGAAACGCTGCAGAGCGCAGGCCGCCGCATCGCCGTGTTGTAGAAGGGACAGTTCCGCTCGATGAGCCGAAAGTCGCCGTCCACTTCTTCGACGTCCATGTACGGATCGGATTCGAGATACCAGTCGCGCATGGCCACGACGCGTTCCGACAACGGGAGATCTCGGAGAGCCGGCTCGTTCGCCGCCACTTTTTCTTCTGCGACGTGACGGAGCACGCGGCGTGCGGCGTCCGGCCCGAGCTCCGCGGAGATCGCGTCAATCAGTGCGACGTTCAGGATGTCGTAGTGCTTGGGGAAGAGATGATCGCCCGCCTCAGTGAGGCTGTAACTCGTGGCCGGCCGTCCGGTCCGACGATCCGGACCGCGCGACACCTTAGCCACGATCCAGCCTTCCCGTTGCAGTTGAAGCAGTTGCTGCCGGATCGCTTCGCCGGTGAGCTGAAGTTCATCCGCCAGATGGGCGATCGTGGCGGATCTCTGCCGCTTCAGGGCGGTCAGAATCGCGCGTCGACTCGCGGGCAGTTGATCAACAGTAATCATGGGCCGGCTCCGGGTGCTTGCTCCTAACCTCCACTCTCCGGCAGTTTATTGCCCCCCGGCCAACGCCGCTGCAACCCATACGTCCAACTCATCGTAAAGACGTCGGCAGGAGAGTATCCCCATGCGGAAGCTATGGAAAACGCTATTGGTCCTCGTCATTCTCGCCGGGGCGAGCGCGGCGGTATACGCGCTCTCCCGCAACAGCAAGAAGACCGATGGCACGAAAGAGGTCGAGGTCACGACCGGCTCGATCGTGGAAAAGGCGGTTGCGGTCGGCCAGATCCAGCCTCGCCAGAAGTTCCAGGTGAAATCGAAAATCTCCGGAATCGTGCGCCGCGCGCTCATCCAGGTCGGCGACACGGTGAAAGCGGGGGACCCGCTGTTCGAAATCGGCCCCGATCCGACGCCGCTCGAGGTCACCGAAGTGGATCGGCGCGTGGAGTCGGCGGCGGCTTCGTTCCGCCGCGCCCAGACCGACTATCAGCGCTCGGTCGATCTGTCCCGATCGGGCGTGCTGCCGAAATCGGATGTCGACGCGAAGAAGGAAGCGTACGAGCTGGCCAGCGTCGCGTTGAACAAGGCGCAACAGGATCGCGAGCTCACGCGTCGAGGGCGACTCACGCAGTCGAGCACCGAATCGATCATTCGCGCCCCGGCCGCAGGCACAGTGCTCACCCGCTCAGTCAATCCCGGCGATCCGATTGTCCCGCTGACGTCGTATCAGCCTCGGACGGAGATGGCCACCATCGCCGACATGCGCGATCTCATTTTCAAGGGAACGGTCGACGAGATCGACGTAGGCAAGCTGTCGGCCGGCATGCCGACGCGGATCAAAGTCGGCGCCCTGCCTACCGACGTCGTCACCGGACATGTCTCCCGGATCGCGCCGCAAGCGCAACAGAAGGAAGGCGCCACGCTGTTCGATGTCGAGGTTGAGCTCGATCCGACGACCAAGATCACACTGCGCGCCGGTTACTCGGCAAACGCTGACGTCATCATCCGGGAAAAGAAGGACGTCCTGGTGATCCCGGAGCGCCTGGTGACGTTTGAAGACGGAGGAAAGAAGGCGACCGTCGAGCTGGCCGGCCCGAAGACGAAGGCGCCCGCCAAGAAGGTGGAGATCAAGACCGGGATCTCCGACGGCCTCAATGTCGAAGTCCTCTCCGGCTTGAAGAAAGGCGATCGCGTGGTCGAGCGTCCGCCGAAGGAGATTTCGTAGCGGCGACCGCAACAAATGATCACCCTCAAAGACGTCTTCAAACAGCTCATCCGCGACGTGCGCAACGAGAAGCTGCGGACGTTTCTCACGGTCTTCGGCATCGTCTGGGGAACGGTGGCCATCAGCCTGATGCTGGCCTTCGGCACCGGACTACACCGCCAGATCATCAAGTCGACCGCCGGTCTGGGCGATCGCATCGTGATCGTCTGGCCGGGGCTGACGTCGATTCCGTTCGAAGGGCTGGGCAAGGGACGTCGCATTCGCATCACGGAAGACGACATCGTCTCCGTGCGCAGCGACGTGGCGGGACTGAAGGCGATCTCCAGCGAATACTCCACGAACATGAAGGTCGACTATGGGACGAAGACGATGTCCGTCGATGTCTCCGGCGTTTCGCCTGAATTCGGCTCGATGCGCAATCTCATACCGCAGAGCGGGGGCCGCTTCATCAATCCCATCGACATGGACAAGCAGCGCCGCGTGGCCTTTCTCGGCGAGAAGCTGACCCGGGACATCTTCGGCGAGTCGCAGGCCGTGGGAAAGACGGTGCTCATCAACCAGTCGCCGTTTCTGGTCATCGGCACGCTGGTGAAGAAGGATCAAGACTCCAGCTATAGCGGTCCGGACGCCGGCAAGATGTGGATCCCGTCCACCACATACCGAGCGCTGACCGGCGAAAAATACGTCAACAACTTCGTTTTCCAGGCCGACGCGGCGACGAATACGAAGCGGATCATCGAGCGCACACGCGCGGCGTTCGGCAAGCGGCTGCGCTTCGACGCCAAAGACAAAGAAGCGCTCTCGATGTGGGACACCACCGAGCAGTTTGTGTTCTTGGACATCTTCATGCTGGCCTTCAACAGCTTTCTGGGAATCATCGGCGTGCTGACCCTGGTCGTGGGCGGCATCGGGGTGTCCAACATCATGAATGTGGTCGTGGAGGAAAGGACGCGGGAGATCGGGATCAAGATGGCGCTCGGCGCGAAGCAGCGCTGGATCCTCACGCAATTCCTCCTGGAGACCTTGCTGGTCACCTTCCTCGGGGGCGTGATCGGATTCGGCATTTCCATCGCCGTCTGCGCTGTCTTTCCGAAGCTGGGGTTCACCGAGTACGTCGGCGATCCGGTCGTCTCGCCGCTGGTCAGCGTTCTCACCGCGGTGGCGCTCGGAATCGTCGGGTTGATCGCCGGCTACTTCCCCGCCCGCGACGCCGCGCGCCTGGATCCCGTGGTGGCGATGAAGCTATGAGTCAACGTCATGCTGAGCGAAGCGAAGCATCTCCGGTTGCACAGCGCGGGTCACACAAAGCGCGCGCACCGCTGTGCCACCGGAGATCATTCGCCGTCGCTTCGCTCCGGCTCAGGATGAACTTGGGATGAAGCTATGAACACCGACCTGCACATCATCTTCAGCCTCTTCGCCACGTCTTCGCGGCTGCAGAGAAAGCGCGCCTATCTGACCATCGCGGCAATCGCCTGGGGAACAGTGGCGATCCTGCTGCTGCTGGCGTTCGGCGAGGGACTGAAACGCCAGCTCGATAAGAATCGCCGGTCCACCGGCGAGAACCTCGCGGTGATGTGGCCGGGCGAGACGACGAAGCCGTGGAAGGGCATGCCGCCGGGCCGCCCGGTGCGTCCGCGCATCGACGATCTCGATTTCATCCGCCAGCGCATGCCGGAGCTGCAATCGGTGTTGGGCGAGATGGTCTCGTGGCGGACGGCGATCGCTTACGGCCGGAAGACCGTGAACGGCCGCGTCATCGGTACGAACGTCGTCTACGGCGAGGCGCGTAAGCACTATGCGCAAGCCGGCGGCCGCTTCTTCAACGAGGACGATGCGATTCAGCGCCGCCGCGTCATCTTCCTCGGCAACGAGATGGCCAAGGACATCTTTGGCGGCGAGAATCCGATCGGCAAGACTCTGCTCGTCAACAACGCCCCGTACACAGTGATCGGCGTGATGCAGAAGAAGACCCAGATGGGAATGTACGGCGGGCCGGACTCCAATCACGCGGTCATTCCCATCACCACCTGGCGCGCGCAGTTCGGACGCCAGCGGCTGAACAACCTTCTCATTCAGACCCAGCGCCCGGAGGAGATGAAGAGTGAGCTCAAGAAGCTGAACGAAATCCTGGGCGCGAAGTACGGCTATGACGCGACCGACGACCGCGCGCTGTCGACGTGGGACATGGTCAAGAGCGCACAGGTCACGAAGAACATCCTGATCGGCATCCAGATCTTCCTGGGCATCGTCGGCGCGCTGACGCTGCTGATCGGCGGAGTCGGCGTGGCCAACATCATGTACGCCGTGGTCAAGGAGCGCACCCGGGAGATCGGAGTGAAGATGGCGTTGGGCGCGCGGCGGCGCTGGATCATCATGCCCTTCGTGCTCGAGGCGGTGGTCTACACCTTCATCGGCGGAGCGCTGGGGATCACCATCGCCAACCTGATTGTCGCGGCCACGACGTTCATCCCCATCGAGAACAACCGCGTGATGTCGTTTCTCGGCCGGCCGACCCTTTCGCCGCAGATCGGCATCATCACCTCGCTCATTCTGGGGATCATCGGATTGCTGGCCGGCTACTTCCCGGCCCGACGCGCGGCCTCCGTCGATCCGGCCGCCACCCTGAGGTACGAATAGGAGTCCCCATGAACACGAACGGCACCATCATCCGGATGTCGGACATTCGAAAGGTCTACGACACCGGGAAAGTGAAGGTCGAAGCCCTGAAGGGAATCGACCTGGAAATCCACAAGGGCGAGATGGTGGCGATCGTCGGCCCATCGGGGTCTGGAAAATCGACTCTGATGAATCTTGTCGGTTGCCTCGACACACCGACATCGGGCGAGTATGAGCTGGGCGGTCAGGCTGTCTCCGGCGTTTCGCGCGATACGCTGGCGGAGATCCGCAATCGCCGCGTTGGATTCGTCTTCCAGAACTTCAACCTGCTGCCACACATCAGCGCGCAGGAAAACGTCGAGATGCCTCTTCTCTTCGGCGGCGTGCGTCCGGCCGAGCGCCGCGAACGAGCGAAGGCGATGCTGGAGCGGGTGGGCCTCGGCGACCGCGTCGATCACAAGCCAACCGAGCTCTCCGGCGGTCAGATGCAGCGCGTGGCCATCGCTCGCGCGCTGGCTATGAACCCCGACATCGTGCTGGCCGTCGAACCGACCGGCAATCTCGATTCCACGGCCGGCAGCGACATCATGTCGATCTTCACCGACCTCTGGAAGCAGGGGAGCACGATGGTGATCATCACGCACGATCCTGCGCTGGCCCGCCGAGCAAGTCGAGTCGTGGAGATTCGCGACGGGCGCATCACCGCGGATCATCCTTCGGAAGCCTGAGTCCGTGTGGCCTCAAGGCGAGACTTCGATGATCTCGAACGAATCCGGAAGAATCGTCGGCCGCGGCCGCGGATGTTCTGGCGTCGGCGCCGGAGGCGGCCCGAACTTCGCCGTCGGCAGGAAAAGGTGATGGCTCTTCGGATCGAGCACCATCGTGCGCGCCCCTCGCTCCGTCGGCACGTTGTCGACGATGTCAAATTGATCGGGCGACACCTCGCGGACAATCGTCAACGTGCCGTCCGCACCGTTCGAGCTGAACGCGAGCTGCGTGCCGTCGTCGAATGCGGCGGCGTCGGGGCCCGATCCGATAGCCACGGAGGCCACGACTTTGCCGTCGAACGCAGATACGACCATGCGGTGATTGTCACAGACACTGAACAGGCGCCCGTGCTTCCGGTCGATAGCCAGTCCGCTCGGCTCCTCGCACGGCGCCAGCGAGGTGCGCCGCGCCACGATGAGCGTGGCTGCTTCGATCGTTACCAACTCGCTCTTGTCTTCGATGTTGACGAAGATGCGGCCGCCGTCCGTGACCGCGAATTCCGGCTTCCCGCCGAGGGGGATGGTGGAAATCACTTTGCCTTCGGCGTCGAATACGGTCGCGTTCTGTCCGCGCCCATTGAACGTGAAGACGTGCTTCGTGCCGGGGTCGTAAAGAATCGAATCGGGGTTATCTCCGGTCGCCTTCACTTCTGCGATGCTTGTGAGCTTGTCGAGATCAAAGATGGTCATCGTTCCGCTGCGCCCGTTGCTGACGAAGCCGCGATGGAGGTCGGGCGCCAGCGCGATTCCGTGCACACCCTCGGTCTTGGGAATCGTTCCGATGACCTTGCCTTGGTCGATATCGACGACTTCGACACGATCGCTGTGCGACACGAACAGCCGGCGCGATGCGCTGTCGATGCTGACGTAATCCCACCCGCCCATTCCTCCGACATGAATGTGGCGTACCACGTGATACTTCGCGGCGAGCGGCATGGCGAACAGCGAGAGCAGAAGCGCGAGCGAACGTTTCATGGCGCGCAACGCTAGCGTTCTTCTCGAGGTCAATGCAAGCCGTTCATTGGCCATTTATCTCTGAGCCGCCCACGGGCAGCGTGACCTCGAATATCGTGCCTTCCTCATCCGATCGCACGAGTCGAATGTCCCCGCCGTGCGCTTCGGCGATCCACCTGGCGATCGACAGCCCCAGTCCGGTGCCGCCGTCGGCGTCGCGACTGCGGGCCCTGCTGGCACGGTAGAAGCGATCAAAGATGTACGCCTGCGCCTCGGACGGAATGCCGCTGCCGGTGTCGCTCACGCGAACGAGATACCACGATCCTGCGCGACGCGCATCCAGCCGCACCCGCCCCCCCGCGTTTGTGAACTTGATGGCGTTATCGAGAAGGTTGAGCGCCATGCGCCGGATCAACTCCGCGTCGCCTCGCATGGGCATGGGACCGTTCGTCCCACAAGTGAGATCGATTCCCCGCGTTGCGGCCAGCGTTCGCATCGCAAACACGCTTTGCTCGACCACTTCATTCAGTGAAAACGCCTCGCGGGCCGTGCGGTTCTGTCGCGCATCGGCGCGGGCCAGAAGCAGAACGCTGTCGATCAGATGGGTCAGGTGTGTCGCCTCCGAGCCAATGATCTCCAGCGCCTGGCGATACTCCTCGGCGCTCCGTTCGCGCGACAGAGTCACCTCTGCTTCGCTGCGAACGATCGCGATCGGCGTGCGGAGCTCATGCGAGGTGTCAGCCAGCAGTTGTTTCTGCTGCTGAAAGGAACGCTCCAGACGTTCGAGCAACGCGTTGAGAACGGTGCCCAGGCGTCCGAGCTCATCGGAAGGATGCGCAACGGCGATGCGATGGGAAAGGTTTTCCGCCTCAATGCGCGATGCGTCTTCCGTCATCCGGGCCACCGGAGCGAGACTCCTCAGGGCCAGCAGGTAGCCGACGAGCGCGGCGACGATCAGAGCCGCTGGGATGGCGATCGCCATGCCGGTGCGCAGACGCCGCAGCACCGCTCGCTCACGCTCCAGAGATTGGGCACCGACGAACACGTAATGACGATCGGCGAACGGAGTGACGATGGAACGTTCCGCGTCCAGAGAGAGCAACCGGGACTGTCCGGCAAACGCGGCGGCGATTGCAGCGTGCACCGCGGGAATCGAGGCTGGATCGCGCGCCGCCTTCGAGCCGGTCACCAGAATCGCCGGCCGCCGATAGATGAATACGCTTCCTTCACCGGCCACAAAATCCTTCGCCACTTCGACGACGGCGGCCTCGCCGGGCTCTTCCCTCGCCTCGCCGGCGTAGGCTCGTTCGAACGAACCGGCCCGCTCGCGCAGCATGGCGTTTGTGCTCCGCCGCTCTTCGCGCGCCACGAACGCGTAGAGGCCGGCCGCAAACAGGAGAAGCGTGAGCGCCAGCATGAAGACGTACCACAGCGTGAGGCGGATGCGGATCGGCTGGGTCATCGCGTCGCCGCCTCTTCCGCTGCCCGGAGCATGTAGCCCTCATTGCGCCGGGTGATGATGAGGTGCGGGTCGGATCGGTCGACTTTGCGCCGCAAACGATTGACATACACCTCGATCAGATTCGAAAAGCGGTCGAAATGTTCGTCCCACACGTGCTCGGCGATCTCCTCGCGGCTGATCACCCGTCCGGCATTGCGGGCCAGATATTCGAGCAGCGCGTACTCCTTCGAGGTCAAAACGATCTCTTCGCTGCCGCGGCGGACGCGATGCGACGCCGTGTCGATCGAGAGATCGCCTACCTGCAGCGTCGGCGACGTGACCACAGGGGTTCTCCGCAGGAGCGCGCGAACGCGGGCCAGCAGCTCGCCGAAATCAAAGGGCTTCGTCAGGTAGTCGTCCGCGCCGACATCGAGTCCGCGGATCCGATCGTCGATGGCGTCGCGCGCCGTGAGCATGAGGACGGGCACGGCCGAGTGATCCTCTCTCAATCGCCGGCAAACTTCGAAGCCGTCGGCGCCGGGAATCATGACGTCGAGGATGACCGCGTCGTAGGGATTGATCGCCGCCTGATAGAGCGCGGCGTCGCCGTCGCCGGCTGTGTCCACCGCGTATCCCGCCTCGCGCAAACCGCGGGCGAGGACGGCACAAAGTCGCGGATCATCTTCCACGACGAGTAGGCGCATTGACAATTGATCCTAACGCCGCATGGGTTAATCGCGCATTAATCTCGCATGCCATAGGCTCGCGTGGTGCGATCTGCAGTCGTTCTCGTCACTTGCCTCGCATTGGTCGCGCCAGCCGTCGCTGACGACTCGACGCTTTCGCGCGCTGCTCACGCCGTCGCAGGAGAGGTACGCCAATACGGGCGGGACTTGAAGGGCGAGGTCGTCGCGCCGACCACCTGGAATCGCGATCAATGGGTGTGGGCTGGCGTCGGTCTTGCGACCATTGGCGCGCTCATGCACTACGACCAGCGCATCGCAACGGAAGTTCAGAGACATCGCAGCGGCAGCACCGATTCATTCGCCCGCGCGGTGACACCGTTCGGCGGCGGACGCGCCGAGCAGTTGGCCGTGGCCATGGTTGTGCTAGGGGCCGCGACGCGTCACAACGAGCTTCGCGACACCGGCCGCGATGCGTTCGAGGCGGAGTTGATCGCCGGCGCATTGATCACACCGCTGCTCAAGCGAGGCTTCGGCCGCGCGCGGCCGAACCAGGATACTCACGGGGCCCATGACTTCGATCCGGGGACGGCGCAGGAATCGTTCCCCTCCGGACATGCCACCAATGCCTTCGCTCTGGCCTCCGTCGTTGCTGCCCACTCCGACGGCTGGCTGATCCCGACGCTCGCCTACAGTGTGGCCAGCGGAGTAGCCGCTTCCCGCATGAACGACAACGCCCATTGGGCATCCGACGTGGTAGCCGGAGCGCTGATCGGCGCGAGCACGGGACGCTTCATTGCCCACCGGCATCGCAAAGCAAATCGGCAGGCGGTGGTGACACTCGTTCCGCTCATCGGACCACGCAGGGTCGGCCTCTCGCTGCGAGCGGCCTCCTGGTGATGCAGCGGCCATGAAGTCGCCCGTTCGCTTCATAACCGTGATGTTTGTCTCAGCGCATGCCATCGCTTTCGCGCAGCAGCAGCCGTCCGCGCCGATGATTCCCACCACGCCCGCCCAGCCGCTATCCATCGGCGCGGCCACCACCGCGGCTCTGCAGCAAGTCTCGGCATTGCAGCAGGCTCAAATCGATGAGGCGATCGCGGCCCAGGATGTCCGCCAGGCCGAAGCGGCGTTCCTCCCGCGCGTTCGCGATTCATTCACCGTGGCGTACAACTCGCCGGCGCATCCGCCCGGGAGTCCCGCCGATCCGAGCTTCATCGCTCAGAATGCGGTCCACGAGTATCAGAACCTTCTGGGCGTCGCGGGCGACTGGAACTTCGGCCTGTTCGCGGCGATCCGCCGCAGCAAGGCATTATTGGAAGCCGCGCGTGCCGGAACGGAAATTGCCCGGCGA
>QHVS01000305.1 GCA_003223635.1 Acidobacteriota bacterium | reverse complement strand
AACGGAACGAGCTCAATCGCATCTGGGTGCTGCGAAAAGTCTTCTCCCCGCTGTCGACCGTGGAGTCGATGGAGCTGCTGGTGGAGAAGCTGGAGAAGACGCGGACCAACAGCGAGTTCCTCAACTCCATGTCAAGCATGTGAAGTACCGACTGGTCGCTCGGCTCCGCGTGGTTGAAGGCGACACCATCGTCCTTGGCCCTGGAAAAGCGGATCTGCTGGAGGCGCTCGCAGAGAGCGGCTCCATCCGAGACGCGGCGACGCGGCTCGGCATGTCGTACATGCGGGCTTGGAGTCTGATCCGCATCATGAACGAGCGCTTCCGCAAGCCGCTCGTCGAGGCGGTGCGCGGCGGATCCCGTCGCGGCGGCGCCACCCTCACCCCCACCGGGCGCGCCGTGCTGCGCCTTTACCGGCGGATGAACTCCACGAGCCTGCGCGCCGCGGCGCCAGCATTCAAGGAGCTTCGCCGCCTGCTGCGCTAGCGCCCGCCTTGTACCGCCGCCAACTTGGCGGCGGGTGCGCCGGCAACTTGCCGGCTGGCAGCCGGCGGTACGAACCGGTGCCGATATACTTGACGTTATACATCGGCCTGTGCTCTGCTCCTCGCCGTGCACATGTTCCTGAGCATCCTGCTGGCCACGACCATTCGGGTCTCCGCGGCGGCCAGTCTGACTGACGCCCTCCGCGAAATCGCTGGCCCGTACCAGAAGCAATCAGGACACTCGCTGCTGTTCAACCTCGGCGCTTCCAGCATGCTGGCCCGGCAGATCGAGCAGGGAGCGCCGATGGACCTCTTCATTTCAGCGGACGAGGTGAGGATGGACGAGCTGCAACGCCGCGGTCTCATCGTGCCAAGGAGCCGGCGCAGCATTTTGTCCAACACCCTGGTGATCATCATCCCGAGCGATAGCGCGCGGAAGATCTCTACGCCCCAAGACCTCATTCACCGCGGCATTCGCCATATCGCCTTGGCCGAGCCGCAGACAGTGCCCGCCGGCATCTACGCAATGGAGTATCTGCGCAAGGCCGGAGTGTGGGATCGAGTTGCTGACAAGATCGTCCCCACCGACAACGTCCGCTCCGCTCTGGCTGCGGTGGAGTCCGGAAACGCCGATGTGGGAATTGTCTACAAGACCGATGCGCTGAGCTCACGCCTCGTGAAGATTGCGTATGCAGTGCCGGCAGGTGAGGGGCCGAAGATCTCGTACCCTGCCGCAGTGGTGACCGAGTCACGGCAGAAGGTTGCCGCGCAGCATTTTCTCGACTACCTGCGGAGCGACGCGGCGCGTGCGGTCTTTCGCCGCTACGGTTTCATTCTTCCGTGATCGAAACGTCGGACGCCGCGATCGTCGCCTTCACTCTGCGCACGGCGCTCATCAGCACCGCTCTGGTCGTGCCGATCGGTCTGGCCATCGCCTGGCTCCTGGGCCGATTCGAGTGGCGTGGAAAGGCGCTCGTGGAGACGCTGGTGTTGCTGCCGCTGGTGATGCCTCCTGTGGCCACAGGGCTGATCCTTCTGAAGCTTTTCAGCCGGCGCGCTGCGTTCGGACATCTGCTCGACCGATGGGGGATCGAGATCGTCTTCACCTGGCGCGCCGTGGTCGCGGCCATGGTGGTGATGTCGCTTCCTCTGTTCGTTCGAGCCGCGCGCGTGGCGCTGGAAGAGGTGAACGTCCGATACGAGAGCGTCGCTCGAACGCTCGGCGCGTCCGAGCCCCGGGTCTTCTTCTCCATCACTCTGCCGCTCGCTTCCCGCGGAATTCTCGGCGGGACGGTGCTGGCGTTCGCCCGGGCCATCGGCGAATTCGGGGCGACCATCGTCGTGGCCGGCAACATTCCGGGGCGGACCACCACGATGGCTCTGGCCATCTTCGATCGCGTGCAACTGGGTAAGGATTCGGAAGCCTATCGACTGGTGGCGATTTGTGCGGTCATCGCCTTCGCCGCTCTCTGGATCAACGAAGCAGTGATCCGGAGGCGGCCGGCGCGATGATTCTTTCTCTGCAGCGCGTTCGCTTGCCGCTCGCTCATTTCGAGCTGGACATGAGCTTCGAAGCGCAGGCTGGGGCAACCGGTATCTTCGGGCCCTCTGGTGCGGGGAAGACGACGGTGTTGGAGCTGATTGCCGGAATTCGGCGCCCCACCTCTGGGCGAATCGTCATCGACCATTCCGCGGTCGACGACGTGGGAGCCGGTACGCACGTCCGTCCACGCGACCGGCAGGTGGGTTACGTTCCGCAGGGAGAATCGCTCTTTCCGCATATGACGGTCGAGAGAAACATTCGATTCGGTGTCCGGGGTGACGATGCCGAACCTTTCGTGCAGCGGGTCGTCGATGTGTTGGAAATTACGCCGCTCCTGCCACGCGGTGCGAGCGCTCTTTCGGGCGGTGAAGCGAAGCGCGTGGCACTGGCTCGGGCCCTGGTGACGTCCCCACGGCTCCTGCTGCTGGACGAGCCGCTGGCTGGACTCGATCGGCCGCTGCACAGCCGGGTGATCGAGTTCCTGATCCGCGTGCGCGATGACCTTCGAGTCCCGATGATCTACGTGACGCACGATCCCGCCGAGCTGCGTCAACTCGTCTTCGACGTGATCGCGATCGATCGGGGGAATGTCGTCGGCCACGGACCTGTGACTGAGGTTCTCGCCTAGCGGCCAGGCGGCATTCCTGCGTCCCTGGCCTGGTTTGATACTCTGAGCTCAGGCCCTGATGGCAAAGCGATCCCGTTTCAAAGACTTCCTCTGGCGCCACTCCGCCGGCATCGCTTTCCTGGTCATGGTGGCCTTCGTCGGCCTGATCGGCTTTGTCGGGTACACCTACGCGGTCATCACCAAGAAGTTCGACTCCAGCCGTCGATGGGATGTTCCCAGCCGCATTTACTCCGACGCCACGCCGATCGTCCCCGGAATGACCTTCGCGCGCGCGCTCCTCGAGCCGAAGCTCAACCACGTCGGATATCACGAAGCGCGGACCCAGGTCGCAAACCCGGGCGAATACCGCTACGTGAACGGCGATCTGGAGATCTACCTGCAGAATTTCGAGTATCCGGACATCGAATTCCGCGCGCTGCCCATCGTCGTCACGTTCGACGGCACGACGGTTCGCACGGTGAAGCGGCTGGATGACGGAGCGTCGCTGCGCGGCATCCGCATCGAGCCGGAGCTGATCACGTCGATCTACAACAACGAGATGGAAGATCGGCTGCCGGTGGCGCTCAACTTGGTGCCTCAGGTCGTGATCGACGCTATCATCGCCACTGAGGATCGGAACTTTTATCACCACGAAGGGATCTCCATTCGCGGCGTCCTGCGCGCGGCGTGGATCGATCTGCGCCACAAGTCGCTGAACGTCGGCGGATCGACACTCACGCAGCAACTGGTCAAGAACCTCTTCCTCAATCCCGAGCGGAGCTGGCGGCGCAAAGGGGTGGAGGCGCTGATGGCCGTCCTGCTCGAGGCTCGTTACAGCAAGAACGAGATCCTGGAGGCCTACCTGAACGAGATCTACCTCGGTCAGAACGGCGCGGTGCAGATCATCGGCGTCGAGCAGGCC
>QHVS01000304.1:4368-4785 GCA_003223635.1 Acidobacteriota bacterium | reverse complement strand
ACATCGTCTCCGACTGGTACAGCAGTCCGACAGCGACCGCGATTTCCAGCGGAACATCCGAATCAGCGCCACTCGTTGCCGGCGTCGCTGCTCTCCTTCTGGAAAAGTACCCCTCGGCTTCGCCAGCGACCGTCTCGCAGACGGTGCTGTCGCAAGCCACTCTCGACGTGCTCGGCGCGATCGGAGTCGGTTCGCCGAATCGCCTTCTCTTTTCCGTCATTGACTCTCTCGACGAGAGCATGGGCGATTCGCAGCTCCTTGCCGACCCGAGCTTCGAGTACGGCACGACCTTCTGGACCTCGGACATCTGCACTGTCATCAACCAGACCGGCTGTCCTCCCAGCGATTCCTTCGACATGATGAGCGTCCGCTCCCATAGCGGAAAGAGTCACGCTACGATCGGCGGACCGGCCAAGA
>QHVS01000304.1:593-4363 GCA_003223635.1 Acidobacteriota bacterium | reverse complement strand
CACCTGTCATCCGAAACCGTGACGATTCCGTCCACCACCAGCAAGGCGGAACTGAGCATCTACGTCTGGGTGGTGACGAAGGACAAGAAGCTCTCCGCTGATGACGTGATGACGGTCGAGGTTCGCGACGCATCCGGCGCGTTGCTGGAAACGTTGGGAACGTTCAGTAATCTCGACGCGAATGCGACGTACACACAGAGACGCTTCGATGTCACCCGCTACCACGGCACGACAATCCGCATCTCCTTCACTGGCATCCAGAGTCAGGGTCCGCCGACATGGTTCCTGCTGGACGACGTCACGGTAAACATCTGGCGGTAGGCCCGGCCGAACCGCCACCTGGTCGCCACGAGACTGAGAGAGCACAGAGAAATCTGTGCTCTTTCTGTTTTTGTGGTAGTGGACGCTTGTGGCCCACAATAGACGCTGGTCCATAGAAAAATGACGGCGTATCACTTCTCCCCGTTTGCGATCCCACCGGCTGTGACCGCGGCTGTGGTGATGAGTTTCGCGATCGTGATCGTGCTGACGCGTTTCTCGCGAACCAGCGTGGCCATGTCCAGCGTGTGCGTTGCGGCTGCGGCGTGGCAGGTGACGCGCGTCTTCATGTATCTCGCTGTCGATTCCCACACCGCGCTGATCTGGGCCAGGGTTGGCTGCGCTTGCGTGCCGTTCATTGCGCCGGCCGTGTACCAGTTCGTCGCCACCATTCTGGAGAGCGCCAATCACCGCAGGATCGTATCCGTTGTCGCCTGGCTCCTGGCCGCTCAGTTTGCGGTCCTCGCTCTCACGACAGGCTACCTCGTCAGCGACGTGCGGCGGTTCTGGTGGGGTTTCTATCCCACATACAACATTGGTGCGCGCTTGCTGTACCCGCTCTTTTGCGGCAGCTTGTTTGTCGTGACCGTTATCGACATCGTTCGCGCCTACCCGGGGTCCACCGGGACGGAGCGCAGCCGCATCCGCCTGTTCACGATCGCACTGGGCATCGGCTGTGTGGCGGTGATCGATTTCCTGCCCGCGTACGGCATCGCCATCTATCCGTTTGGCTGGGCCGCTCTGCTCGCATCCACGGCCGTGGCCATCTACACGATCAGGAAACATGGATTGGTGGCGATCACCCCTGTGCTGCCAGCGACTGAAATCATCAGCACGATGCGGGATCTGCTTCTCGTGAGCGATCGCGACGGCCTCATTCGCTTCGCGAACAATGCCGCTTGCGCGTTCCTTGGATACAGCCGCGAAGACATCATCGGCCTGCAGCTCAAGGATCTGCTCGTCCCGACCGATCGAAATGAGGCAGCGGCGCTGCAAGGCTGGGTACGTGACCGCGAGTACATCTTCCGTACGAAGATGGGTCAGCCGATCGAGCTGACGCTCTCCCACTCGCCGGTGACGCGTCAGGGTGAAGTCACGGGCGCAGTGATCATCGGACGCGATCTCCGCGAGAGGAAACGCTACGAGTGGGAAGCGCGGCGCGCCGTGACTCTGCTGCAGTCGACGCTCGACTCGACTGCGGACGGAATTCTGGTCATCGGGCACGATGGCAGAGTCCTCACCTGGAACCAGCGTTTCTCCGACATGTGGGGCATTCCTGCGGAGTTGATGGAGCAGGATGAGGATCACGATCTGATCGGACAGCTGGTTGAGCAGTTGATCGATCCTGCAGAGTTTCTACGCACTCTCGCAGCGCTCCATGAACATCCCGAGGTCGAGAGCGCCCACGTACTGCAGTTCAAGGACGGTCGCCGTCTGGAGCAATACTCCATCGGCCGTTACCTCGACGATGAACCTGTGCGTGTGTGGAGCTTCCGCGATGTAACGGCGCGACTGGCAGCTCAAGAAGCGCTGCGCGATTCCGAGGCGCGATACCGGCTGCTGTTCGAGCAGAACGCCGCGGGCGTCTGTCTGGCCACGATCTCCGGCCGGATCATCAACTGCAATGCGACGTTCGCCGGCCTGGTCGGCTATGCAGCGGACGAGCTGAAAAACCGCGAGCTGCGCGATGTCTTCGAGCGTGCCGCTGCGGTGGAAGACATTCGGCGGCAGCTCGAGGAAACGCCGACCGTCCGCGGCCTCGAAATCGAAATGCGACGGCGGGACGGCGTGCGCGTCTCAGTTCTTGCGAACGTCTCGCTTCTTGGCCGTGGCGAGCGTGCCGTCGTGCATATGACGGCCGTCGACATCAGCGATCGGAAGCGGGCCGAGGAACAGATCGAGTTCCTGGCCTATCACGACGCGCTGACGCAGCTGCCCAATCGACGTCTGTTTGTCGAACGCCTGGAGATGTGCCTGCTGTCCGCGAAACGCGTCCGCGAAAACGTGGCAGTCCTCTTCATCGACGTCGATCGCTTCAAGATGATCAACGACACGCTCGGACACAACGTCGCCGACGCACTGCTGGTCGAGATTGCGCTGCGCCTGCGAAGCTGCGTTCGGCAGACCGATACCGTGGCCCGCTACGGCGGCGACGAGTTCACCATCATTCTGCCGGACCTTCATCAACCGGAGGACGCTGCCCAGGTCGCAGAGAAAATTCTGGAGCGCGTCGTCGAACCGGTCCTCATCGGCGCGACGTCGATGGAGATCTCGGTGAGCATCGGGATCGCCGTTCATCCATACGACGGAAGCGACATGGACACGTTGCTCCGCAATGCTGACGACGCGATGTACCGCGCCAAACAAGCGGGACGAAATACGTATCAGCTCTGCACGGAGCAGATGAAAACACGCGCCACGGAGCGCCTGTCGATGCAGTCGCGCCTTCGCAAAGCGATGAACGACGAGGAGCTGGTGCTCGCATACCAACCACAGGTATCGGTAACTACCGGCCTGATCGTCGGCGCGGAAGCGATCATCCGCTGGAACGACGCGGAGCGCGGCATGGTCGAGGCGCGCGACTTCGTTCCCGTCGCCGAAGAGACCCGCCTGATCGTGCCACTCGGCGAGTGGGCGCTGTTCTCGGCGTGCCGCCAGCTCCGGCAGTGGCGCGATGCCGGGTTGCCGTCGCTGCGCATGGCTGTGAACATCCCCGCACGCCAGTTCCAGCAGCGGGACCTGGCCGGTGTGGTTCGCCGCGCCGTTGACGACTCCAGGATCGATCCCGCGTCGCTGGAGCTCGAAATTCGCGAGGCGACTGCAATGCGTGACGTCGACCTCACGATCGAATTGCTCAATTCCCTCCGCGACGTCGGCGTCTCGATCGCCATCGACGACTTCGGCAGTTCCTACTCAGCCCTCGGCTCTCTGCGTGTGCTGCCAATCGACGCGGTCAAAATGGATCGCGCTCTCCTGACGTTCGTCGCAACCGCCGAAGCCGACGCGTCGATCGTCTCTGCCGTCATCGGTGTGAGCCGCAAGCTCCGCCTTCGCGTCGCCGCCGATGGCGTCGAGACGCGCGAGCAATTCGACTTCCTCAAAAACCACGGCTGCCAGGAGGCGCAAGGCTCCTACTTCAGCGCGGCGGTCGATCCCGAGAGCTTCACGCTCTTGACATCATCGGGTGAGAAAACACACTCCTCGGTGTAAACGGCGGTGAGAACAGTGCGACAAGCAGTCGAAACGGTCGAAGAATCGCATTGTGACCAGCGATGGTTCGCGGCACTTCACCGCTCTCGATCACGATGACGCCCGAAGACGCGCTTTAAGCGTGACAATGGTCGTGACCGGCGACACCGGTGATGAAGCGCTCATACTCGACCCGCCTCCAGAGACGCGGATGCAGCGAAGAGGTTTCCGGGCGACCTGCCAATCGGCGCTACATCATCGCA
>QHVS01000304.1:0-466 GCA_003223635.1 Acidobacteriota bacterium | reverse complement strand
GCAAGCGAATAGTGAGCTTCGCCCCTGTAGAGGTAGCGATGGCTAAGGATCTTGTCGAATTCCGCAAGCGCGTTTTGGCGATCGTGCTGCGCGAGGTATGCCAGACCGCGAATGTAATTGGGATAACCCACCGCTTCGTATGCGAAATCGTACCGGAGCGCAGGCTCGAGGATCGCAACGGCTTCCGCCGAGTGGCGGCGCTGCAGGACCGCGGCTCCTCGGATGAGAGGAACCCAGACGACGTTGACGAGCGTGTCGTTCGGATGTCCCCGAACGAGCTTGTTGCCGAGTGAGACGGCTTCGTCGCCGCGACCACAGAGCGCGAGCGCTACCGCTGTCCGCCAGACAATCTCCTGTCGATTGGACAAGGTCAGGATCTGATGCGACATCGATGAGGCGCGTGCGCAGTGACCCAACAAAGCGCTGCCAAGAAACTCATCGGCCAGGTTCCACGCCGCGTCTTGCT
>QHVS01000010.1 GCA_003223635.1 Acidobacteriota bacterium | reverse complement strand
CCGAAATGAGCAGAACGATCAGGCCGGCCGCGGCGGCCGCCGCCGGCGCGAGGTAATGCATCTCCAGCCACCAGGTGATGGAAAACGGCGCAAAGGCGAAGATCAACAGAGCCACAAACAACATCCGCCCCGCCGCGCTTCGGCGGAGCAGCCGAGGCAATGCGATGAGAGGAAGCGGAAGGAGGAGCCAAGCGGAATTGAACGGTTTCGTCGGCGTTCCGAATAGCGTGAAACGGCTCACGTCGATCTTCTTCAAAACCTCAGCGGAGAGACCGCCCGGCTCGCGCAGTCGACGGTAGTGTCCCCAGTACGCGACGCGATAGACGTATGCCATCTCCGGATTGCGGTACCTCGGCATGGGCCGCGGCTGTTCCCACAGAAAGTTCGGCACAGGATCGTATTGCCGCTCGTAGACCGAGTACGGCAACGTCGTCGCGCTGCCCGTGATGGAGCGGTTGTAAAGGCCGAGCATCGTCAGCGCGATGACGATGACCAGGAGACCTGCCGGCGCTGCGGCGAGCGTCGCGCGGAGATTGCCGGCGATCAACACGATTGCCAGCATGGCGACGGCAAACACCAATCCTTCATACGGGCGGCTGATGACAAGAAGCGCGAGCGCAAGGCCTGCGATTGCGGAAGCGCGCCACGACGGCGCCTGAATCAGGCGTCCGGTTGCCCCCACGAGCAACGCACCGCCGAGCGCCGCGAGACCGCCGCCGTGGTACGTCTCGCTCCAGCGAAGCATCGTCGGGTGAATCGCAGCGGCGATCCCACCGAGCATCGCCCACTGCGGCGAGATCCACACTCGCAGTGCCCACCAGAGGGCCGCGCATGCGGCGGCGCAGATCAGCCACGCGCCGGCGAGCGGCAGGCGAAACAACAGCCGCCCGAGAGCGAGGATGATGCCCTGTCCGGGAGGAAACTTTGACGCGTAGCTCGGCTGCTGCAGCACGTGCATCGTTTCGAAATGAGGCCACAGCGCGTGCGGAGGATCGGCCGCACGCCCGTGAGCGATGAGATCGGCGGAGAGCAGATACGAGAAATCGTCGTGAAATCGCGGGAGCGGGACGCCGTGAAGCGCGGACGCCCCGATCGACACGAGCAGCGACAGCGAAATGACGGTCATGCAAACAACGCGATCGGGAAGCTGGACACGGAGGCGCGGCAACCGCCAGGGAATGGCGATGGCTGCGACCACCGCCGCCACGAACAGCCAGTTCCGCTCGACAAAGGTGATGATGTAGTCGAGCGCGCTGCCGGCGAGGTCCATCACGGACACGCCCTCAGGATAGATGAATAAACACCGCGGAAGATTGATTTAATAGCCGGCCGTGGAGCAGACGATCCTGACCCAGGACCTCACTCGCGCGCAGTTGTTGGAGATCGATTACTACCTCCGCTTGACGCGCACTCTCGACGCGCATCGCGGAGAAAGCATTCGACTACCTCGACGCCCCGATCAAGCGGGTTGCGGCGCTCGATGTCCCGACGCCCTACTCACCACCGCTGGAGGAGTATTACCTTCCGAATCGCGATAAAGTGATCGCCGCGGCGCGAGAACTGCTTGCGTATTGATGAGGAAGAGCGATGGCCATTGACGTCGTGATGCCGCAGATGGGCGAGTCGATCGCCGAGGGCACTGTCGTCCGCTGGATGAAGAAACCGGGCGACAAAGTGGAGCGGGACGAGCCGCTGCTGGAGATCTCCACCGACAAAGTGGACGCCGAAATCCCCTCCCCTGCCGCGGGCACTCTTTCCGAGATCCTGGTGAAGGAAGGACAGACTGTCGCCGTGAATTCGGTCGTGGCGCGGATCGCGGGAAGTGGAGAAGCCTCCGCCCCCGCCCCACCCAGCGACCAGCGAGCCGCTCGCAGCGAGCGGGCCGCGACGCCGCCTCCAGCGCCCGTGCAGAAGGCGGAGCCCGCCGCCCCCGCCCAGACCAGCGAGCAACGAGCGGGTAGCAGCGAGCGGGTTGGCGCCCCGCCGCCGCGAGCCACGGAACGCGAACCACGAACCGCGGACGTTACTTCTCTCGACGAACGGCGCCGCACGAAATCCTCTCCTTTGGTGCGCAAGATCGCGCAGGAAAACAACGTCGACATCACGCAGATCCAGGGCTCCGGCATTTCGGGGCGCGTCACCAAGAACGACATCCTGGGATTCTTGCAGCAACCCGCGACTGAGCCGGCGAGGGCGTCGGCGCCCCCACAGAAGCAGCCGCAATTTGCGCCCGGCGAGAGCGTCCGCATCGAGCCGCTCTCCGTGATGCGCAAGAAGATCGCGCAGCACATGATCCTGTCGAAACAGACTTCGGCTCATGTCACTACCGCGTTCGAGGTTGATTTCACCAACGTCGAAAAGCTCCGCCGGCAGTACAAGGACGCATTCGCCGAGCGAGGCGTGAAGCTCACCTATCTCCCCTTCATCGTCCAGGCGGTGATCGCCGCACTGCGCGATTTCCCCATCCTCAACGCCTCGATGGACGAGAACAGCATCCTTTACCACCGCGACTACAACATCGGCATCGCTGTCGCGCTGGAGTGGGGTCTCATCGTTCCGGTCGTGAAGAACGCCGAGGAGAAGAACATCCTCGGACTGGCTCGCGCGATCAACGATCTCGGCGAGCGCGCGCGGACCAAGCGCCTCAGCCCGGACGAGGTGCAGGGCGGCACGTTCACCATCACCAATCCCGGGATCTACGGCGGTCTGTTCGGCACGCCCATCATCAATCAGCCGCAGGTGGCCATCCTCGGCGTGGGTGGGGTGAAGAAGCGTCCCGTTGTGGTGGAGAACGAGGATGGAGATTTCATCGCCATTCGCTCGATCTGCATCCTGGCCCTCTCCTTCGATCACCGGCTGGTCGACGGAGCGGTGGCCGATCAATTCATGGCCCGGGTGAAATCCGTACTGGAGGCGGGGCAGTTTACGATGTAAATGTCCGGCCGCTCCGATCTGCTGCTCGCCCTCCTCCTCGCTTCAACTGCCGCCTATGCCCAGGACGTCTTCGTCCCGCCGGTCCTCAAGGGGATCAAGGGCGATGGCGTAGCGCGGCGCGCCGACAAACCGATCCCCTTCCCCGCGGCGGATGAGGAGTGGCTCCTGGGGCGGACCAGACATTTCATGCTGATCAGCAGCGCTGGCGAGAGGCGGACGCGCGCGATCGCCGCCGATTTGGAGACGCTCGCCGCCGCGCTGGCGCAGCTCACGCCGAAGTTCAGCACGTCCGCTCCGGCGCCGACTCGCGTCTTTCTCTTCAGCCGGCGTTCCGAGGTGCAGCCCTATTTCGACATGCTGATCAACAGGCGCGACGCGAACGTGACCGGAGTCTTCGTATCCCAGAAGACGGGCGGATCGATGATCGTGAAGACCGGCTCGGGGTGGCCAACAGAAACAACCCCGAACCATGAGCTGGTGCACAGTCTCATCGCCAACTCCGGCGCCCATCCCCCGCTCTGGCTGGAAGAAGGGACAGCGGAGTATTTCAGCAACGCCAATCTGAAATCGAAATCGATTCGAGCCGGTGAGCCGGTGCGCGTGCACGTCGAGGCGCTGCGTCGCGGAACCCGGATTCCGCCCGACCAGCTCTTTGGCGTGGTCCGCGAATCGGACGCCTACAACGTGCCTTCCGGACAGCATGTCTTCTATGCCGAGAGCTGGGCCATCGTCGATTGGCTGATGCGAACGGATGAGAGGGCGTTCTATCGGTTCTTTCAGGACGTCGACGAGGGCGTGCCGGTGGCAACGGCTCTGCGCGACCGCTATGACAAGTCGCTCGCCGATCTGGAGCGCGCGATCGGTCCCTACTCATCACCGCGAGTATCAAGTGGGATCACCATCAACGTGCCGACCACCGATGCGTCGGTTGCGCTTTCACCTCTCGACCGCGCCTCGCTGCTCTACGAGCTCGGGCGATTCCTCGGCGGCATCGAAGATCTTAGTGCGGAGGCGGAGCGACACTTCCGCGAAGCGCTGCTCGCCGATCCAAAGCACGCCCGCTCCATCGCCGCACTCGGTCTGCTTCGAGTCAACGACAAGCGCTACGACGAAGCTGTTCCCTACTTAGATCGCGCGCTGGCTGCCGATCCGAACGATGCGGAGATCTACCTCGAGTACGCCGAGGCGCTTCTGCGCAACCAGATCGGACCGTTTGCGGAGACGGAAGAAACAAACGCCGATGACGTTCCGCGGTTTCACAAGGCTCGGGCCCTGGCCGAGAAAGCGCTGACATTGGGTGGAGAAGCCGGCCGAGCGCTCGGCGCGATCGGTACGACGTACATCGTCGAGGACGACAGCAACCTGGGACCTGGGATCGCGGCGCTGGAGAAGGCGAGATCGATTCTTCCTGGCCGGATGGATCTGACGCTGCACCTCTTTGCCATGGATCGGCGAATCGGGGATCGCGCCAAAGCGGACGCGCTCTTCGCCATCCTCGACGGCGCGCGCAACGCGCAAGTCGCCTTTGCCGCGCGCGCGGTGCTCATGCGCGTCGAATTGGCGCGGGTGAACGCTCTCGTCAAGCAAGAGAAGCTCGACGAGGCGGCCGCGGTCCTGCGCGGTCTCGTGAGTGAGACGGCGGATTCTGACAGCCGAAGCGATCTGGAGCGGCAGGCGAACGATCTGGTGCACGTGGCCAGGACCAATCGCGAGATCAGCACCTACAATGAGGCCATCGGCCAGGTGAATCGCGGAGATTACGCCGCGGCAGCCAGGACGCTCGGTAAACTCCTCGCCGTGGCCACCGATCCCTCGGTCATTCGCGACGCGAAGGCGCTCCAGAAGCGGCTCGAAGGGCGGAAGCGATTGTGATGCGCACCTGCGAGCTTCGCAATCTCGATCTCGTCACGTACGAGAACGGCACGCAACTGCAGCAGCGGCTCGTGGAGCTGCGGCAGCAGGACACGATCCCCGATCAGCTCCTGCTGCTGGAGCATCCGCCGGTGATCACGCTCGGGCGCGGTGGCGACGTTCGCAATCTTCTCGCGCCGCCGGAGGCGCTCCGCGAGCACGGCGTCCGCTTTTACGAGACGACGCGCGGCGGCGACATCACGTACCACGGGCCCGGCCAGATCGTCGGTTATCCGATCATCCACCTGGGCGAAGGAAGCCGCGATGTCCGCAAGTACGTGACGAAGCTCGAGGAGGTCTTGATCCGCACCGCGGCTGAATACGGCGTCATAGCCGAGCGCATCGCGGGACGCCGCGGCATCTGGGTGGGCGACAACAAGATCGCGGCGATCGGAGTGCGGATCGCGCGCTGGGTCACCTCGCACGGATTCGCCCTCAACGTGAACACCAATCTCGAGCATTTCCGCCTGATCACGCCCTGTGGATTGCCCGGAACGGGAGTCACGTCGATCTCGAATGAGTTGGGGCATGCTGTGTTCACCAGCGAAGTGCGCGCGCTGCTGGCGAAGAATTTCGCGTCTGTGTTCGAACGCGAGGTCGTGCCGCGCGATGCGACGATTCGCCTGGTCAAAGTCATGATTCACGACGGCGAGCGCGTGCTCCTCCTCCATCGACGTCCGGAACGAGGCAATTTCTGGCAGCCCATCACCGGATCGATCGAGGACGGCGAAGCGCCGCTGGAGACCGCCCGCCGTGAGATCGTCGAAGAGACCGGGTATCACGGCCAGCCGGAGGATCTCGATCTGCGGCAGTCATTCATGATCGAATCGCAGTACCTCGCCTCGCGCTACCCCGCGCCGATCATCGCCTCCGAAATCAGCTTCCTGGCCCGGATGCGCGCGGACATTCCCCTCCGCATGGACGCCGAAGAGCACGATCAGTTCGGCTGGTTTACCTTCCCCGAGGCGTATGAAAAGATTCGTTGGACGGATGATCGGGAGGCGTTGGAGAAATTGGAAACAAGGTTGCTCAGTTACTCGGTTCCTGAGTTGCTGAGTTAGAGAAAACATGCGAGATACCGAGCAACCCAACAACCCAGCAACCCAGCAACCGGTCAACAAACGCGCCGGCCTCCGCCCGCCCTGGCTCAAGATCCGCGTTCCAGGCTCGCTCGATCAGCTTCCTGTGGCGAAGTTGATGAACGATCTGGCGCTGAACACGGTCTGCCAGGAAGCGCGCTGCCCGAACATCTTCGAATGCTGGAGCGCCGGGACGGCGACGTTCATGGTTCTCGGCGAGATCTGCACGCGGCGCTGCACGTTCTGTGCGGTGAATCGCGGCGTGCCGACGCCGGTGGACGCCGATGAGCCGCGGCGAGTGGCCGAGGCGGTGGAACGAATGGGAGTGCGCCATGCCGTGATCACGATGGTCAATCGCGACGACATGCCGGACGGCGGCGCTCTTCACATTGCGCAGACGGTCGACGCGGTCCGGCAGCGCACCGGCGCGAACGTCGAAGTGCTCATTTCCGATCTGGAAGGGAATCGCGATGCGCTGCGGACCGTGATCGCCTCGCGACCCGACGTGCTCGCACACAATGTGGAGACGATCCCTCGCCTCTACCCCCAGGTTCGCCCTGTGGCAAAGTACGAGCGCTCGCTCGACGTCCTCCGCTGGGCCGCCGAGGATGGGATGCTCACGAAGTCGAGCCTGATGCTCGGGCTGGGCGAGAGAGAAGAGGAGATTCTCCGCGTGGCCCGCGATCTCCGCGAGACGGGCGTCGAGATCTTCACCATGGGCCAGTATCTCGCCCCGACGGAGCGCCATCATCCGGTGAGGCGCTACTACACGCCGGAAGAGTTTTCGGAGCTGGGACGCGAAGCGCTCGCGCTCGGCTTCCGCCATGTCGAATCGGCTCCCTTGGTGCGAAGTTCCTATATGGCGCACCGTGCCATAGAATCCAGCGTTCAGCATGCCGCGAGTCACGTTCGTGGATCAGGGGAAAGCGGCTGATTTTCCCGCGGGCAGGACGCTCCTTTCCATTGCCATCGAGATGGGCGTCGTAATCAGCCACGTCTGCGGCGGAGACGGTGCGTGCGGCACGTGCCGGATCGAGGTCGTCGAAGGCGCGGAAAATCTGACGCCGCCCAACCCGGAGGAAACCTATAAGGAGATCGAGGCGCCCCATCGCCTCTCCTGTCAGGCCAGGTTGCTCGGCGATGTCGTGGTGAAAGTGGCGAAAATCGATTGATGGCGCGAGGTTGAAATGCCGACTGTCGAAACCGGCGCAAACGCCCTGACCGAACAACAACTCGGCTTGATGATCCAGTACACGGTCGAGGCCTACAAGACGTTCGAGAAACTGGCCGAGAACCTGCCCAATCCGATGGCGGCGACGATGTTCCAGCAGTTCGCCGAAGACGAGCGCGAGCATCGCGACCTCATCGAGCTGAAGATTCAGGCCGCCGGCGCCAGTCGGGTGCGCGTCACCCTGGGCGGCGATCTCCTCTTTCAGGACATCCTGGAGGGCGACCTCTCCTTCCGGGAGATGACCGAGTTCCTCATCGCCCGGGAGCGGACGATGGAGAAGAAGCTCAACGAGTACGGCCGCGGCGCGTCGCCTGTCGATCGCTATCTGTTGATTTACCTCGCCGCCGGCAAGCGCGCGCACATCGTCGAGCTGGAGCGTGAGCTGGAATTGATCAAGCTCGATCCCGATTGGTTCAAACGGGAAGATGCACAGTGGCGCATCGTCCACGGACCTCGCGCGGAATGAAGATCGATCTCACACCCGACGCCGCCGAACACCTCAAGCGCGATCTTGACGGCCGCATCTTGCGCATTGCCTTCACCACCGGCTGCGGCGGGAGCGGCTATCGCCTGGCCTCTGCCAGCGAACCGCTGGATGGCGATCGCGTCATCGAGCTGGACGGAGTTCGCGTGGCGCTCGATGAGATGGCCGCCTCACGCCTCGACGGCGCGGTGATCATTTACGACGCCGAAGAAGACGGCTACTCGCTCGATCACCCCGACGCCGTCGAAGCAGCGTGGTGCGGTTAATGGGGTCAGGCCTTTGCTTTTTCTTTTCTCTACGAGATGGAGAGAAAAGAAAAAGCAAAGGCCTGACCCCCCATTACTACCCCTACTGGTGGTCGACAGGCTCGGTGTCGTCAGGCTTGGTGTCGTTGAGCGGACCAACGCCCGTGCGTCCCGGATGGTCCGGAATCGTTACCAGCGCCTCGCCAACATTGTTCTCGTAGTTTGACTCCGCCAACTGATGACAAACGCCCGGATGGTTAGGATCCGCGAACCGGCATGGCTCGCCCGGTCCTGGGACGAACCCTGGATTCACGGTGATCCGAATGACGTAGTCCCCCGGAGGCACCGGAGCTTGGCCGTCGCCGCCGTCGAGAACGAAGTACTGTCCGCCGAGCTTGAAGAAATACGTGTCCGTCCAGCCGTGGCTGATCCCCTGATTGCCTGGAATGCCGACCAGACCGCAGCTGCGAAAGTACGGAGGTCCCGGAGGCGAATTCGTCAGCGATGCTGGCGCTGGATCCGTGTCCAGCATGCAGAAGCCACGTTTCGCGGCACGCCATACTTTTCCGCTGCTCGGATCGACCAGTTCGTATTTCGCATAGTGCCGGAAGTGATAGTGGTTATGGCAGGTGGCGAACTCGTACAGTCCATCGTTCGCCGCCACGTGAACGTTCGGATCGCCGAGGTTGATGTCGGCGTCGCCGATGTTCGGTGTGCTCACGGTGAAGCGGATGAGCTTGTGGTAACCCGGCGTAACGCCGCCCTCCTGAACGCTGCAAAAGCTCGCCTTCAGGTTTTCGTCTCGAACCACCCACTGCTTGCCGAGATCAGGACTGAGGATCAGGTCGGGTAAACCGGTTTCATCCGGTGGCTTCTTGTCCTCGGCGAGAAGAGAGCTGGTCGACAGAAAAAGCAGACAGAGAACGAACAACGCGTGGTGTGGGCGTTTCACAATTTCCTCCTTTTATCGGGCCTTTGGGGGGAGCGAGTCTATCGCATATCATTCCGGGATGCGCCGGGGCGTCTGCCTGCTTGTGGCGATTGTTCTCACTTCAACGGCGCTTGTTGATTTCGCGGCCAGACCTCGCGTTTGCGGATCGCACGCCTGCTGCGTTCGCAGCAGCGGATGCTCGATGATGCAGGGGACGGCGCGATTCGCTCAATGCGATTCCGATCGCCAGGCCACACAACACGACGCTTTGGCGATCCTGGCCGTGAATGTCCGCGCCGCAATGCTGCTCATCAACGCCGGCGAAGGCGCCGGCGCCCCACTGAGAGCGCTCGCTGGCGTCACCCTGGATATCGAGCGTCCACCGAATACCTGATCCTTCATTCCTCCCAATCTAGAAAGGATCAGGTCAATGAGAAGTCGTCTACTCGTGTTGTTTTGTATCTCTGCCACGGTGCGTCCGCTCATGGCCAGCTGCGGCGCAGCGTCTTGTCCGCTCGATCTGAACGCGTTGAACCGCCCGGCCGCAGGACACTTCGCTGCCGAGCTGTCGTTCGAATACATCGATCAGGACCAGCCGCGCGTCGGCACGCGCGCCGTCGCCGTGGGTGCCGTTCCCGCCGAGCACGATCAGGTGCGCACCATCAATCGCGGGGCCTCGCTGCTCCTCCGATATGCGGCCAGCGATCGGCTGCTGTTCAGCGCGACAGTGCCATATGTTTCGCACTCTCACCTTCGCATCGAAGGGGGCCGGCCGGAGCGCTGGAATCTGAGCGGCGTCGGCGACGTGACTCTCCAGATGCGCGGACGGATCGCCGAATTCGATTCCATTCGCCGCACTGCGCTGTGGGGCTTCGCCGGAGTCAAATTACCTGCCGGCGCGCACGACCTCACCAATCCGGAGGGAGAAATCGGCGAAATCCCTATTCAGCCTGGGACGGGATCGACGGATGCCATCGTCGGGCTGGCCTTCGAGAGCGGAATCCTGCGCCAGACGTCGATGCGAGGTGCGCTCGGCAGCGTCACCTTGATTCCTCTGTTCGCGACCATTCAGCTCCGCCGCAACACGACCGGCGCGCAGAACTATCGCGTTGGAAACGAGCTGCAATTGAATGCCGGGACTGTCTATCCTCTGCGCGATCGCACCCAGCTTCTGCTTCAGGCCAATGCCAAAGTGCGCGGGCGCGATACCTCCGCTGACCTGGAGGATCATCTGTTCACCGGCGGCCGCTATCTCTTCCTCTCCCCCGGCCTTCGTTTCGACGCCGGACACGGCGCCGCGTGGTACGCGATGCTGCAGGTGCCTCTCTATCAGCATGTGAACGGCATTCAGCTCACAGCCAAACGAAATCTGGTTACAGGCGTTCAGATGCGATTCTGAGCCGTGCGACAATCCCAGGGTGCTGGTTGCAGCGTGGATGCTTGCTGCTGTGATGGCGGAGCATCATCACCACGGCGATAGACCTGCCGAGATATTTCTCATGCAACAAGCCTCCGGAACGGCCGCGAATCCCGCGGCCGCGCCGATGCAGATGCTGATGACTAACGCGGGCTCGTGGCATCTGATGGCGCACGCCTACGCCACATTCGACTCGCTCCGCGAGACCGGTCCGCGCGGACACGACAAGAACTTCTCCACGAACTGGGGGATGTTCTCCGCCCAGCGCGCGGCAGGGCGCGGCGCGATTCAGTTCCGCTCGATGCTCAGCCTCGAGCCGGCCACGATCAGCAACCGGCAGTATCCCGAGCTCTTTCAGACCGGCGAGACCGCGTTCGGCAAGCCGATCATCGACGGCCAGCATCCGCACGATTTCTTCATGGAGCTGTCGGCCGAATACGCGCGGCCGTTCGCCGGCAGCGGCATGCTCTTCGTTTACGTCGCGCCAGTCGGCGATCCAGCCCTCGGACCGGTCGCCTTTCCCCACCGCGAGTCGGCCATGGAGATTCCGCAGGCGGTCATCGGCCATCACTTCGAGGATTCGACACACATCTCGTACAACGTGATCACCGCCGGCGTGCAGCTCGGCATGTGGCGCTTGGAGGGAAGCTCATTTCACGGCGCCGAGCCGGATGAGGATCGATGGGATATCGACGGCGGCAGGCTCGACTCGGCGTCGGGAAGATTGACGTTCACGCCAACGCCGAATCTGACCGCCCAGGTGTCCGCCGGCTATCTGACCAAGCCGGAGAAACTGGAGCCGGGTGACGCGAAGCGCGGAACCGCATCCGTCAGCTACACCCTCGCCGGCTGGTCGTCGACGCTTCTGTTCGGCCGCGTGTACAAGGAATCACATGACATCTGGTTGAACGCCTGGCTCGCCGAGTCGACCCTCCGCCTGGCACGCCGTCACGTGGTCGCGGTACGCGTGGAAAACGGGGACAAGGACGAGCTCTTTCCGCATTTTCACCTCACGAACAAGGTCGAGCGTCCGGCACTGCCGGTGCCGATCTTCCGCGTCACGGCCGCGACGCTCGGCTACACCTTCGATTTCTGGATTCGCGATCCGCTGCGCCTCGGCCTCGGCGCCGACACGACCTGGTATCGCTTCCCCGAGATCCTGCAGGGCTTCTACGGCCAGAAGCCGCGATCGCAGATGATTTACTTCAGAGCGAGAATCGGGGCGTAGCGCCGGCTACCAGCCGGCAGGTGCGCGGGCTACTAGCCCGCGCCGCCAAGTTGGCGGCGGTACTAGTGCGCCGCCGCGCGCTTTCGCGGCGCACCTGCCGCCGCCTCGGCGCGCAGCAGCACGACGCGGTGGTTCCTCGAGTCGGCGACATAGATCGTGCCGCTCGCGTCGACGGCAATCCCGGCCGGACCGTTGAAGCCACTGGCAATCGTGGTTACCAGCCCGCTCGGCGCGATCTTTCGAATCGTCTGATCGCCGCTGTCGCTGACGTAGAGATTGCCGCGATTGTCGACGGCGATCCCCGTGGGCGCATTCAGGGCGTCGGTCACCGTCGTGACCACGCCTGCGTGATCGATGCGGCGAATCGAGTGGTTGTCGGCGATGTAGACGGTGCCATCGCCGCCGACGGCGATCGCTTGCGGCGAGTTGAATCCTGTAGCCAGCGTCGAGGCGGTGAACGCTCCGACGAATCCCGGAACCTGCGTCATCTTACGGATGACCTGATTGCCGCTGTCGGCAACGTAGAGCGTGCCTCGCTCGCTGGCAGCGATGGCCATCGGTCCGCGGTAACGCGACTTGTCGCCGTCGCCATCGACATAACCTGGCTGCCCCGCTGCTCCACCGGTCGTGAACGCGGGAGCAAACGGTCCGCCGGTGTAGATGATGCGAATCGAGTCGTTGGACGTGTCTGCGATGTGCACCCATCCATCGAGCGGCGTGATCGTGATTCCGTGCGGCTGATAGAAGAGAGCGTGCTGACCATCGGCCGAGCCGCCCACGCCCGGCGTGCCGGTGATGGTGACCACCCGCCCATTGACGATGTGCCGGAGCACGTCGTCCTGCGCATCGCTGACGTAGAGATCTCCCTCCGCGGCGAGCGCAAGCCCGTAAGGCGTGCGGAAACCGGCGGCGTCGATCGATCCGTCGATTGTTGCGTCGCGATCGCTCCGCCCGGCGAACTCGAAGAGCCGAAACGCTACACCATTCGTCGTGCTGCGGAAGTGCTGATGAGATGAGGCGACCGGCGGACAGACATCAAACTCTGCTTCCACCCACCATTCGATGTCGCCTGGGAGAAATGGGAGTACCACTTCCGTCCCGATGCGGGCGTCTCCCCTTCCCGCGCCGTGTAGATCCGATAGCGCACCGCCCCCGCAACGGCGGTCCATGACAGCCGCGCGATGCCGGCGACGCTCGTGCCATCTGCGGAGCCGACGATCATCGGCGCGCCGGCCGTGCACTGCTGCGGATCGAAGAGAGTTACGTTTGCCGTCGCCTGATCGTTCTTGTTGTTCGTATCCAGGCTGCCGATGGTCTGCACATTTGCGTTGAGCGCGAGCGATCCGACGCCAGGTGGAGCGGTCAGCCGCACCGTGATGGCGTTCGGTCCGGGCGGCATCTGCTCGGCAGAGCAGCGGATTTGACTGCTGGAGACCGAGCAATTCCATCCATCGGCGGAGACAGAGGGCGCGCTCGCGGAGGCAGGAATGGGAATCGTCACCACCACTCCGTAGGCCGGATCGTTGGCCAGATCGTCGGCGATCACCCGGTAGGTGAACGGCTGGCCGATCGGCACAAAGGCCGGCGCGTCGATTGTCATGCGCACATCGACGACGAGATGGGCGAACGCCGCGGGCCCAGAACAGAGAACCAGAAGGAACAGCGCCAGCCGACGCATTGGGGTGATTAACGCCGAGCGGCGGCGGCGAATTCGAGCGCGAAGTAGGTGATGATCAGATCGGCGCCGGCGCGCTTGATCGAGGTCAGGATCTCCTGCATCACGCGCGTACCATCGATCCAGCCGCGCTCGGCCGCGGCCTTGACCATGGCGTACTCGCCGCTGACGTTGTAGGCAGCGATGGGAACGTTGAACTGCTCCCGCGCGGCGCGGATGACATCGAGATAGGCAAGAGCGGGCTTGACCATGACGATGTCGGCCCCTTCTTCGATGTCCAGCGAGATCTCCAGCATCGCCTCGCGGATGTTCGCCGGATCCATCTGATAGGTGCGGCGGTCGCCGAACTTCGGCGCCGACTCCGCCGCCTCGCGAAACGGTCCATAAAATCCGGAAGCGAACTTCGCCGAATACGCCAGGATGCCCACCTCTGTCAGCCGCCCCTCATCGAGCGTCGCGCGGATCGCCGCGACGCGGCCATCCATCATGTCGGAAGGTGCGACGAAGTCTGCGCCGGCGTTGGCGAAGGAGAGCGCCTGCTTCGACAGCAGCGGCAGCGTCTCGTCGTTGTCGACATCCTGATCGACGATCACGCCGCAGTGGCCGTGGTCGGTGTACTCGCAGAGGCAGACGTCGGCGATCACCGTCATGTCAGGAATGGTGCGCTTGATCGCTTCGATGGCCGACTGCACGGGACCGCTGGGATCCCACGACGCCGATCCGATCGCGTCCTTGAATTCGGGAAGTCCGAAGAGCAGCACGGCGCGGATTCCGGCATCGTGCGCCCGCAGGGAGGCATCGACTGCATCGGAAACGCGGTGTTGCCACACGCCGGGCATGGAACGGATCTCAGTGCTGGGACGGCTGTCGGGAACGACGAAGAGCGGATAGATCAGATCGTCGACGCTGACCGTCGTCTCGCGGACCAGCGAGCGGATCGCGTCGCTGCGCCGCAGGCGGCGCGGACGACGCGTCGGCTTCGTGCCGCCGATCTCAGTACTCTGGAGGGTCTCGCTTGGTCGTGTCGTCCTCATCCTCTTCGTCCGTTTGTCCCCAGAAAAAATCGCGCGCGCATCCGGCCGAGTCGAACCGCCTGCCGGTCTGCTTGAATGCGCAGTCGACGCAGAACCATTTCCCGCACTGCACGCAGCGCTCGAGATGCGCCTCCTCTTCGGTATCACCGCATTTCGTGCAGCGTCGTTCAACGGCGGACATGCGCATCGGCGGCGAAATTGCTCCGCCCCTCGAGGCGTTCAGTATAATCCGCCCTCCCGCCCGCACGGCGGGTCACTGGTGGCAGCTCGCCGGTTCGGCGGGCGGTTTCATGGCGGTGTAGCTCAGATGGTTTAGAGCGGGCGTCTCATAAGCGCTAGGTCACAGGTTCGACTCCTGTCACCGCCACCACCCTTTCGCGCTTCGCCCCACCAATTACCGAGGGTAGGACTTCTCCCGGTTCGGACACTACCTCGCAAAGGTCCGATACAAAAAAGGAGAAAATCGCATGCTCTCTCTCATTCTTGCTGCCGCTCTCGTCTCTTCCCCTGGAAACCAGATCTTTCCCGTCGTGCATCAATTGCGTGATGACATTCGACTCGTGCAGCTCAGCCCCGAAACGGCCGTGGAGCAGATGACCGGACAGGCGGCCAAGTTGCATATTCGGAATCTCATGTCCCGTCAACCGCAGGCGTTCGCTGCTTCTCGCAGCCTGTTGACCGAACGCGGCTACGTCCCCACCGATCACTTCTACGTCGAGAGGACGATCAATCTCGCGGGTAAAAAACGAGACAACGGCGACATTCAGTTTGCATATTCAGAAAACAACGCAGACGGCGAGATCGACATATGGTCCTGGGATGACGGCAACGCTGACACCTGGGAAGGCTCGATCTATGTCGAGGTGTACCGCGACGGCTCGGCATCGACCTGGGATGGTCAGATTGACGATTCGCGCACTGACTACCCCTGGATTTGGTACCGTAAAACATGGGAGAAGCCTGGTGGAGGCGGTCCGAAGCCAATCCGTTTTGCCCCGCCCCTGCCCACGAATGGCATTCAACTCGTGAGTGCTGATTATCAGCTCGCTGGTTTTTATGAATGGGCAGTGTGCTGGCGCAGTGGCGTGCTTAGTGGTTGCACGGCAGCGGCGATTGGATGTAGACGCGTGGGGCCAGCATGGGCGGAGTGCTTTGGGTTAGTTTGTCTCGGCGCAGAAGTTGGCAGCGCGATCGGTTGCGCCATAAAGTGAGGATGACGATGGATCTACGGCGCTGGGAATTCAATGCTTTTGCCGTTGAAGCCTTTCTTCTCGCTGTAACTGCCGTGGTTGTTGCAATCGTGGCCGGGCGGCAGCTCCCATCCCTGCCGTCATATATCTGGTTCGGGATCGGAATGCTTCTGATGCTGCTGTTGGGCATTCCGATCGAGAGCGTTTACTTCCGTGCCACGCGAGGCCGTGAACTTCCACTAGGACGAATGATCGCGTTCTCGTTTCTCGGAGCCGTGGTCGGGACGGTCGTCTATCGATTGATGCAGTGAGACCGAATCACCGTTGCGCATAGATAATGGTTAACGGTTAACGGTGTAACGGTTAACGGGGCCAAAGGCTTTGCCACCGTTACACCGTTACTGTTAATCCTGCGATTACCGAGAACAGGTACCCTTTCACGGTGATCTCCGACACGCTACGGAGCTTTTTCCAGGCGCACGGCATTCGCGGGCCGCTTTTGCTGGCGGTTTCGGGAGGCGGCGATTCCACCGCGCTTCTGGTGGCGTCGACCGAGGCTGCTGACTTTCCGCTGATCGCCGGGCATGTCAATCATCATCTCCGCGGCGCGGAATCGGATCTGGATGAGCAGTTCGTGCGTGACCTCTGTGCCCGGCTCGAGATCCCGCTGCACGTCGCCGACGGCACGCTCGATCCCGAGCTTGTGCGGCAGTTCGGCGTGGAGGCGGCCGCGCGCGAGGTGCGCATCGCCCGCCTGCAGGAGATTCGCATGACCACAGGCGCGGCGTTCATCGCCACCGCGCATCAGAAGAATGATCAGGCCGAGACGGTACTGATGCGCCTCATGACCGGCGGCGGACTGGCCGCGCTTCGCGGAATTCACGCCGTCCGCGAGGACGGTATCATTCGACCTCTGCTCAGCGTCCGGCGATCGGAGATCGACGCGTTCCTACGGGAGCGCACGATCACGCCGAGGAGCGACAGCTCGAATCGCGATGCGCGTTTTCTGCGCAATCGAGTCCGCGCGCTGCTGGCGGAGTTCGACCCCAGCGCGATCGACAACCTCGCCGCGGTCGCCGAGCGCGCCCGCGACCAGGTGGCCATTCTGGAGCGACTGGTCGACACCGTCGACAACACGATCAGCACGCCGTCGGAAACCCGCTTCCTCTCCATGCCCGATGCTCCATCGCTGCGAGAGGCGCTTCTGCATCGCCACATCCGCCGCCTCGATCCGGCCAGCCGCGATGTCTCGGCGGCCGACCTGCAACGCCTGGCGCGTCAGCTCGACTCCGTCAAGCGCGTCAGCGTCACCAAATGGCTCGAGCTGATCCGGCGCGGCGACGCCCTCATCCTGCGCAGGTGGAGCTGACGCCGGCGGCGTCGGTGTACATTCCCGAGATTCAGGCCCGGATCAGCGTGCAGTCCAGACCCGCCACTCGCGATCCGCGACCTGCGACGTTCCAGCTCCCCCAGGGTGCCTCACCGCGCTTCACCGTGCGCAATCGCCGCGACGGCGACCGCTTTCAGCCCCTCGGCTTCGGGCACCAGAAAAAGCTGAAGGATTTCCTCATTGATCGTAAAATCGGCGTCGAGAGCCGCGACCGCATTCCTCTGCTCCTCTGGAACGAAATCATCATCTGGGTGGCCGGCGTCGAAGTCTCGGAGCAGTTCCGGATCAGCGATGCGCCGGGCGATCGCTACGAGGTCGTCGTTGAGGAAGAAAATCAAGAAGACATTCAGCGAGAAGGCGATCGCCAAGCGGATCGCTAAGCTCGGCGCCACCATCCGCAAAGATGCCGGCGACTCCCACGTCCTCCTCCTTGGCATCCTCAAGGGAGCGTCGTTTTTCCTCGCCGATCTGGCCAGGGCCATCCCCGGCGAAGTCAGCTATGGATTCATCGATGTCGTGCGCGAAACGGCCGACACCGAAGTGGCCGCGGCGACACAGATTAACTTCCTGAGCTGGATCAACATCTCCGGAAAAAATGTCTACCTGCTGAAGGACGTGGTCTCCAGCGGCGTGATCGAGAACTACCTTCTGACCCAGTTACGCCAGAAGAAGCCTGCGAATCTGAAGCTCGTCGCGCTGCTCGACCGCGCCGACCTGCGGACCGTCGATATCTCGCCGGACTACAGCGCCTTCAAAGTCGATCACGGCGGCTCCTACGTCGGCTACGGCCTGGAGTTGGAAGGGAAGCACGGGAACCTGCCGTGGATCGGGAGGATGTGAGTCGTGGTCCGTAGAATTTACATGCGGCTCGGTTCGTTACCGAACCGTGGCACGCCTGAGGCATCGCGTGCCGTGGAGGCAACCAGTTGAATTCCACCGTCAAGACCGCGCTGCTCTGGGTGGTCATCATCGTTCTGGTGTTCCTGCTGTGGAGCCTGTTCCAGACGACCAAAGGCACGAGCGAGCAGATCCCGTTCAGCACGTTCATCGATCGGGTCAACGCGGGATATATCGAGAAGGTCACCATCCGCGGCGATGACATCCGCGGCATGACGAAGAGCACCGCTCCGGGCGGCGCGCGCGAGTTCCACACCACTGGGCCGGCCAACTATCCGCCGATGTACGACATGCTCCTGAAGAAGGGCGTGATCACCGAGAACGAGCCGCCGCGCGACGCCCCCTTTATCACCGCGCTCATCACCTGGGCGCCGGTGCTGTTCCTGATCGGCCTGTGGATCTTCTTCATGAGGCAGATGCAGGCGGGCGGCAACAAGGCGCTGTCGTTCGGCAAATCGAAAGCGAAGCTTCTCTCCGGCAACGCCAAGAAAGTGACGTTCAAGGACGTCGCCGGCGTGGACGAGGCCAAGATCGAGCTGCACGAGATCATCGAGTTCCTCAAGGAGCCGCAGAAATTCACCAAGCTCGGCGGGAAGATTCCGAAGGGCGTGCTGCTGATGGGGCCTCCGGGCACAGGCAAGACGCTGCTGGCCCGCGCGATCGCTGGCGAGGCCAACGCGCCGTTCTTCTCCATCTCCGGCTCCGACTTCGTCGAGATGTTCGTCGGCGTCGGCGCCTCGCGCGTGCGCGACCTCTTCGAGCAGGGAAAAAAGAACGCGCCGTGCATCATCTTCATCGACGAGATCGACGCGGTCGGCCGCCATCGCGGTGCCGGCCTGGGCGGCGGCCACGACGAGCGCGAGCAGACGCTCAATCAGCTCCTGGTGGAGATGGACGGCTTCGAGTCGAACGACGGCGTGATCCTCGTTGCGGCCACCAACCGTCCTGACGTCCTCGATCCCGCTCTGCTTCGTCCGGGGCGCTTCGATCGCCGCGTAGTGGTCGATCTTCCAGACCTCAAAGGCCGCGAGGGCATCCTTCGTGTGCACACGCGCACGATCCCGCTGGCCGAGGACGTCGACGTAGTGGTGCTGGCGAGGGGGACGCCGGGATTCTCCGGCGCCGACCTGGCCAACCTGGTCAACGAGGCTGCGCTAAATGCGGCGCGGTACGACAAGAAGAAAGTGCAGATGATCGACTTCGAGTTCGCCAAGGACAAGGTCCTGATGGGCGTCGAGCGGAAGTCGCTGGTGATGAGCGATCGCGAGAAGCGGAACACTGCGTATCACGAGTCGGGTCACACCATCGTCGCCGCGATCATGCCTGCGGCCGATCCGCTGCACAAGGTGACGATCATTCCGCGCGGCCGCGCCCTCGGACTCACACAGCAGCTTCCGACCGAGGACAAGTACTCGTACTCGAAGCGCTATCTCGATGCGAACCTTGCGGTGCTGATGGGCGGGCGCATCGCCGAAGAGATCTTCCTCAGCGAGATCACCACCGGCGCGGGGAACGACATCGAGCGGGCCACGAATCTGGCCCGGCGCATGGTTTGTGAGTGGGGCATGTCGGATCTCGGCCCGGCCACCTTCGGCAAGAAGGAAGAGGCCATCTTCCTCGGCCGCGAGTTCGCCCAGCACCAGGATTACTCCGAGGCCACGGCCGTCGAGATCGATCGAGAAGTGCGGCGCATACTGGACAAGGCGTACAAGACGGCGCACGAGATCGTCTCCAACAACAAGTCGTCGCTCGACCGCATCGCGCGCAAGCTCCTGGAGCGGGAGACGCTGGAAGGATGGGAAGTGAACGACATCCTGCGCGAGGAGACCGGGAACGACTACATGAAGATGAAGGAGTACTACCCGGAGGAAGCCGGCCCCGGCGAGAAGATGACCATCGCCCCGGGCAGCGGCCCCTCCACCGACGTGGCCACTCCGGTCCCCGCCCCTCCCCCACCCGCCGCGGGCTCGGATCGCAAGACATAGCCCGGTTCTCAGTGGGGCGCCGGCGCCCTCGCCGGCGACTTTCGTTCGCATGACGGAGCAACCTAAGCTTCTCGATCGCGTGCGCTGGATCAAACGCTACATTGTCTTTCATGGAAAGCGCCACCCGGAGTCGATGCGCGCTACGCAGCCAGAAACGCATTCCGCTGCATGTGATAATGACTGTCTAAGTAGAGTTAGGCCGACTGGATGGCGCGTCGAGCTGCCGCGCGAAGGTGTCGCTGGTTTGGTTTGCGCCGATGCGAACGTTACGCGATAATTTCGCCGCATCCAAAATGCTCTCCCGAGAGGAACTCGACCGACTGTCGGCGAAGATCGCGGCTGCGGAGCAGCTCACGTCCGCGGAGCTGTGCGTCGTGCTCACGAAATCGAGCTGGTTCGGCATCAAGAACAAGGCCCATAAGCTCTTTCGCAAATACGGGCTGCACAAGACCGCCCAACGCAACGCGGTGATGATCCTCGTCGATACGCGCAGCCGCGAGCTGCTGATTTATGGCGACGATGGTGTTCATCAACGCGTCGACGAGATGTTCTGGAGTGATGTCCGCAATGCGATGGTCGAAGAGCTTCGCGCGGGCAGGCTCGCTGACGCGCTCGCGACCGGCATTCGCCTCGTCGGCGAAAAGCTCGCGCTGCTCTTCCCTGCCGTCGCGGACGATCGAAATGAGATTGCCAATGACGTCATCTTTGCGTAACGCGTTCGCAATTTTGGCGGCAATGCTGACGATCGCCGCCGCGCCGGTGAAGGACTACGGCCCGTATCCGCAGCCGGACCACGGCTACGTTACCGATCTCGCCGGCGTGCTCACAGACCGGCAGCAGGAGCGCCTCGAGAAGTGGTTGATTCAAACCGAGCAGAGGACGAAGACCGAGATCATCGTCGTGACGATTCCGTCGCTGCACGACTATCCCGGATCGAGCAACAGCTCGATCGAGGAGTTCGCGAAAGGCCTCTTCAACAAGTGGGGCA
>QHVS01000303.1 GCA_003223635.1 Acidobacteriota bacterium | reverse complement strand
GTGCGCCCGCTGCGCGCGCGCGTGAACGCCGGAGTCGGTGCGCCCAGCGCCCTCGATCCGGATCGGTGTCTGGTACATCGTGGACAGCGCGCTCTCCACGACCTGCTGGACTCCGACGGCATTGGCCTGCGTCTGCCAGCCGGCGTAGCGCGTGCCGAGGTATTGCAATGTCAGGAGAAGTCTCAAGGTCTCAAGTCAATCCTGAGCGAAGCGAAGGATCTACGGTGGCGCAGCGATCCGCACGCGACGTGCGATCCACGTGGCGAATACGTCGCTGTGCCACCGTAGATCCTTCGCCGCTTCGCGGCTCAGGATGAACTTCCTACCGCAAATCCTGCGCAATCACCTGCTGCCGGTCGAATCCCGTCACGTTCGACACGTCGTCTACCACTCCGACCGAGACGCGATTGGGTCCCGGCTCCATCAGCAGCTCGACCGAATACGTGTAGTACTTCCCTTTGATCTTCGGGTAGTCAGAATTCGGCACGCTGATCTGGTGGGACTTGCGCGCCACGTCGGACATGTCGCCGTCCTTGTTGGCCACGGCCACGTAAACGGAAAAGCCGCCCATGTAGCGTTCACCCTGAGGAAGCAGCGTCAGGCTCTCCATCGGAATCTGAATCTCCACCGGCACGCGGAAGAGATCCTCCTGCGCGATGGGCCGGTCGAGCTTGACCAGGATCTTCAGGTCGTTCGCCTTGGTCTTGTAGAGGAGGTTGGCGATCACCCGATCGTTCATCTCCGCAAACGTCGACTTCTCCACGAACGTCTGCCGGGATCGGACGATGTAGCTCCTGTTCTTGACCCGCACCTCGAGGGACCTTTGGCGGTCGACGCGCTCCGTTCCGGCGCGATAGCCGAGCGAATAGTACGAGTCGAGATCGCGCTGAATGTTCTTGAACGCCGCGGCGAAATTGTTCGTGTTGGTCGAGGCCAGTCCGCCGGTCATGTCGGACATCAGCTGCAGAGACTCGGTGCTGTTCGACATCGCCGCCGCGGTGACGGCGTACGGTGTGGGGCGGGCATTCTCCGCGCTCATCCCTTCATTCACTGCGGTCAGGCCGGCGGCCTGGATGGCGTAGAGGGTGATGCCGTTGGCGTTCGCCGTCTTGGCGATGTCCTGAATGAGACTGGACGCGTCGAAGCTCATTCCCTCCAGCATGCTGGAGCCTGCCGCCCACCCTTTCTGCCGTGCCACGTCATCGATCATGAAGAACATCTCGCGGCCGGGCTGCATCTGAAATCCTTCGGTGGTCAGGACGAGGACCTTTTTTCCTTCCACGCCGGCCAGCGTGGACATCAGACCGTCGAGCGAGCTGACGGTCTGGCGGAGATCGTGTTCCACCGACTGGGAGTAGCTGCGGGCCGTGGCCAGCGCCTCGTCATAGGTCTGGGCGTCCTCAATTCGTTTCTGCACGTCGCGAGATTCGCTCTTATTGGAGACGCCGAGGGCCGATTCGCCGGCGATGATGTCGAGAGTCTGCGCGATGAGGATCGGATCGCGGGTGAATGAGACGCGGACCTTCATGCTGCGGTTGTACGTGGCCACCATCGCTTCGTCCCCGGGCCGCATCACGTTCTTGGCGAACTCCTTCATCTCCTTGAAGACTCGGTTGCGGTTGAACGGCATCAGCGACAGGTTGTCGATGAAGAAGATGATGCGCCGCCTCAGCGTGTCGGGAATCTCCTCTTTGGCCTGCTGCGCGACCGGTGTGGGGAGCGGTTTGCCGGGTTCCGTGGTGACGACCGCGTTGAGCGTCTTGCTCCCTTCCACCTCGTAGAAGTTCGAGATGGTCTTCGGAACGCGGTTCTCGTACAGCTCGAAGTCCTCTTTGGTCAGGCCGGTCACCGGCTTGCCTTTCTTGTCGGTGACCACCACATCGACGTTGATGACGCGGACGTCGATGTTTTCCACGAGCTTGGGCAGCTCAGTCGGTTGGGGTGGCTGCTGGGCGAGCAGCGGCGCCGCGGCGAGGAAAACGACAGCGACACTGCGGACGATCCTCTTCAAGCGTGTTTCCTCCGTGATGATGACGGCCGTCGGGCCGTTCCCGTTACGCGCACAAAGCTTGCGTGCGACAATACGGCAGCGCCGGTTCAAACCCCCGGCTGCAGCGAAAATTCCGATGACTTCCGGGCAAGTGCAAGCGGTGAAACAAGATGCGCTGTCGTTCTCCAAGATGGCCGGAGGGGGCAACGACTTCGTGGTCATCGACAACCGCAGCGGCCGGATCGGCAATGCCACCGAGCTGACCCGCCGCATCTGTACGCCGCATCTGTCGGTCGGCGCCGACGGGGTCGTCCTGATCGAAGACTCCAGCATGGCCGATTTTCGGATGCGCTACCTCAACGCGGACGGGTCGGTGGGGGAGTTCTGCGCCAACGGAACGCGCTGCGCCGCGCGCTTCGCCGTGTTGGGTGGGGTCGCTCCGCCGCGGATGACCATCGAGACAGAAGCTGGGTTGGTGGGGGCGAACGTCGACACCGGCGGAACCGTGACGCTCTCGCTCACGTCGCCGAGCGATTTCCGCGCCGAGCGTTCGCTGCGCGTCGGCGATCGCTTGATCCATGGAAGCTCGATCATGGTCGGCGTACCGCACTATGTGATTTTTCTGAAGGACGAGCTGTGGTCGCAGGACATCGTTCCGCTGGGCCGGGCAATCCGCATGCATGCCGATGTGCAGCCGCAGGGAGCGAACGTCAACTTCGTCGTTGTGCGCGACGAGCACGCGATCGAGGTGCGCACGTACGAACGCGGCGTCGAAGCGGAGACGCTCTCCTGCGGGTCCGGCGTGGTGGCCTCCGTCGCCACGAGCGCTCTCTTCGCCCGCGTGAAGTCGCCGGTATCAGTGCTGACGCGAAGCGGGATCATCCTCACCGTCTCTTTCACCATGGCCGGCGGCGAGTTGCGCGACGTTCGCCTGCGCGGCGACGCGCGGCTGATCTATCGCTCTTCGCTGACTGCCGAGACGCTCGAAGGCTTCGATCCCGACTTCGTGCGAAATCCGTCCGAGAAAGTGCTGAGTGCCGGATCGTGAGTCGCATCTCCGCTGGCTGGCGATTGCCGTGGTATCGGC
>QHVS01000009.1 GCA_003223635.1 Acidobacteriota bacterium | reverse complement strand
TCACGCCTATCATTCTTGGAGGTGAACTGCGGACGGCCCCTTCTTCTCGCGCTCGTGCTGGCCATTGCAGTTCACGCCGAAGCGCAGCAGCCACTCCGGATCGGAACGATCACAGTTCGCGCGCTCGATGTCTTCTCAATGGACGAGGCGGAACACGGATTTTTCTACCGTGCCGCCGATCGGCTGCATATTGAAACCCGGAAGAAGGTCATCCGGCGATTCCTTCTCTTTCACGAAGGAGATGTGTATCGTCCGGAACGGCTGGCGGAGACGGAGCGAAACCTCCGCGCGCTCAGCTTCCTCAAATCGGCAACGGTGACCGCTTCGCCGCCGCACGATGGCGTCGTCGACGTGATCGTGACCACACAGGATGCCTGGTCGATCGCTCCGGAGACACAGGCGGGCAGCAAAGGAGGAACGAGCACCTACGGCGCAAGCCTCAGCGACACGAACCTCCTGGGATACGGCAAGGACGTGGAGCTCGGCTGGGACAAAGGTGTCGACCGCACTCGTTTCGGGTTGAACTACAACGATCCGGCGTTCTTTGCGCCGTACTGGCGAGCACACTTCGGCTATGCGATCAATTCCGACGGCTACGATCACCGCGTCAGCGTTCGCCGGCCCTTCTACTCGTTTGCCACGCCGTGGGCGACGGAGTTCGCCTTCACCGGCTTTCGACAGAACGATCGCCTCTTCGATCGAGGCGTGGAGGTCACGCGCTTCGGGCAGAAACATCGCGAGCTGCTCGCCGGATACGGGATCGCCCTCGATCCGAACGATCAGAATGCCAGCCGCATCACGGCGGGCCTGCGTTTCACGGATGACAACTTCTTCCCCTTGCCCGACCGCTCGCCGCTCGGAATCCCGGCCGCGCGCGAGTTTCGCTACCTGTTCGTCAAATTCGAGCGGGCCGGAAACGACTACGTCAAGTTGAACTTCGTGAACAAAGATCTCCGCTATGAAGACTTCAACCTGGGCGGATCAACATCGATCGAGGCAGCGGTCTCGCCGAAAGCATTCGGAGCTGACTCCACGAGTGGATTTCTCCGATTCGCGGCCGGCGAAGGCATGCGCTTCGGGGATAACGCGTTCTTCATGCCCTCCGCGGCTGTGTCGACGCGGCTGGATCGCGGACCACAGAACACTGTCGCCACCGCGAACCTGCTATACGTGTTGCGAGGCGGAGCGGACTACCCGCATGCCCTGGTCGGACGGCTGACGATGAACAGCGGCTGGCGACTCGATCGTGAGGTGCAGTTCTTCGCCGACGGTCTCAGCGGACTGCGAGGCTATCGCCTCCATAGTTTCGCCGGCAGCCGCGCCATCACCATGAATCTCGAAGAGCGGATGTATCTGGGCCGGGAGATCCTGCAGCTCGCCTCGCCCGCCGTGGTCGCCTTTGTCGATAGCGGGAACGCGACCTACGGCCGGATGAGCGACCTCCTGGCGTTCAAGACAGACCTGGGCGTGGGGATCCGCATCGGCTTGCCTCGAACACCGCGAAACGTGCTGCGAATCGATTTCGCCTACGCGCTGAATCGTGATCCGCTGGGGCGGCGAGGGTGGATCGTTTCGTTTTCCAGCGGACAGGCCTTCTAAGAGGCCACGGCGCGAACTTCGGTGATCCGCGAGCGGAGCTGCTCGGTCACAGCCACGCCGCGGAGCAGCGACGCAGTCTTCTCGAACTCGGAAACCATCGCTTCGACGGCGAACTCTCCGTCGCCGTTCATGATGCGATCGAGCGCTCGAAGAAAGGTCTTTTCGATAGTCTTATGCGCCGAATCGCCGATGTATTCCTCGGCGATGGCCCGGATTCGCCCCGCCAGGTCGAGCAGCTCGCCGTTCGTCTCATCCGGTGCGCGTTCAGGCTTTTTTTTTAGCGCCACCAGCTCCGACGTGATCATGCCGTAGAGGATTTTGGCCACCTCGAACGACGAGATGTTCAGAGTCTTGCCAATTTCGACGATCGAACGCTTACCGTCGATCCGAGTGATCACCATCCACTCCTGCGGATTCAAAGTGATCTGCTCGCGCCGGTTCTCGCGTGTCTGCAGCTCGGGAACGTACTCCACGGACGGGACCTTCTTGGATAACACGCGCCACTCATCCAACCGCCGCGCGGCCTCCATCAACAGGTTTGTGTTCGATTTGGTGATCGTCTGCCGATCGGCCTCTTCGCCGGGGTTGAACTGGAACTCTCCTTCGTTCCAGATCGAGAGCGAGTAGATCGCTTCCTCGCCGGTCAGATTACCGACGGACGCATGAACCATCTGACCGTTCTTCAGGAAGATGAAGCCGCGGGCATCGTCGCGGGAGAGAGTGAATTTTCCAGTCTTTCCAGAGACACTTACCAATTGGATGATGTCAGGAAGCGGCAGCTCTTTGAGAGATCCCTGGAAGGCCATGGCACTCCACTCATCGGCGATGGCGGTGGTCGGAGTATGTTTTTGAAGGGTAGCGCAGCGTCCAGATGCCGTCAAGAACTTGAGAACACACGAGTTTTGACTCGTTCGACGGCGGTCAGAGCCCAGAACGCGAACGCCGTCCCTGCGAGGAGCCCGGTGACAAGCCGCAGCAGATTCGTGCTTTCCCGGATTGTGGCGAGCTGAGTGAGGCCGTCGATAGCGAGCGGAATGCTTGAAGCGACCACGATGACCCTGGCCGTCATCTCTTCCAGGTGAGGAAGGAGCCAGAAAAGGAGGATGCCGGCCAGCAACCCGCTGTAGATCGCGACGCATCGGGCGCAGATGGGCATCGGGACGTTCCACACGTACAGGCAGCGGCGTGGGATGCCGTGACAAAAGATCCGAAACAGAAGCCGCCACTGCATCGACGCCCCGTGGGCGATGGCCCACGTACAGGTCATGCTGGCGGAGAGGATTGCGCCGGCGATCATGGCGATCACCGCGGCGACGATTCTTGTGTCACGTTTCATTTGACGGTGGAGAGCCGATATGTCTGGGCAAATGCATATGCCGCTACGCAAAAGGCCCAGAAGAGCGTAAAGAAAATGCCGACGCAAAGGAGCAGAAAGCCGAAGCCGGCGCCGAACCGGGCCACGAGCCAGACGACAAAGGCCAGGAGGTAATTGCCGACATTCGCTCGAATGAACGCTGCGATCCGCCGGTAGTCGAACGCCGCAGAGAACTGGCCGGTGACGATGGCCATGAGCAGCGCGCCGGGCAACCAGACGGCCATGGCCAGGCTGATCGGAAAGACGAGGCACCACATGCAGGTCACGACGCCGCCGCCGAGGTTCCGCGAGAGATCGGAGTCATCATTGTTGGAGAGGATCGCCGCCGGAATGACCATGAGCATGATCAACAGAACGATGGGAATGGCGTACACCAATGCGACGCAGAAGAGTTTTGCACCTTCGCCGAAGTATTCGCCCAGCTCGTCCCACTCGGGCAGCGGATTTGGCACACCGGCGATGACGTTTCGGACCAGTCGAGCCAGATAACCGTAGACGAAGAATGCGCCAACAATGAAGACGCTGGCCAGGGTGAACAGACCTCCCAGGAGGATCTTGGGGATCCAGCGGGGGTCATCGAAGACGAAGGTGAATGGACGGACGAAGTCGAACGTCGGCCGCGAGGGGGGAGAAGGCGGCGGCACGACGGTCATGCGAGCGCAAGTGTAACTGCAACCTGGAAGAAAACGCGAACGTCAAAACTTCTACCAGACGACCTTGGACGAACCGCTTGATTTTGTGCTGGAGGAGAAGCCGCGCGGCGGCGGCGTGAGCATTGCCGTCGTCGTCTCCGTCATCCTGCACGCGCTGTTTCTCATCTACATCATCAAGAACTATCGGCCGATCACCGCGGACCAGATGGTCACGCCGATGGTCCACTACGTCGAGCTGATCCGGCAGAATCCGCAGTTTACCGAGGCGCCCGGTCCGAAGGTCGACTCGGCGCGTCTGACCGCTCCGCCTTCGGATGCGAATCGCCGCGCTTCCACGCCGAACCCCAGCGGTGACCGCCCCACCACCCGCCCGGGCGAAGGCGGCTTCTACTCGCCGCCGACGCAATCGGCGCGATCGGCTGCGAGAGATGCCTCATCCACTCCTCCCGCCACGGCTTCCCCGTCGCTCGCTTCATCGGCCGAACCCTCCAACTCCGGCGGCACGTTCGCATATCACCCCGCCCAGGCAAACGCGCAGGGCCGCATCGACTGGCGCGGTGCGATCAAAGAAGTGAGCAAGATCGCCTCGATCGGCGCCGGCCAGCAGGGGATCGACCTGGGCAACACTGGCGGCGAAAAAGGCTATGCCGAGTCGGGGCCGCTCTCCTTCGAGACGCAGTGGTACGACTGGGGCGAGTATGCCGAGTCCATGGTCAGCCGCATTCGCGTCAACTGGTACAACAACATGCCGCAACTGCTGCAGACGGGATTGAAAGGGGTGGTGACCATCCGATTCACCATTCAACGAGACGGACGGCTCACCGACCTCGCGATTCTGAACACCTCCGGGATCCCACCCTACGATTTCGCCGCCCGGAAGGCGATCGAGCTTTCATCGCCCCTCAATCCTCTGCCGAAGGATTTTCCGAACGCCACGGAGCGCGTCACATGCATGTTCTTCTACAACCAGGAACCGCCGGCGCGATAATGGTCGTCGGGTTGTCGGATAGTCCATGTCTGTTGAGCGCACCCTCTCCCGTATCGACGTCAATCTGCTCGCCACCGCGCTGATCATTGCGGCGATCGGCTGCACGCTGGTGTACAGCGCGACGCACTTCAGCCCCGACGCTCCGCTCTACCGCAGGCAGGTCATCTGGACGCTCATCGGCATCATCCTGATGATGGTTTTCATCGCCGTCGACTACCACGCTCTGATGGAGATCTCGCCGTTTCTCTACGGCATGGGTCTCTGTCTCCTCGGATACGTGCTGGTGTGGGGGCGGCTGACGCGCAACGTGAAGTCGTGGATCCACATCGGATCGTTCCAGTTCCAGCCTTCCGAGTTCATGAAGATCTTCACGGCGCTGCTCATCGCCAAGTATTTCGACTCGAACGACCGGGCCTATCTGAATTTTCGGACCTTCTTCGCCGTGATGGCCATCATCGGCGCGCCGGTGCTGCTCATCGCCATCCAGCCGGCGGTCGGATCGGCGGCCAGCTTTCTCCCTCTGGTCGGCGTGGCGATGTTTTTCGGCGGCATCAAACCCCGCTATTGGCTCATCGCCATTCTCTGTTTTCTGATCGCCCTTCCCATCGGATGGCATTACCTCAAGCCGTTCCAGAAAGAGCGCATCAAGATCTTTCTCGACCCGGCGCGCGATCCGCTCGGGTCGGGATATCAGGTCATGCAGGCCAAGATCGCCACCGGCTCCGGCGGCATCACGGGGAAGGGCTTCCTGCACGGCACGCAGGTGAATCTCGAGTATCTCCCGGCGCGGCACACGGACTTCATCTTCTCCGTGCTGGGCGAGGAGTGGGGATTCGTCGGCGTGGTCGTCGTCCTGACGCTTTATCTTTTTTTGATCCTGGAATCGCTTGCCGTGGCCAAGGCGGCCCGGGATCGCGGAGGTACGTTCCTGGTGTTGTCGCTGATCTGCTTCTTCATCTTTCACATTCTCATCAACGTGTCGATGCAGATCGGCCTGCTGCCGGTCACCGGAATTCCGCTGCCGCTGATCTCGTACGGCGGCTCGGCGACCATGATGTTTTTCATGGCCATCGGATTGATTCTGAACGTCGACTTCAGAAAGTTCGTCAACGTGTGAGCAATGTCTCAAACGTTGATCACGATCCGCAAGCCGATCACTATCCTGCTGCTGATCGCAGTCACAGCGTGCATCGGCGCGGTCACGCTCGAGATTGCCGGAAAGAGCTACGCGAAAGTCGATCCCATCCCGTTCGAGGATGTGCGCCACCTGTGGCATCGGATCGCCCATCGTCCGGTTTCGACGCACATCCTGGCGGTCATCCTCGTCCCCATCGTGGCCAACGTTCTTCTCTTCGTGCCGTGGGGATTCCTGATGTTCCTGGCTCTCTATTCCGTTGAGCGCCCCACGGTGCAGACCTATGTGCTCACGATCCTCCTGGGGTTCACCTTCAGCTGCGCCATCGAAGCGTGGCAGTACTTTCTTCCGTCCCGGGTGGCCGACATCAATGACGTGATCTGGAACACGGTGGGCACATCTCTTGGCGCGGTGGCCGGACACCTGCGACGCCGAGTGCGCTTTGAATTCATCTGATCTCCCGCGCCCGCTATAATTCCCATGTCCCGGAAGCCAATGCTGAACGAGATTCGAGCGCTAGAGCCGCAGCTCAAGGAAATCCTCTACGGTTGCGTGGAACACGTGAAGGCGACCAAGGCGGCGCTGTATCTGGCCTCGTCGCACGATCTCACGAAAAAAGAATACGAGCTGGTGACGAGCTACCAGTTCAATGACACGGCGCGGAAGACGCTCAGCAGCAACGATGATCTGGTCGACCGTCTGGCCGTGAAGCGCAACGCGTTCTTCGTCAACGGCGTGGGCACCGACATGCGCCTCTCGGACATCCTCTTCCGGCAGGGAACGGATCGCCTGCTGGCAACCCCGCTGTTCGCGGGTGGCCGCCTGGTGGGATTCATCGACATGCGCGACAAGGCCGGCAAGAAGCCCTTCGACGTGCCGGATGTCGACGCCGCACGGCGCATCGCCGATGAAGTCATCCATCTGCTGTGCGCGCGCAGTCTCTACGGGCTGGAGCCCAATGCGCTGGGACCTGACGAGCCTACCGAGCGGTCGGCGATGAGGACGCTGGTCCAGCCCACTCCGGTCGTTCTCGACAATCGATACGATCTTTCACCGCAGGCGGTCCGGGTGATCGAGGCGGCGCGGGAGATCATGACCCGGCGCCAGCACGCCCGCGGAAGCGGCCGACGCGTTCTCAGCGAGAGCGATCTGGAAGTCGTCCGCCTTCTCCTGCCGGCTGCGCTGGCCATCCGCGGCGCCGTCCTCTCCGCGTTCACTGCGGTCGGACATGTGGACAATCCTCAGGCCATCGTGGCCATGGCCACGGTCACCGATGACGCGATGGAGTTGCTGCAAAACCACCTGCAGAGCTGGTTGCGGAAGAAAGGCCTCCCCAATGTCGAGATTCAGCCGTCCCCACCGCAACTGATGTATCCCTTCGGCACGCAGGTCGTGCCCATCAGCGCCGATGCGATCAGCACGATTCTGAGTGCGGCGGTCAATCCTCAGACATTCGACGGGCTCGTTTTGACCATCGCGTTCGAACGAACTCCCGAAATGCAGGGACAACGGGCGCTGAGCATGTTCCTGCGCCAGATCGAACAGTCGGTGGAGACGGCCATCGCCGCCGGTACGGGACGAAGCGACAGACTGATGGTCGCGGAGAAGCTCCTGGAGCCCGATTTTCAGAAGTATCCCGAGCTGCTCGAGCACTGCCGTCAGGTATCTCGCATGTGCCATCGGCTAGCGGAGCTTCTCGGTCTGCAGCCGCAGCAGATCGAGACCGCTCGCATCGCCGGGCTGGTGCACGACGTTGGTCTTCGCCTTCTCGATTACGAGCGGCTGTACCGGCGGCCGAGTCTCACCGCGGAAGAACTTCGCGGCCTGGGCGAGCACCCGGTGGTGGGGGCGGCAATCGTCGAGCCGCTGCTGGGCGAGGAGGTGGCGCAAGCCGTGCTGCGGCACCACGAGCGCGTCGACGGCAAGGGCTATCCCAGCCGAATCAGCGGCAACGCCATCCCCGTGGCCGCGAGAGTGATCCAGGTATGTGACGCCTGGGTAGCCATGACTTCGAGCGACTCGTATCACACGCCGCCGGTCAGTCAGGAAGATGCAGCGCGAAGGATTCGAGAAGGCGCCGGCTCGCAATTCGACGAAGCGATCGCCGACCGTTTCGTCCGATCGCTGCGCGACATCCTCGACTGACGTTGGCCAGCTTCCGGGAAAACCTTCGCGCTCTCCCCGCGCCGGCGTGGATCCTCTTCGGCGGGGTCTTCGTCAACCGCTTCGGCACGTTCGTGATGCCGTTCCTGGTCCTCTACCTGACACGAAACGGATATTCGGTGGTCCAGGCGGGACTGGCCGCCGGCGTGTACGGCGCGGGACATCTCGTGGCGTCGGCGCTCGGTGGGCATCTGGCCGATCGCATCGGACGGCGGAACACCATCGTCTGGTCGATGTTCGGATCGGCGGCAGCGATGCTCGCGCTGTCGCAGGCTCGAGGCTTCGTCCCGATTCTCCTGGTCACGTTCATCAGCGGAGTATTCGGTGAACTGTATCGGCCGGCGAGCTACGCGCTGATCGCCGATCTCGTTGGCCCGCAACAGCGGCCGATTGCCTTCAGCTTGTATCGCTTCGCCGTGAACCTCGGATTCGCCGCCGGCCCGGCCACCGCCGGCTTCCTGGCCGAGCGATCCTTTCTCTATCTCTTCATCGGCGACGCCGCGACGTCGATCGTCTACGGCATGATCGCTCTCGCCGCTTTGCCCCACGGATTGCGCACCTACACGAAGGAAGAGCGATTCGGCGAGGCGCTCCGCGTCGCCGCTCGCGATGTGCCGTTCGTGATGTTTCTGCTGGCCACGATCTGCGTCACCTGGATCGACTTCCAGATCACCTCCACGTTCGCCCTGCACGTGACTTCGCTCGGTTTTCCATCCCGCGATTACGGCATGCTGATCTCTCTCAACGGCGTGATCATCGTCTTCTTCGAGCTGCTGATCACGGCGATGGTGCAGCGATATCGGCCGCAGCCGGTCATTGCCCTTGGATACTTCCTGTCCGGATTCGGATTTGCGCTGACCGGTCTTGCGCTGACCATTCCTGCGCTCGCCGTGACAGTGGTCATCTGGACTCTCGGCGAGATGATCGCCTCTCCCATGGCAGGGGCATACGTCGCGCGGCTCGCTCCCGAGAAATATCGCGGACGCTACATGGGGCTTCTGGCGGTGGCCTGGTCCTTCGGCATGCTGGCCGGCCCGCCTCTCGGCACTCTGGTGTTCCAACACAATCCCAGCGCGCTATGGATTTCATGCGGAATCCTCGGCGCGGTGAGCGCGATCATTCTCCTCGCTCAGGCGCGCCGGCAGACGACCGCGTCCTGAAACGTCGCTGCGCCCGGACGACCCGACCAGGAGCCGTATTCGATCTGCTCGACGATCAGCCCTGCATCGGCGGCCATGCGCAGGACGGCGTGCTGCTCGATGGCCACGCCGACGCCCGGATTGTCGGGATCGAGAAGGCGCATCGCGCCGCGAACGAAGGGAAAATTGAACTGATCGCGCCCGCCGAGGCTGGCCAGCGACACATCATTGAGGAGAAAGAATGTGGCCAGCAGCCTTCCGTCGGGAGCGAGGAGGCGCGCGGTCTCGCGAAGGTATTGCTGCATCTCGTCGGCCACCAGATGCGTGAAGAGGGAGGTTGCGAAGGCGAAGTCGAATGACTGATCGGCGAACGGAAAGCGAAAGTCCGAGGCGGGCACGCCGCGGGAACGATATTCCGTGTTGGCCACATCGACATGATGAAAGCGAAAGTTCGGATAGCGCGGCGTGATATTGCGCTGGCACCACCGGATGGCGCGCATCACGACGTCGAAGCCGTCATACGTCGCGTCGGAATCGAGATAGCGGGTCAAGGGGATGGCCACCCGCCCCACACCGCAGCCGATGTCGAGCACGCGGTCGGAGGGACGCAGTTTGCCCACGTTGACCAGCAGCGAGGCGAGCTCCTTTCCCACCGCCCGGAAATCGCCCACGCCAACGAATCGCAGGCGCAGCGGCGGCAGTTCCGGATCGCTCTTCCCGGTGAGCCACAGCCTCAGATCGACGTGCGCAGCGGACAGATAATCAACGATCCGGCGCGCGGCGCGACGCAACCGTTTTGTGCGCATCGCAGCCGAGTCTACCGTGTAGGATGTCGGCCCATGCGTCTACGAATGCTTCTCTTTTGCGCGGCGGTCTCCGCCGTCGCAATCGGCAAACCGATCACCGTGCCGGTCGTCTACTACCGGCTGCCGAACGGACTGAAGGTGGTCATCAGCGAAAGCCACGCCGCTCCCACAGTCACGGTGGCGGTCTACTATGGCGTCGGATTTCGCGTGGAGCCGAAAGGGCGCACCGGCTTCGCCCATCTCTTCGAGCACATGATGTTTCAAGGCTCGGCCAACGTGAAGAAGATGGAGCACGCGAAGATCGTCGAAAGCAACGGCGGGAACCTCAATGGCTCGACCCGCCTCGACTTCACGAACTATTACGAGACGCTGCCCAGCGACCGCGTGGAGACGGCACTGTGGCTGGAGTCGGACCGCATGCGCTCGCTCGATGTGAGCGAAGAGAATCTGAAGAACCAGAAGAATGTGGTCAGCGAAGAAGTGCGAGTCAACGTGCTCAATCAACCCTACGCGCTCTTCGAGTGGCTGGACATCTGGCAGAACGCCAATCAGAACTGGTTCAACGCCCACAACTTCTATGGCGATCTGCGCGACATCGAGGCAGCCAAACTGGACGAGGTGCGGCAGTTTTTCAAAACCTACTACGCGCCGAACAATGCCGCCCTGGCCATTGCCGGCGATGTGAATCCCGACGCCGTGCGGGCGATGGTGGAGAAATACTTCGGCGACATTCCGCTCCAGTCGGTCCCCGAGCGTCCGGACGTCAGCGAGCCACAGCAGACCAAGGAGATCCGCCTGAAGCAGACGGACAAGCTGGCCAGCGTGCCGGCGCTGGCCCTCGGCTATCACTTGCCCGATCAGAATTCTGCGGATTACGCACCGATGGTGTTGCTCGATCTCATTCTTCAGGGAGATGAGAGCTCTCGCTTCTACCAGCGGTTGGTGAAGGAGAAGGCTATCTCCATCGATTGGAGCGGCGGAATCAATTTCGAGCTGGGCAACGAATTCGACTACGACGGGCCGATGCTTCTCGTATCGCGCACGACGTACAAACCGGGACATTCCGGAGATGAGATCCTGAAAGAGGTCGATGCGATCGTTCTCCAGGTGCAGCAGCAGGGCGTGACAAAGAAAGAGCTGACCGACGCAAAAGTGCGCTTCCGATCGAACTTCTACGACCAGCTCGAATCGACGATGGGAAAGGCACACCTTCTCGCCACGTTCGCCCTCTTCCACGATGACCCCGCCCAGATCAACAAGGTGCTCGACACCATCGACGCGGTTACGCTCGATCAGCTGCAAAGCGTCGCCCGAAAATATCTCGTTCCGGAGAATCGGACGGCCATTGACCGCGTACCGGAGAAGAAGGAGGCGAAATGAGGCGCTTCGCGCACGCACTGCTGTTGGCGTTGTGCGTACCGGCGTTCGGCGAGCAGAAGACTCCTCCCCCGCCCTCCCCGCCCCGCCCTATCCCATGGCCGGCAGTCACGGAGAAGAAGCTCGACAACGGGCTGACGGTGGTGATGGCGCCGCTGGCCAGCGTTCCGAAAATCACGACCGAGCTCACGTTTCTCGCCGGCCGGGGAACGGAGTACCGCACTCACCCCGGTGTGGCCCAGCTGGCCGGACGGGTGCTGACCGAGGGAACGAACGGGCGCACGAGCCGGCAGCTCAAAGAAGAGCTGCGAGCGATTGGCGGCTCGATGAGCGTGAGCGTCGACGATGACGCGACCACGATCACGGCCTCCGCTCTTTCGGAGTTCTCTCCCCAGCTCTTCGATCTGCTGGGCGATGTGGCGCGGCATCCGGCGTACGCGAAATCGGAGGTCGCACTGGCCCGGTCGAACTTCGCGTCGGAGATTGAAGAAGAGCGATCCACGCCCGACTTCGTCGCCGAGGAGCAGCTCGACAAGGCGATCTTCGGGCGGCATCCGTACGCGTTCGTCGTTCCCGAGCCGACCGAGATCGAGAAGGTCACTCCTGAGCAGTTAAAGGCGTTCGCCGGCGCGCGATATGTGCCGAACAACGCGCACCTGATCATCGTCGGCGACTTCGACCCCGCCGCGGTCTACGACCAGGCGCAGAAGGCGTTCGGATCGTGGGAGCGCCGGCCGCTGGCCGCCGAGGCGACGTCCCTTCCGACGCGGCGCGACAAGCGTCAGATCTACTTTGTCGATCGACCCTCGTCGGTGCAGTCGACGATCGCGATCGGCGCGCTGGCCATGCCGCGCCAGTCGCCCGACTACATGTCCCTCCGCACCGCACACATGATCTATGGTGGCGCGTTCTACTCGCGCCTCACGCTCAACATCCGCGAGGCGAAGGGCTACACATATTCTCCGTACAGCCAGGTCAACCTGCGCCGGCGGTCGGGCAGCTTCTCGGCCAATGCTGCTGTGCGGAACGAAGTGACGGGACCGACCATCCTGGAGATGCTCTACGAGCTCGATCGCATGCGCGTCGCTCCTGTGACCAAAGAGGAGCTCGACGCCGCCAAAACCTACAGCATCGGAGGACTCTCTCTCGAGCTGGAGAGCCAGGCCGGCATGGCCAGCCGCATTAACAGTATCTATACCTATGATCTGGCTCGCGATTTTCTGCAGATGTTCCAAACCCGGCTCGATGCACTGACGCCCGACGACATCCAGAAAGCCGCGGCGAAGTATTTCGATACCTACCGCGGCGCGATCGTCGTGGTCGGGGATTATGGGCAAGTGAAAGATCAGATTGCGCCCTTCGGCGACGTGGTCGTGGTGAAGCACTGAGGCCTGTATGCAGGGAAAGACTCTGATCAAGCTCCTGATCGTCGCGGCCATCGCCGTCTTCGTCTGGAAAAAAGGAATTCCCTGGTGGAACGAACATCACAGCGGGACGAGCGCCACCTCCGCGGCGGACGATTCCTGCGTCTCCGCCGCCGTAGAGGCGAGTGAGGCGTGGGGTTCGTCGATCGGACGCTTCGCCAACCCGCCCTACGACCTCTCCGCCTGGGGCGACCTGCACTCGCGCGTCGAACATGACATGCGGAACGCCGAGGGAAAGTGCCGCTGTATAGCGGACTCGTGCACTACGGCTAGAACGGCGATGAGCGAGCTGCGATCGCTGGTCAACGACGGTCCACCGCCGTCTGATGCAGTGCAGCGGCAGGAAGCTATCGACAACGCGATCAACTCGGCGCGTGACCTCGCTCACCAGGGAAAGTGACCCCGATCGGCGTAAGATCGGCAGTCATGATCCGGAAAGCCATCGCCCTCGCAGCCCTCCTTACTGCAACCCTCTCCTTCGCTCAGACTCGCGGCCGCGCGGTGACGGCCCCCGATGCGCTGGGAGGCTTCCCTGTTCCGGGAACGACCGTGAGCGGACTGGTCACCGGTGTCAGCGGTTCGATCATCTCGCTTGCAAATGGGCTGGTCAGTCTCGACGTCTCCGCCGCGAAGATTCTCGGCGAGGAAGGCGTTGAGGGCAGCCTCACCTCGATCACGCCGGGCTCGATCGTCTTCGCCGTGTTGAAGTCGGCGGAGAGCCCGCCGAACGCTCCGCTTGCCGCGATGAGCATTGCCGTGACCCGCTCCGCCCAGGTCACTCTCAGCGGCCCGGTATCGTCAGTCGATTCGATCGGCGCAACGTTGACTCTTCTCGGCCGCACAATCCACGTCACTGCCGACACGAGCTTCGGAGGCAATCGCGGGTCTCGCGGCCTGGCTGACATCCTCCCCAATCAGATCGCCCAGGTGCAGGCGAACGCGGTTGCCGGTTCGCTCGTGGCTACTTCCGTGCTTGTCTTTGCTCAGAGTCCGCCACCCTCGATCTACTTTCATGGAACGGTCAAGAGCATCGGCACCGATTCCTGGGTGATCACCAACGGGCGCGGCAAGGACGTGACGGTGGTGGTGAACGCGCAGACGAAGATTATCGGCGATCCGAAGGTTGGCGATTCGGTGGACGTTCTGATCAGCGTCGACAGCGCGGGCGCGAACGTGGCCCTGTCGATCATGAAGTCGAGCCCGCCGTCGACGGAGATGCACATCACCGGGACGGTGAGCTCGATCAACGGAACGTCGTGGACCATCTCACCCGGGCCGCCGGGATCGATGGCACCCGTATTTCTGGTGCAGGTGAACGCGCAGACGAAGATCGTCGGCGATCCGAAGGTCGGTGACCGGGTGGAAGTCGTTGCTCAACTCACCCGCGAAGGAGCCGTGGCCATCTCCATCACCAAGCTTTAGGCCAGAATCCCGCGCCACTTCGACGGTGAGTTGTCGTAAGTCGGAAAGACCGCTTTGAGCGATCCGACTCCGAGCTGCTTCGTCAGCAGCTCCCCGAAGACGTCGCGAAAGTCGGACGTGATGGCCAGATCGCGATTCTCGTAGAGCTGCGAGGAAGCCAGGCCCGGCCACCTGCCGTACACCTTCCCTCCTCGGACTCCGCCGCCGAGAACGAGCATGACGTTGGCGTGGCCATGATCAGTGCCGCGGTTGCCGTTCTCGTGAACGGTGCGCCCGAATTCCGACATGGTGACCAGGACGACGTCGCTCATTCGCGATCCGAGGTCGCGGGCGAACGCGGCGATGGCATCGCTGAACTGACGGAGATTGTTGGCGAGCTGTCCCTGCGGTCCGCCCTCGCCGGCATGGGTATCCCATCCGCCGACGTCAGCGAACGCCACTTCCAATCCGACATCCGACTTGATCAGTTGGGCGATCTGACGGAGCGCATTGCCCAGCGGACCATTCGGATACGCTGCGCCGTTTTCCGGTTGCAGCTTCTGCGGATCGGTCGATTTCTTCGCCGTTCCGCCCAGCGCTCCAGCCACCGTTTCTCCATACATGGACTCGAACGACTGGGCAATCTGACCGCTGGCGGGACCGCCACGGATGCCGAACTGCGCGATGTTCGTCATCGATACGGCGCCGGCGGTTCCGGACAGAATGCGGGGAAGGGCCGGCGACAATGCGACCGCACGAAGCGGTGAGCCCTTCTCGCTCTTCGTCGCGGCCAGCGCGCGCGAAAGAAAACCATCCTCCGTCGCTTTCACGCCGGGAGTGCCGGACTCCATGAAGTCCTGGGCATCGAAGTGCGAACGCGTCGCATCGGGGCTGCCGACGGCGTGGACAAACGCTGCGGAGCGATCCTTGAAGTACGGGAAGATCGAGGCCAACGACGGATGCGCGCCGAAGAAGCCATCCAGGTCGAGCGCCGCTCCCTCAGCGGATCCGGGGCGGGGGATGGCGATGGTCGGTCGCGCGGCGTAGTACTGCCCCTCGCCATAAGGCACGATCACGTTCAGGCCGTCGACTGCGCCGCGCTGGAAAATGGCGATGAGAACTTTCCTCCCCTTCGTCGTCGCCGCGTTGGCCATCTTGACGAATACATTCGGCAGCAATCCGCCGGCGACGAGCGCGAGTCCGGAGGACTTCAGAAACATTCTGCGATTGATCATGTGATTACCTCTGGAGTGCGGCGGCCATGCCGCCGCTGTTTGCTGTTGCTGGAAGAGCGGCGGCATGGCCGCCGCACTCCAGATCATTGCCTCTGAAACTCGGGACTCCCAAGAATGAGCCCCGCAATCGTTGGAGCATCGTCCTGGCCGCGCGCCTTGATCGTTTTGCGCGTCTCATCGGTCAAATTGCCTCCGGTCAGCGCGACGGCCAGCGCATCGACCGAGCGATCGGATGGCACGAGCGACGCCACATCGCTATGAAGACCGGGTAATTTGTTGGCGGCCAGGGCGAGCGCGAAGTTGAGCCGGTTGAGCAGCGCGCCGGTGTTCACCCATGCGTCGGCCTTATCGGAATATCCAGTCGGCGGCTGTGCGCCGTACAGCGGCTCGCCGATCTGCTGCATCGCCCGTGCGACGGGCATCGGATCGTCGATGCCGGCGTTCACCGCGCGAAGAGCGGAGATCACGTACTCGAACGGCGATTTCACTTTCGCCCGGTACGTCTGCGGATCCCAGAACTCCGGGCTGTCGATGACCGCCTTCACCGTCTGCCGCAGATCTCCATCGGTGTAGAGGAACGTTTTCGTGACCCGATCGACGAGCGCCTTCGGCGGATCGTCCGACACCAGGCGCTGGCAGAGCTGATAGGCGATGTGATGCCCCGTGGCCGGATGACGAGCAAGGATGTGGATCATCCTCTCCCCTTCTTCGATTCCGCCGCCGGCGGGAAAGTGGACGCCGAGGACGGTTTTCGCGCAGGCGTCGTGAAGCTGCGGCCGGAAGATGAAAGCGCCAGTGCGCTGATCGATTGTCCAGCCGGTGAGCACGCGCGCCAGCTCGGTGACATCCTTTTGCGTGTAGCCGCCATCGACTCCAAGCGTGTGCAGCTCCATGATCTCGCGGGCATAGTTTTCGTTCAGACCGCCGCGGTTCTGACTCTGTTGCTGCGGTCGCATCATCGCCGGCCACCGGCGGGGTTGCATGCGCGGACGGTTTTCCGGCGCTGCGACTGAACGCGCGTTGTCGAGATAGAAAAGCATGGCTGGCGATTTCGCCGTGGCCATGAGCAGATCCTCGAACCGTCCCCACACGAGGGGACGAATGGTGTCGCGCTCGTAGCTGGTCAGAAGAAAGCGATCGATCCCCTTCCCGGCGAAGACGTTGAAGTGGTTCATCCAGAAGTCGACCATCACCTCGTTGAGCTGCCGATCGGAATCGGCGGCGCGCACGATGCGCTGCCCGACGAGTTCTTGCATGACCCGCTGCGCCTCTTTGCGGAGCTGTGGGGAGACGGAGGCGTTGTCCGCTTTGTTTTTGGCCTCTCGCCGCATCTCCACGATCGGCGCGTAGAACGTCTGAACGATCTCGGCGTTCGACATCCGCAGCGTGCCGTACTCGCGGAGCCGGGCGTCGACGGCCCGATCGGGAATGGCTTCGGGATGGAGCTGCTGATCGATCCACCGATCGACTCCGTCGTTCAGGACTCTGTCGACGTCGCCCGGTCGAGGGCCGAAGGCCAGGCGATTGAGAACGTGCAGCGCGCGCTGGCGCTCGGTCAGATTCGTATCTGTGCTCGTCGCCCCGGCCAGAAAAAGGAACGCAACGACAGGAAGAAGAAGCCGCCTCATCAACTCTTGGACGGATTGCGAGATCGAGCGTTTACACCCGGGGAACGAGCCAATCGCGCCCGCCGGCGTTCACCGCCTCGGCCTGAAATCCGAAGTAGCGGGCGATGACGTCGGGTCGCATGACCTGATCCGGGGCGCCGTCGATGGCCAGTGTTCCCTGTTGCATCACCAGCATTCGATCGCAGTACGCCGCGGCCCAATTGAGATCGTGCGTGGCGTAGAGCACCGTGGCGCCAGTCCGCTGCACGATGTCGCGCAGCAGACGTGAGAACTGCTGCACATGGGAGACATCGAGCGATGCCAGCGGCTCATCGAGGAGGATGAGACGCGGGCGCCCGGCCAGAACACGGGCGAGAAAGACGCGCTTGCGCTCGCCGCCGCTCATCTCGTCGAGGTAACGGCTGGCGAGATAGGCCGCGTCGCAAAGCTCGAGGGCGCGCTCCGCCTCATCGTAGTCAGCGTCGCGTTCCCAGGCGAAGCGTCCAAGGAACGGCGCGCGTCCGGAGACGACCACGTCGATCGCTCGCATGGGGAACGCCGGATCGGGATCTTGCGGCAGATATCCCACGTGCCGCGCGTATTCGCGGGCCGGCCATTCGCGCAGGCGGCGCCCATCAAAGAGGATCTCTCCGCTCAGCGGGGCAAAGACGCGAGCGATCAACTTCAGAAGCGTCGACTTCCCCGAGCCATTCGGGCCGGTGAGGGCCACGAGCTGCGTCGCCTCGAACGCAGCGCTCACCTCGCGCAGCGCGCTGGTGCCGTCGTAGGCGAACGACACACTGCGAACCTCGAGCGTCATCGCCCTCTCCGCAGCAGCGACAGGAAGAACGGGACGCCGAGGATGGCGGTGAACGCACCGACCGGAAGTTCGGCGGAGGGAAGAATGACCCTGGATACAGTGTCGGCCAGAACGAGGAGCGTCGCGCCGCCGAGGGCGGAAAGCGGAAGGAGAAAACGAAAGTCGCGGTGCCAGACGAGACGGATGAGATGGGGCACCAGCAGGCCGACGAAGCCGATGATCCCGCTGACGGCAACCGCAGCGCCGGTGACGATGGAGGCGGTGGCGAATCCGATGCGCTTGACCCGCTCGACGTCGACGCCGCGCGACTTCGCATCGTCTTCGCCAAATGTGAGCATGCGCAGATCGTTGGCGATCGTGATCAGCACGACGGTGGTGATCACGAAGAGCGAGGCCAGCAGAATGACATCGCTCCACGTCGCGCCGAAAAGCGTCCCCATCATCCAGCGAAGTGCGGCGGTGAGATCGCTCTCCCGCGACAGGGCGAAGGCGATCAGGATCACCGCGGAGAAGAGCGCGTTGAGCACGAGGCCGGACAGGAGAAGCCGCGTCGGGTCGGTGTACTCGCGTCGCCGGGCCAGGAGAAACACCGCCGCGGTCGCGCCGCACGCGCCGACAAAGGCGACCAGCGGCACGAGCCCCGGAATGCCGGCCAGCCCGAGCGCTGTCGACACCGCCGCCCCCGCCGCCGCCCCGCCCGACACGCCCAGGATGAATGGATCGGCGAGCGGGTTGCGCAGGAGCGTCTGGAACGTTGCGCCGGCCACGGCGAGCGTGGCACCGACCAGCGCCGCCAGCAGCGCGCGAGGAAGACGGATGTGGAACAGGACAGCCCGCGCAGTCGGATCGCCCGCAAATGCCGCCGACCACGAAACGCGCGCGGCGCCAAACGTCCCGGCGACAACGAGCGCGACAACCAGCATCGCCGCCAGCAGGAGCAGCGGTCCGGCCAGACGTGCCCGGCGGGCGGGCGCCGAAGTCAATGCGATGCTTCCCACTGGTCGAGGATCCTGTTCAGCGAGGCCGCCGCGTCAGCCAGACGGGGACCGGCTCGCGTGAAGATGTTCTCATCGACGGCCACGGGGTGCACGTCGACATTCGTTCGCCGCAGCAGCTCCCGAACGGCCTCCGGCGTCACCGATCGATTCGGGTAGAGCAGGAGATCGGGTCGGTGGGCCACAAATGATTCCAGCGAATACTGCGGCCATCCGTTCACTTCTGCGGCGTTGGTCGCTCCGGTCAGCTCGAACAGATCATCGATGAACGTCTGTCGGCCCGGAACGTAGAGCGGATTGGTCCACACGGTCAAGAGAACGCGCGGCGATCGCGCTCGTTGCCTGCGCTGCGACTGGAGACGCTGCTGAAACGACGCCACGGCACTCGCCGGATCGATGCCCAGACGCGCGCCGATGCGCGTCATGGCCGCGGGAATGTCCTGCAGCCTTTCGCTTCGGATCACGAGGAGATTGATCTGCAGTGCGCCGAGCGAGCGCATGAGACTCGGATGCATGTTCGAGGCGTTGGCCACCACCAGATCGGGATGCAGCGCGGCGATCTGCTCGAGATTCGGCTGCACGCCACCGACCCGCGGAAGGCGCTTCGCTGCGTCAGGAAAGTCGGAGAAGTCATCCGTTCCCACCACCGTTCCGCCCGCACCGATAGCAAAGATGATCTCAGTGATGTTGGGAGCGAGGGAGACTACGCGGTGAACCGCGTGCGTGCTTGGTTGCGGCTGCGCACATGCGAGCACGAGAAGAGGGATGAGGGCTGAGGGATGAGGGATGCGGGGCCACATTCATCCCTCATCCCTCATCCCTCAGGATTCGCCGCCCTCTTCTTCTTCGATATCGTTGGGAACACCGAGGCGCTGGCAGGCGGCGGCGTACATTTGCTTGGAGGCGTTGATGGCGTTCCAGATCGGAGATGCGATCTTTGACTTTGCTCAGCTCTTCTTCGATCTGTTCCTTCAGTTCGTTGATCTCCTGCTTGGTTACCTGCAGGGTGTTCTCATAGAACTTGCGCTGTTGATCCGTGAGGACCGTCATCGAGCCGGCGGATTATAGCTTAAAGTCCACGGGCACCGTGGTCCACGCTTTGACCCGCACGCCGTCTTTTGTGGGCGGGGAAAATACCGATTTGCGGACGATCTGTTCGGCCGCTTCGTTCAACCCCACCGGCCGCGGAACGGCACGGATGATGCGGGTTTCCAGCACATTTCCACTCTCATCGACGAGAGCGCCGACCAGCACTGTTCCTTCGACGCGCTGCATCTTCGCCAACGGCGGGTAGGGAACGTTCGCCCGGCGCAGCATCTTCGCCAGGACAAGCCCGTCGGTGCCGGTCGGAATGAGATCCCCTTCCCGCGCGCGCTGCGGCTCAACCGGCGCGGGCGCGGGAGCGACGGTCTGCGTCACAGGTTGCGGCGCCGGTTGGGGCTGCGTGATTGTCGCTGTCTCCACCGGCGCTGGTCGATTGTCCACGATCGACGGGGGAGAAGCGGCAGGCTGCGGCGCCGGCTGCGTCTTGGTCGGCGGCGGCACATTGCGGGTCAGCAGAGGCAGTTGACGCGGTTGCGGCTGGGCGGCCGCCTCTTGCGCCCGCGCCTGCTCTTCCAGCTTTGCGCGCTGCGCCGCGAGACGTTTGCGCACTTCCTCATCCACTTTTGCAGGATCGAGTGCGGGAGGCTGCGTTGAAGGGGCGACCGTCGCACTGGTCGTCAGACCAGCGCTCGCCGTAGTCGCCGTGGTTGAGCTGACGGGCGGCGTGATCGCTGCCCGGGTCGGAGCCGCGGCCTGCGGCGCACTGGCTCCGCGGCCGCGCATCATCATGAATGCGCCGACGGCGACGGCGATGACCACCGCGGCCGCGATGGCGATCGGAATGATCGGCGCCTTCTTCTCTCGAGCCGCCGGACCGGCGTCCCATGACGGCATCGGCACGGCGGAAGCGGCGACTGCGGGCGCTGGCGCCGGTTTTTTCTCTGCCACGGGTTGCAGCTGCGGCGGGGGTGCGGAAACAGGAACCGGTGCCGCGTTCCGAAGGCGGTGCATGTAGATGGCAAGGTCGGCGCTCGTCGGCGTCGGCTTGAAGTTGTACAGGATGACGTCGAGATCGCGGGCCATCTCCGCTGCCGTCTGATAGCGGTTCGCAGGATCTTTCTGCAGTCCCTTGAGCACGACCGCGTCGATCTCCGGCGTCAACTCTTCATTGAAGGTCGAAGGCGGCGTGACGCGTGCCTGGCGCACCTGCTCCAGCACGGACATCTCGTTCTCGCCGGCGAAGAGCTTCCGTCCGGTCAGCAACTCGAATAGAACGGCGGAGAGGGCGAAAATGTCGGAGCGCCGGTCGATGTTCCGGCCCCAGGCTTGCTCCGGCGCCATGTATTGCAGCTTTCCTTTGAGCGCGCCGGCCTGAGTGTGTGAGGCTTTCGATGCCGCCTTGGCAATTCCGAAGTCGCACAGCTTGATGTCTCCTTCGTGCGAGATCAGCACGTTCTGCGGCGACACATCGCGATGAACCAGGCCGAGGTCGTGTCCGTCGAAGTCGCGCTTGCGATGCGCGTAGTCGAGCGCCGCGGCGACCTTGGAAGCGATGAACAGCGCCAGGTCGACGGTGAGCGGTTGATCGCGCTCCTGCGCCTGTTTCAGGATCGACTTGAGGTCGTACCCATCGACGAACTCCATGGCGATGTAGTACGACGTCTGGATCTTGCCCAGATCGTAGATATGGATGATGTTGTTGTGATTGAGTTGCGCAGCCAGCTTCGCCTCATCGACGAACATGGCGATGAATTCCTGATTGTCGGAGAGATGGGGAAGGATCTTCTTGATAGCGACGATCTTCTGAAATCCCTCCACTCCCCGCATCCGAGCTTCCCACACCTCGGCCATTCCACCGCTGGCGATTCTGTCCAGCAGAACGTACTGACCGAAGCGAACGCCATCCGTCGGCTCTTCTTCCGGCACCGTGGGTTGTTCCGCCTGGGCCGGTTGAGAGATGGGCGACTTGATCACGGCAGCGGGCGTTGCCCCGGCGGACGGCGGCGGCGCCGGCTTGGGCCGCCGGCTCATGGTCAGATCGGCCAGCAGCTTGTCAATGTCGCGGTTGCCTGGTTCAGTTTTGGGTTTGGGAGGCGCTGCGGGCACCGGGGTGGTGCCGGGTCCGGTCCCGCCCTTCTTCTTCTGCGGCAACACACCGGAAAGCGTGTCGGCCAACAATTTGTCGACGTCGTCCTTCGAGTGGATCGCCTTTTTCATTCCGGCGTGAGCATGATCGTCGGCCAGAAGATCGCCGAAGATCTCGCGCGAGGTGAGCTGCGTTCCCCCCTCGCTCAACCTCGGTACATTCGCATGACGGACCGTGTACTCCCGGTGGTGCTCCGCCAACGGTCCCAACGCTGCGTGAGCGCTGGCAAGCATCTGCTGCACTTTGTCCAGGAATTCGCTTTCAGAGTACGGCTTGCGAAGAATGTCGGAGGCGCCTAACGCGGTCGCGTCCTGCTTCGGCGCGCTTCCGTTGTAGCCGGCCACAGTCAGCAGGATCGGAGTCTGCTCCCCCGACCGACGCGAGCGGATCGTGCGGATGAGTGCGGCATCGGACAGCACGATCAGTCTGGGGTGTTCGCGGTCGATGGCCTGCAGCGCCTCATCCCCACTCTTGACAAATAACGGGACGAACGGCTGGCCGGCCAGCGCCTGCCTGACCCGGTCCGCATAGGTAGACTCCTGCTCGACAACGAGAATGTTTTCAGGCATGTACGTTAGCGCGGCCAACGGGAATGGGATGGACGTCATTGTGGCACAACCGACAATAAATTTGAAGGCGAGCCGCGGCCGCGAATCGCGGGTCGGGAACCGCGCGAACCGCGACAGGTGATGCGCGAAGCGCGACTTGCATTTGTGAAAAAGCTATCGGATACTTACGCCCGCACCTCGTGCAACGATCACAGGCAACCTGCCGGGCGTTCTGAGATTTGATTCTCCGCCCTGATCGATGGCATCCGGCAATCGAAGGTGACGCAACATCCAAGGTTTTTGAATTTGCATGACTCCAGACAATCGTGAGCCGCGTAAGCGGCGCCGGCGCAGACGGCATTCACAGTCCGCGCTAGGCGTCCAAGGGCCGTCGGGCGGCAACGGCCCATTCCAACCCCCGTCCAGCGGGAACAATGCGAATTCGCAGGGTGGCGATTCTTCTCCCTACCCTTCGCCTGGAGGCGGGCGGCGGCGCCGCCGTTCCCGGCATCGCCGGCGGCAGCAGATGTTCACTCCGGACATCGGGACGGCACCGATTGAGATCCCCAGCGGCGAGCTGATTCCCGCTTCCGGCGTTCTCTTCATCAAGCCGAACGGTTCCGGCATGCTTGTCCAATCCGCCAACAACTTCGTTCCGCAGCACGGCGACGCAATCGTGCCGCGCTCCATGATCGATCGCCTTCACCTGCAGTCCGGCCTTCTCCTCGCGGGCAGCGCTCGTCGCGCGGGAAACAACATCGAATTCGTCGGCTTGGAGCAGGTGGAGGGAATGTCGCTGGAGGAGTACCGCGAGGCGCGCCGTCCTTTCTCCGAGCTGATTTCCATCGATCCGAATCACATGTTCAAGCTGGAGACGGAGCCGGAGCGTCTGACCACGCGCGTGCTCGACCTGCTGTCTCCGCTGGGAAAGGGGCAGCGCTGCCTGATCGTCGCTCCGCCGAAGGCGGGAAAGACGACGCTGCTGAAGGACATCGCCCACGGCATCAACACCAATCATCCCGACGTCACGCTGATGGTTCTTCTGGTCGACGAGCGGCCGGAGGAAGTGACCGACTTCCGGCGTTCGGTGGAGAAGGGCGAAGTTCTCGCCTCCAGCTCCGACGAAACGGCCGAGAATCACATTCTGATCGCCGAGGTCGTTCTGGAGCGCGCCCGCCGGCTGGTGGAGATGAAGAAAGACGTCGTGATTCTCTGCGACTCCATCACCAGGATGTCGCGTGCCTACAACAACGAGCAGCGCGGGTCGGGGAAGATCCTCTCCGGCGGCATCGACGCGCGGACGATGGAGAAGCCGCGGCGCTTCTTCGGAGCGGCCCGCAACGCCGAGGATTGGGGATCGCTGACCATCGTGGCCACTGCGTTGGTCGATACCGGCTCGCGCATGGACGAGGTGATCTTCCAGGAGTTCAAGGGCACCGGCAACACGGAGATCGTGCTCGATCGCGGCCTCTTCGAGCGCCGCATCTTTCCGGCCATGAATATCGCCCAGACCGGCACGCGCAAAGAGGAGAAGCTGCTACCACCAACCGTTCTGCCGAAGATTCACACCCTGCGGCGCGCCCTGGCCGGCACCGATCCGATGAACGCCATGAAGATGTTGCTCGAGCGCCTGCAGAAGTTCCCGAGCAACGAAGCGTTTTTGAAGAGCTTCTAGATCCTCCGGAAAACTTTTGCAGGCTCTTGATGCGAGAGCCGCCGCGGTGTGGTAAAACGTTCAGCAAAATCCCAGGGGACAATCCGTTCTACCAAACAGGAGGATCTATGTTCAATTTCAGGCGTTGGGCAACGGTGTTCGTCGCCCTTTGCATGCTTCTCGCGCCCGCGCTGCTGGCGCAGGTGACCACCGGCAATATCGCCGGGACCGTCAGCGCGAAACAGGACAACAACGCGATGCCCGGCGTCACCGTCGAGGCGGTCCATGTGCCGACAGGGACGCGGTATAGCACCGTGAGCGGCGCGAACGGTTACTACCAGATTCCGAACGCTCGGATCGGTGGTCCCTACCGTGTCACCGCGAATCTCGAGGGGTTCAAGTCCATGACCGCCGATAACGTCGAGGTTCGCCTTGGCCAAACGACGAATGTCCCGCTGACGTTGGGCATGGCGGCGGTCTCGGAGGCCATCACCGTGACGGCCAGTACCGATCCGATCATCAATCCCAATCGGACCGGCTCCGAGTCGGCCGTCTCCACCAAGCAGATCGAGACGCTCCCCACGGTCAATCGCACGCTGCAGGATTACGCGCGCACCAATCCATACATCTCCGTCGATCCGCAAGACGCGTCGTCGACGCGGCTGTACATCGCCGGCCGCAACAACCGCTACAACAACATCCAGATCGACGGCGCCGTAAACAACGATCTGTTCGGCCTGGCGGACACCGGCACGCCCGGCGGTCAGACAAACGCGAACCCCATCTCACTCGATGCCATCCAGCAGTTGCAGCTCGTCGTCTCGCCGTACGACGTGCGCCAGGGGGGATTCACCGGCGGCGGAATCAATGCAGTAACGCGCTCGGGAACGAACCAAATTGAGGGGTCATTGTTCGGGACCAAGCGCAGTCCGAGCTACGTCGGCAAGTCGGTCCCGAATTTTCCCAGGGGCAGCGGGATCGTGGAAAAACCGATCACCACGTTCGATCAGACTCAGTACGGCGGGCGCCTGGGCGGGGCCATCCTGCGCGACAAGCTGTTCTTCTTCACCAGCGGCGAGCGCAACCGTCGCAACGAGCCGACCGGTGTTTCCGCTGACGGCAGCACGGCCACCGTCTTCACCAATCCGAACGGCAACAACGCGGCCCAGTTCCGCCAGGACCTGATCACTCGTTACAACTACGACCCTGGTACGCTCGGCGACTTCCCGCGCAACACGAACAGCAATCTCTTCTTCGGTCGCTTCGACGTCAACCTGGGCAACTCCAGCCAGGTGACCCTGCGGCACAACTACGTGAAGGGCATCAACGACACGGTCAGCAACCGCAGCGCGACGCAGTACCGCTTCCCCACAGCCATCTACACCATCGCTGATAAGACCAATTCCACCGTCGGCCAGTGGAACACCGTCTTCAACGCGACGATGTTCAACGAGTTTCGGCTGGGCCACCAGACGATCAAAGACATCCGCAATGTTCCGGTCGTCTTCCCCAGCATCGAGATCGGCGGCACGCCGCAGAGCTCACCGAATCTCAGCGCCGGGACGGAGCGCTTCTCCGGCGCGAACGCGCTGGATCAGAAGATCGACGAACTCACAGACGACTTCACATTGACCCGTGGCAATCACACCATCGTTCTGGGGACACACAACGAAGCGTTCCGGTTCAAGAACCTTTTCCTGTCGGAGTTCTACGGCTACTACTACTATCCGACGCTGGCCAGGTTCGAATCGGGCGATTGCACGAATCTTCCGGCTCCACAAACGTGTGAATACCGCATCAGCTACGCCACCGGATCGAATCCGCGCAATCCAACCTCCTTCGCCGCACGCCAGTACGGCCTCTACGTGAACGATCAGTGGCACATGAACAACAACATCACTCTGACGTTCGGCGTCCGCGCCGATCGGCCATCGTTCCCCGACACGCCGTCATTCAATCCGACGGTGCAGAGCACGATCGGCTTCAGCACCGCTTCGAAACCGCACAACACGACGGTCCTCTCTCCGCGCTTCGGATTCAACTGGCAACCGGTCGCCGGCGGAACCCAGCAGGTCCGCGGCGGCGTCGGCATCTTCGCCGGCCGTGCTCCGTACGTCTGGATCTCCAACGCATACGGTGGAACGGGCGTCTTCAGCGTTGCCCTCGCGTGCGTGACGTCGGCAGGCTGCAAGCCGCCGGCGTTCAATCCCGATCCCAATGCGCAGCCGAAGGGTCTTGGCTCGACCGGATCGCTCTCGGTCGACATGGTCGATCCGAACTTCAAGTTTCCGCGTGTCCTTCGAGGCACCCTCGGCTATGACCGCGACCTCTTCTTCGGGATCCGCGGCACGGTCGAGGCGCTCTACTCGAAGTCGCAAGAAGATGTCTACTACATCAATGTGAATCGCAAGCAGACCGGCACCAGCGCGCTGGACGGTCGTCCGACTTACGCTCTAGTCAACTCTCAGGTCTTCGACGCGACGATGCTGACGAATACCAGCAAGGGGAGCGAGTCGATCCAGACAATTCAGCTCAACCGGCCGTTTGCCCGTGGTGTGACTCTGTCGGCTTCGTACGCACACCAGAACGCCAAGTCGGCCTTCGACGCCACCTCCAGCCGCGCAATCTCGAACTGGCGCTTCCAGCACACTCAGGGCGACATCTTCACGCCGACCCTGGGGCGGTCCGCGTTCGAGGTGGAGCATCGCCTCAACGCTTCGGCTTCTTACAACCTGAGCACCGGCCCGTTGAACCACACGCTTGGCCTGTATTGGAATGCGCAGTCCGGGCGGCCGTACTCGCTGCTCTTCTCCAGCGACATCAACAAGGACCAATACAGCAGCAATGACC
>QHVS01000295.1 GCA_003223635.1 Acidobacteriota bacterium | reverse complement strand
GCGTCTGATTGCCTTTCCGAATCACCGTCGACGACGTGATCGCCGCCGTCACCGGACCACCGGTGCTGGCATCGTTCACCGTAATCGACGACGATGAAATCGCGGTGATCAGACCTTCGATCTCGCGCTTGGACAGGCCGGTCACGACAATCGAGGCCTGCGACTTCTGCAATTGAACGATGACCGACGCCGCGGCAGCGCTGACGCTGCCGCTGGCGTTGATTCCGTCTTTGCGCGAAAACGCCAACTGCAAGTTACCGGAGGAAGCGGTGGTCGAAAGAATCGTGTACTGACCGCTGGCGTCCGGCAGGCCCATGAATGCGAACTGACCGGCGGCATCCGTCGTGGCCACTTGTCCGCTGCACGACACGGTGATGCCGGCGGGCGAAGATCCGGCAAGATCACCGACCGGAACAACCTGACCCGTCAGAACATGGCTTCCTGATGGCGGCCCAGTCAGCGAGCTCTCGCCGTGGCACCCGGCCAGCAAGACGGTAAGCGCCAATGAAACTGCAACTAGAATCGACGTTCTTTTCACGGTTAAACCTCCGTTGGATGCACCGACGGTAGCCGGCCTCTTGCCGATCACGCGTGACGCATCGCACGGTGGCCAGCGAGCGTCCGCCAAGTGTGTCCGGGGTCACAGTCGCAGGCAGTGAGACGCACACAATTCGCGATCGGGCCGGTCGTGCGCCGTTAAAATCTCGAAGATGGATCGTTCTTCGGCCCGCGCGGTGACGTTCCAGATCGGTCTGGCCACATTCGGCATTCTGGCTCTCGAACTTGCCCTGATCCGATGGACCTCACAGCAGGTCCCGGTGTTCGCGTACTTCAATAATCTGACGCTTTTGGCAGCATTCCTCGGCATGGGCCTTGGCGTGGCCCTCGGCACTCGGCGACCGGAACTGCAACATTGGACCCTTCCATCGCTGGCGATTCTTTGCGTCCCGCTTGCTCTGTCGGAACCGCTTCACCTCGTCCATCTGAAATTTCCCGATGTGTCGCTAATGCTCTGGGGCGGCGAATCGTGGACGAACGTGACCGCATTTGTTCGCAACGTCCTCATCGTTCTGCTGCTGTTCGGGACGATCGTGGAGATCTTCGTATGCGCCGGAACCGTGGTCGGCGCTCTCTTCAGCAGACTGCGACCGCTGCGGGCGTACTCGGCTGACCTGCTCGGATCTCTCCTGGGCGTGATCGTGATGACCGTCGTCTCTGCGTTCGGCGCGCCACCTCCCATTTGGCTCGCCGTCGGCGCATTGCCGTTCTTGTATTTCTCGCGCCGAGCGCTCTCGATCATGAGCTTCGCTGCAATTGTCGCGCTGTCATTGATCTCGGTTGGTAGCGCTCAATACTCGCCGTATTACCGGATCGACCTGACGCGCGCGGAAGATTTCACCGGAAAGCCGATTCAGCTATCCGTAAATCGCGACTTTCATCAATACATGCAGGATCTTTCTTCTCGCGGCCTGAACCGACCTGGCTTGAGACCGGGCGAACGTCGGATGCTCGGCTACTTCGATCAGGCCTACAGGCTGCCATTTTCTTTGACAAACGAACGCGAGAGCGCGCTCGTGGTCGGCGCGGGTACCGGCAATGATGTCGCGGCCGCACTGCGCAGCGGATTCAAGAGAGTCGTCTCCGTGGATATCGATCCGCTCATCATGAAGATCGGGAAGGAACTGCATCCCGAGCGGCCATACGACGATCCACGCGCGACGCGGGTGGTCAACGATGCGCGGGCCTATTTCGAGCAGAACGCAGACAAACGTTTCGACGTCGTCTGCTTCGGCTTGCTCGATTCCCATGCGATGTTTTCGGCAATGTCATCGCTCCGTCTGGAGAACTATGTCTACACGCGCGAATCGATTCGATCCGCCTGGCGGCTGGTCAAACCGGGAGGTGTGCTCACCGTCAGCTTCTCGATCTACACGGGTGAATGGCTCTCCGATCGCTTATATGCCCTCGTGCGGGACGCGACCGGCACTCCACCGCTGGTCGTCGTACTGCCCATGCATTACGCCCGCATGTTCGTCGTAGGCAAGCAGGTCGAAGTCGGGCCGATGCTGGCAAGAGTTCCGTTCGGGCAGCTCGCGCCTACCAGTGCTGTGGGGTGGATGCGCGTACCGACGGACGATTGGCCGTTTCTCTACATTCGACCGAAGACATTTCCGGCGGGCTATGTGGCGGTTATCGTCGGATTGATCCTGATCGCCTTTGTCGGCGCGAGAGTGGTGTTTGGGGGTGTGCTCTTCCACCGCGAACACTTCGACATTCCGCTCTTTCTGATGGGTTCCTGTTGATCGAGACGCGCGGCGTGGTGAATATCTCGCTGCTGTTCGGCTCGACGTGGATCGTGAACTCGTCGGTCTTCGCCGGCATTCTGCTCATGGCCTTTCTCGCCAACTTGTGGGTCGTGCGATTTCAGCCGGAACACCTCGAAGGGTTCTTCCTTCTTCTTGTCGGCGCTGTCCTCGTCACGTACGTTCTACCTTCGACTCTGCTGCTGAATCTGCCGCTCTGGGGGCGTGGCGTACTCGGCGGGCTCGTCAACGGCCTGCCGATTGCCTTTGCCGGCGTGATCTTTTCCACGCTATTCAGCCGATCGACCAATCCAGCGCTATCGCTCGGATCGAACCTTCTGGGGGCGGTGGTCGGGGGATGCGTCGAATACCTGTCGATGCTTGCGGGCTTGAAGGCCCTTGCACTCGTTGCCCTGATGATCTATCTCGCAGTGTTCGTGGCGCTGAAGCACCACGAACGAGCCCCTCGCACTGAGGCATTGAACCAGCAGAGAAAAGGTATCGGCGGCGTTGTTGCTGCGGCTCTTCTGGCCGGCGTCGCGGGGATCGCTGTCCTGGCTTCGATCGCGGCGAGCGGTTCCAGGAGCGGAAATGCAGAGGCCCAGGCGGAACGCCGATGGATTCGCGCGAATCATTTGGCTGACGCGAGGGCGAAACTGCAAATCTTCAACAGCGATTCGACGCCAGTCGAAGTGGCTCAGACTTGCGAAGATGCCGAACGGATCGATCCGAATGCGCTGTCGTCCGCCGAACGCAACCAGTGCGCGCAAGCTCATATGGCCACGACACGGGATCTCCTCAACTCAGGGCAAACCGCACAGGCCCGCCGTGCGTTCGACAGGGCGAAGGTCGAATTGGCAGGCCGCCCGGCTGAACTGTCGGACCTGGAAACGAGTCTGAAATCAGCGGAAGAGAGCGACCGCATGAACGTTGGCGAGCAGCAGAGAAAAGAAAAATGAGCTACTGGTCAGTAGCTCATTTCACGCGATTTTCTTTGGAGCGGGAAACGGGACTCGAACCCGCGACATCGACCTTGGCAAGGTCGCACTCTACCAACTGAGCTATTCCCGCGAAAGCCGGCGTAGCGTAGTGAACCCTCTGCCGGAGTGTCAAGGCTAACGACCTGTTTTCGGCGGCTATTCCGAAACCTCAGGGCCGTTCGACGGTGATCCCATACGCGTGCAACTTCCGATAGAGATTCGAGCGCTCGACGCCGAGGGCGTCTGCGGTGCGGCTGACGTTGCCGGCGAATTCTTTCAGCCGCGACAGAATGTACCGTTTCTCGAACTCATCGCGCGCTTCCTTCAGCGTCAGGTCAGAGGCGATCTCCCCCGCCGCGGGGCCGCGAGCACCGAGCTGAATGTCTTCCGCACCGATCGTGTCCGACTGCAACAGGATGGCCAACCGCTCGATCACATTCCGCAGCTCGCGCACGTTTCCCGGCCAGTGATACGCCTTCAGCTTGGCCGTCGCGGCGCTGGAGAGCTTTTTTCGCGGGGTGGCCGTCTCCGCGGCAAAGCGGCGGAGGCGGCCAGCAGGATGACGTCGTTGCCGCGCGCCCGCAGCGGAGGAACGGCGATGGGGACACGTTGAGGCGATAGTACAGATCGCTGCGGAATGCGCCCGCGCCGATCTCCGCCTCCAGGTTCTTGTTCGTGGCGGCGATCACCCGGACATCGACGGTGATCGCCTGCTGGCCGCCGACTTTCTGGAACGTCTGCTCCTGCAGCACGCGCAGCACCTTGGCCTGCGTGCGCAGACTCATGTCGCCGATCTCGTCGAGGAAGAGCGTTCCGCCGTCGGCCAGCTCGAATTTTCCTTTTCGCTCATCAATGGCGCCTGTGAACGCTCCCTTTCGATGTCCGAAGAGCTCTGATTCGATCAGCTCCTCCGGAATGGCCGCGCAGTTCACATCGATGAACGGCTGCTCTGCGCGCTGCGACTGCCGGTGAAGAGTTCGGGCCACGATTTCTTTTCCGCTCCCGTTCTCGCCGGTGATGAGAATCCGGCTGTTGGTTGGCGCTGCGCTGCGGATCTGCTGCTCCAGTTTGCGCATGGCCTCGCTGTCGCCGATCAGCAACTCATCGACGGCGAGAGAGCGGCGCAGATCGCGGACCTGATCGCGGAGTTTGCGATCCGCCAGCGCGTGGCCAACCGTGAGAAGCACGCGGTCGAGCGACAGCGGCTTCTCCAGAAAGTCATATGCGCCCAGCCGTGTGGCGCGCACCGCGGTGTCCACGGTGCCGTGGCCCGAGATCACGATCACCGGCGGTGAGCCGGCGTTGCGCAGCCGCTCCAGGATGGCCATCCCTTCCACGCCAGGAAGCCAGAGGTCGAGCAGCACGAGGTCGAACTCTTCGCGCGCGTACTGCGCCAATCCCTCCTCCCCCGATTCGCACAACGCGGTGCGATGCCCCTCATCTTCGAGGATCTTGCCCAGCGTCGTGCGGATCGACTGCTCGTCGTCGATGATGAGAATCTTGGACATAGTCAGCGAGCAGCGAGCGGCGAGCGGCGAGCAGGAATCGCGCGCGGGAGGGCCCGCTCGCTGCTCGCAGCTCGCTGCTCGCTATGCTGGCAACTCGATCTCAAAACGAGTTCCCCTGGGATGATTGTCATGTACCGAAATCCTTCCATCGTGGTCATTCACGATGCGATGCACGATCGCCAGGCCGAGGCCGGTGCCGCGGCCCTTGGTTGAAAAGTAAGGAAGGAAAAGTTTGTCCTTGTCCCGATCGGGAACTCCGCGTCCCGGATCGGCGACTTCGATGACCACCCGGTGCGGCGCGCGGCGCGCCGAGACGCGAATCTCGCCCGCCTCGGTGGCCTCCACGGCGTTCTTGAGCAGGTTGCCCAGCGCGCGGCGGATCTGTTCGGGATCCATCAGCAGCTCGATCTCCGGATCGACGGTCACGGAGACGCTCACTCCCGGCTTCACGTCGCGATAGAGGCCGGCGGCCTGCTGCAGGATCTCCGCGAGTTGCGCGTGGCGCAGATGGACGGCCGGCATGCGGGCGAATCGGGAAAACTCATCGACCAGTCGTTTGAGCTGGCTGACCTCGGAGACGATCGTCCTTGTCCCCTCCTCGATGGCTTGCGCGGCGTCGGCATCCGAATTTTCGAATTTGCGGGCGATGCGCTCGGCGGAGAGCTGGATCGGCGTGAGCGGATTCTTGATCTCGTGCGCGATGCGCCGCGCCGCCTCGTTCCACGCCGCGAGCTTCTGGGCCTGCACGAGCTGCGTGGAGTCCTCCATGGCCAGGACCCAGCCTTCTTCTTCTCCCAGACGCGCCAGGGCCAGCTCGAGGTAGCGCAGCTCGCCGCTGCAGATCAGGGTGACCTCGCGCGTGCGCGCGCCCCGAGTGGTCAGGTCGCGAAGCGCGGCGTCGAGCACGCCGAGATCGCCTTCCAGCACCTGGGCCAGCGGCGCGTGCGCAGGCGGCTCTTCGATCTGCAGCATCTGCAGCGCCGCGCGGTTGATGCTCAGCAGCCGGTAATCGTCGCTGAAGGCGATGATCCCCGCGGAGACGCTTTCCAGCACCGTGGAGAGGTACTGATTCGCCTGCGTCAGCGCCTGCCGCTGATGATCGAGCTGCGACGACATCGTGTTGAACGACTCGATCAACCGCCCCACTTCGTCCGTGGCCGAGACGTCGACCCGATGCCCGTAATCTCCCTCTGTCAATCTGCTCGTCGCTTCGGCCAGCGCCTTGATCGGAATGGTGATCCTCCGCGAGGCGTAGATGGAGAGCCACATCGCGAAGAAGAGAATGGAGAGCGTCACGGCGAGGAAGAGCGAGGTCTGCGACGCCTTCAGCGTTGGCCGCTGCGCGTCGAGCTGCTGAAAATTTTTGTGCGCGACGATGCTCTCGTCGATGAGCCGGCTCATGGCCGCCGGAATGAAGACGCCGGCCACTGCCGCATACGGCGTCGTTCCCACGCGCGTGGCAGAGCGGATCCACTTCCCGCTGGGGGCCACGTCGATCTTCATCGCGCTCCCTTTCTCAGCCACGTCGTCGAAGAACTTCCGCGGAGGGTCGGGGACCTCCTGGATGGGAGCGCGCGGATTGGCCAGCACCTTGACGATCACACCGTCGCGATAGAGGCCCACCATGTCGACGTTGTGGTACTGCGAAATCCGTTGCAGCATGGCATCGCGCTGCGAAGGATCCGTGGCCCCGGGAGTCGCGGCGATCTCCCGCGCCGCGCTGGCAGCGACCGCCGCGGACTGATCCTGGGCCATCTGGGCGATCGCCTCCCCATTCTGCAGAATGCGGCGCACCGGCGTGTTGAACCACCGATCGATGGAGACCCTCAGCAGATCGGTGGCCACGAAAAAGAGGACGCCCACCGGCACCAGCGACATCAGCATGTAGGTGACGACCAGCTTGGTGCGAAAGCGCGAGCCGATGATTCCGCGCTGCCGCTCCAGAACGAGCTTGGCGATCCCGCGCAGAAGCACGAATACGATGCCCAGGATCAGCAGAAGGTTGATGTTCCAAAGGACGAACAGCAGCACCTGGCTGCTCAACGCTTCCGTCGAGAGCTCCTTGGCCCGCTGGATCGCGTAGTAGATGAGGCTCGTCGCCGCCAGGACCAGCAGCGGCACGGCAACGATGACGCGCGGGTCCTTGCGGTAGCGATCCAGCAGTTCGCGGCCCTTCATGGCTTCGTCTCAGTTGGCTGCACGCGCACGCTTCGCCAGCGCGTGGAGATTTCCCACGGAATGAAGTAGAGCAGCCAGCCGCGCGTCAGGTCCGCTTTCGCCCGGACCCGGAGCTTGTACGGCGGGCGGTTGCCGACGTCGAAGAGATCGGGCTCGTCGATCGTCGTCATCCGCTGTTGCAGTTGTACGACGTCGCTGATGGTCTCCGAGCGAACCAGGCGCCGATCGCGCCGATAGTTGAGCAGATATTCACGGGTCACCGAGTTGAAGGTGGCGATCACCTCGATCCGTGATCGGGAGATCCCTTCGTCAAACCAGCTCGGCCGGTCGCGAGAAATCTCCACGACGTAGGTGAAGCCGGTGGGAACACCGCTCTGCAAACCCTGAAGGATTTCTTCGCGATCGAATGCGTGAGCGAGCGAGAAGTGCACGCTAATGTGGCTGTTCGAAGCGATAGCCGTCAGATGCTCGATCTGCGGATCAGCGGCCAGGGCCGCCTGGGCCCATAGAAAGAGGATGGCAGGTGTGAGTCGCACGGTGTGGCTTTTTTACCACACCAGAGCCGCTTCAGGCGAATACTGTCTCGCCGGCGCCCGCTGAATCGAGCCCCTCTTCGTACTGCGCGACTTCGGCGAGCACCTTGGCCACGAAGCGCGAGTGCAGGGCGT
>QHVS01000294.1 GCA_003223635.1 Acidobacteriota bacterium | reverse complement strand
TCCGGATTGGCGCCGATGATGCCGACACGAATCCTCTTGGCGCCACCTTTGTTTACATCCATGTTCGACTCCTTCAGCGCTTGACCGGTTGTCGTGGTGCTGCTCGAGCCCCGGCGGAAGTGCCGAGCTTCTTGAGCAACTCAATGAGCGTCGCTCGCTCGGTCTTCGAGAGCCCACTCGCTGCCAAATCCATGGCCGCCTTGTGACCGGCGAATATCTTGGCCGCCTCCTCTTCGCCCGCCGCCGTCAGCCGAACGATGCGAGCCCTTCTGTCGCTCGCGTGGGCCTCGCGCGTTACCAGACCACGCGACTCGAGTCGATCCACAGCCGTGGTGATCGCGCCGCTAGTGAGCTCGACGCGACGACCAATCTCATTTACAGGCTGCGGTCCTTTGTGGAGAAGCATCTCCATGATCGCGAAATCGGAGAGGCCCACCTCGGACGACTCGATGCTGCGCGTCGCCAGGCGGTCGAGCGTCCGATGCGCCTTCATCAGCACTAACCACAGGTGCGTGCCTGAGCCGTGGGCCGCCTGCTTTCTTGTTTGTTTGCGTTTCAATCGGGATGTATCTTAATAAAAAGATACTTTATGTCAAGGTATATTAGCGAAGCTAGCCCGCCTTGACGTCATTTGGGTTCGGGTGGTTCCTGTCGTGAGTCGGCCGAGCACACTCCTCGCCAATCCTGGCGCGGCGGCCGTACGCGTCGCGCGGAGGCTGTTTCTACGTCGAGGGACGGCACCGCCTGGCCGTCGAGCCGCTCATCCTTCCGCTTGCCGCGCTCACTGCTCGCCTTCGGGGCGATTCAGGCGGTGCTCTGCGAGCTATTATGTCGCGTCGAAGCCCATGACCGAGGCCCTGGTCTCCGTGATTCTGCTGGTCTACAACCGCGAAGCGTCTATCGAGCGCGCCATTAGGAGCGTGTTAGGGCAAACATATCTTCCGTGGCGTAGAGCTGCGGCGAGAATTCGGCGTCACAGGAGTGTCAGGTTCGTCGCCATCGTTTGATTCGCTGGACCTTGCGCACGACAAAATCCTGGAGCCGGTCCACCGTTCCGGATCCACTCGCCCCCACGGTCACCAGCCGGTAGTCTTCGTCCTCCGGAAACAACGTGCTGGATGAACCGGGCCGGTAGAACGTCGCGGTCAGTGAGCGTCGGGATCGCGCCACGCCGCGCTTGACTGCGGGAACGCCGTGCCACGAGTGCTCCGAACGGACCAGCACGACCGAAGAACCGACCATCGGCGGGATCTCGGTCACGAAGTCGTCCGGATTCGACGAGCGCAAGATGCGGAGGCAACCGCCGTCCGCTGGATCCCAGGCGTCGTTGAAGTAGAGAACGTGCGTGACGATCTTGTCGGGGAGATCGCAGTGTGGTTCGAGGAGACATCGCGGACCGTAGTGAAACAGGTTGACCTCGAGCGGTGCATCGCTCAGATCGAGATTGGCCAGGCGGCCGAGTGCCTCCCGATATGCGGGCGACGCTAGTTGCCTGCCTAGCGCCTGCCATTCGACCGAGAAGTGCCCGGCGAACATGAGCTCGTCGCGACCGAAGGCGAGGAACGGGCGCGCGTCGTAGCGATAGAGCTTGTCCGCGCCGCCACTGACGATCCGATAGCGATCCGTCGGAAACGTGGTCGCCAACGCCCGGGCGCGATCGGGGTCAAAAAGCTCATCAATGACAGCGTAAGCATACGGTTCCCGCTGGAGCGCGGCGTGGCGAAGCACGTCGATCCGCAACACTGAATCAACCAAGGCTTGCGCCATTTCTGTACCTCTCGATCATCGTCTTCGCGATTTGAAGCTTCGTGTGCAGCTTGGCGATCGGCGACCTCCGTTCGAACCGCAACGGCAGACTCTGCCAGAGATCCATCATCATCGGCTCCCACTTCCGTCGCGGACCTCGGGCCGCCGATGCATCGGCCAGCGCGGCGATCGCGTCCCAGTGCCGCGCCAATTTCTTCTGGATGTCCGAGAGCTGCGACGGCTCAGGCGGCAGGTTGTCGGAGGTTGCCGCCGAATGGAGGTCGAATTCCTGCACGCCCTTAAGCCCGTCGAGCATCCGATATTTGGACAGCGGCGACGAGGTGGGACGCAAAGCCTGTCGCCCAAAGGAAAGCGCGGCGATCGTCAGATGCAGGCTCGGTCCGACCACGCCGTTCGATCCGGCGATCAAGGCGAGCATCTCGTTCGGGTTCTTCGGATATTCGAATGTTGTTCGGGGCGGCAGCTTCGCTGGAGGGCGAACCAGATCGCCGGTCACTGGCCCGACCGGCGCGAGGACGAAGTGCGATCGATCGTCCTGCAACAGCTCGCGGACTCGCGGGAGCCACCGTGAGTATTGAGGACGACTCTGCACGACCAGGTAGTCGGAACTGACGGGTGGATCGGGCACCAGCATCGAGGCGTTGAACCCTGAATCGGGCACCACCTCCACCCGAGCACCGTGGGCGACGCGGGTCAGACGATCGTGCGACGCCTGATCCCGCACGCTGACGTAGGCGCTTACCGCTACGCTCACTCGCACAAGGGCGTGCGCCCAGGGCGGAATCTCGGACGGCACGCCAGGAGCGTTCCAAGCGACCGGCACGTTCGCGGTGTGAGCAAGAAAGATCGGCGCGAGCCAGAAGCCGGTCGGATGATGAATATCCGGCGAACCGGGACGATAGCGGAGAGCAACCAGCGGATCGAACCGAATGGTGTCGCCGCCGCCGACAAGCAGCAGGTCCAGCGTTCCCACCTCGGCCGCCAGTCGATCCAGGGGGCTGACCGCGAATGGCCACGACGCTGGAGAGCGGGCATTGTAGGAATAGGGACGGATCTCGACCGGGCCGAGGCGTCGCTCGAGCTCATGGCGGGCAATGAGGGGAAAGAGGAGGTCGCCGAAGTTCGCGACGTCGAACGTCCCGACCATCCCGATGGCAATTACCATGGCAATGTAAATTGAGGTCTCTATGATATCCGCGATGCCACCGTCGTCCAACGTGGAGGTCCTTCTGTCGACGCACAACGGCGAACGGTACATTGCGACACAGCTCGCGAGCATCTTGAGTCAGTCGCACACCGACATCCGTGTGGTTGTGCGAGATGACGGATCGACCGATCGGACCGTGGCGTTGGTGCAGGCGATCGCCGCTGACGATCCGCGCGTGCGCCTCGTCGCGGGGTCTCGGCTCGGCTGGGGTGGCAGTTTCATGGCACTGCTCGCGTCGAGCGGCAAGGCGCGCTGGTTGGCGTTCTCCGATCAGGATGACGTGTGGCTGCCGGATAAGCTGACACGGGCGGTCACCGCCCTCGCACCGCTCGACGACGATCAACCCGCTCTCTACGGTTCGGCCATGCTGCACGTCACCAGTGAGCTGCGTTCGCTGTCGGTGACGCGGCCGCCCCGGCGAATGAGCTTTGAAAACGCCCTCGTTCAGAATGTCGTGGCCGGATGCACGATGGTTTTCAATCGAGCGGCGCGCACGCTGTGTCTCGAGCGATTGGGGCGCCCTGTGGCGCATGACTGGTGGCTGTACCTGGTCACCGCAGCGTTCGGAACGGTGATCTTCGACGATGCGGTTACCGTGCTTCACCGGGTCCACGTCGACAACGCGACGCCGGTGCCCCTGTGGGGACACTGGCTGCAGCGTGTGGCGGCGCACTTGAAACTGCCGCCGGATCGGCGACCCTCGAGGTTCATTCGCGACTTTTACGAAACGTATGGCGATCGTCTCAACG
>QHVS01000293.1 GCA_003223635.1 Acidobacteriota bacterium | reverse complement strand
TACGGCGACATGGCCGGAGGCCTGGGGCTGCTGGGAGATGTCTACAAGACCACCATCTATCGCATCGCCGAGTGGATCAATCGGAAGGAACAGATCATCCCCCGCTCGTCGATCACAAAACCCCCCTCGGCCGAGCTGCGGCCCAATCAGACCGACCAGGACACGCTGCCCCCGTACGAAGTTCTCGACGGCATCCTCCGCCTCTACATCGAGGAGTGGAAGGAAGTGGACGACATCGCCGTCGCCGGCTACGACCGCGCGCTGGTCGAGCGCATCTTGCGCATCGTCGACACGAACGAGTTCAAACGCCGGCAGGCCGCGCCGACGATCCGTGTGTCGACGAAAGCATTCGGCAGCGGACGTCAGATGCCGATCGCGCAGCGCTGGCGAAGAGAGCCGGCCAAGTGGGTGAGATGAGCCGTTGTACCGCCGCCAACTTGGCGGCGGGTGCGCCGGCAACTTGCCGGCGCGGGCTGGTAGCCGGCGCTACTCCCCCGCTGCCGCTCGCGCCGCTTCCAACCGTCCAATCTGGATCTGCAGGAACTCTCGCAATGACGGCTCCTGCTCCGCGGGAATCGGCGAGAACTGGATGGCCGAGCGAAACACGTACTCCGGCCCGCGGTCTTCGCGGCGGACCTGCACGACGGAGCGCAGCACCGTGCAGGGAATGTAAAAGCCGCCGTGGCTGGGGAAGATCAGCGTGTAGGCCGTTCCCGATTTGATCGGCGATTTGTGCACCACCGCCGCGCCGGACATGGAGAGATCGATCAGCTCGGCGTTGATCTCCGACAACTGCACAGGAATCGACGCAGTGGGAAAGCGTTCGGTGCGGCGTCGCTCGCGACCTGTCATTTGTGAATTGTAGCGCCTTCCAAAAAGTCCCGGGCGATCTTCGCACCCGCGAACTCCGCCGGCCCGGCATCCTCGGCGATCAAGCCGAAGGCGATCTTCGGCGACTCGACCGGCGCGAAGGCCATGATGATCGCTTCCAGGCCGCTGCTTCGCTCCCCAGCCGTCCCTGTTTTCATGGCGATGGTCAACCCCTCGACCGTGGCCCGGCGGCCGGTGCCGCGCGGACTGTTGATCACCTCCTGCATCGCCGCAATCATCCGCTCCGCCGCGGCGGCAGTGGCGACGCGCGTCCTTCCTTGTGCCGGTCCGACGGCGACGACTTCGCCGAGGATCGAGCGCCGCTGCCGAAGGAGCCGCGGCGTGGTCAGCACGCCGCGATTGGCCACCATCGACGCCAGCATGGCCAGATGAATCGTGTCGATCGTCTCGTGTTGCAGGCCGATAGCGAAGGAGGCGGTCTCGAAGTTGTTGAACACGCCGGCTTGCGTTTTGCCCAGCGGCACCTGGAAGAGGCCGAGGTTGGCCTGGGCGTCGAAGCCGGCAGCGTTCATGAAGCGCTGCAGCCGATCGCGCTGCAGGCGAAGACCGACATCGGCAAAGAAGATGTTGCAGGAAACCGCGAGCGCTTCGTCCATGTTGGCCAGGCGGCCGTGTCCCTGCGGCACCCAATCTCCGAAGCGGCGGCCATCGATCATCAAGTCGCCTTTGCAGATGTACGGGAACATCGAGTTGACGTCGACGCCGCTGCTCAGAGCATTCAGGCCGGTCAGCACTTTGATTACCGAGCCGGGCTCGTACTGTTGTTCGAGGGCCAGATTGGCCAGCGATCCTTTGCCGCGCGCGCTGGCCACGGCGAGGATCTCGTTGGTGCGCGGATCGATGGCCACGAGCGATCCGCGATAGCCGTTCAGCGCCGCGATGGCCGCTTTCTGCACGGCAGGATCGAGCGTGGTGGCGATCGTGGCATTGCTTCCGAGCTGCGGCAGACGCGCGCCGACGGTCAGCTCGCCGGCCTGGCGATCGATGAGCGCGTCGAAGTCGCTGTCGGTGGCTGCGACTTCGTTCGTCCCCTGCCGGTAGATGGCAATCGGACGATCGCTGCGATCGAAGACAAACGGCACGGCCCCGCTTTTCCTTTGCTCGATCGACGTGTGGAGCGCCGCGTACTTCTGCGAATCGACTCTCGAAGCGTCGATGGATCGGAGCGTCTTCTCCGCTTCATCGAGATGATTCGCTTCGGCCTGCGCGGCAGCCCGATAAAGCGCGACGCTCGGACTCTCGCGGCGATCGCGCGATGCAGCGTCATACTCCAGAAAAGCGGCATCGTTGCCGATGGCAAAGAGACGGCGGGCCACATCTTCCTTCGCCACAGCGGGGAACCACACCGCGCCGATCGAGGCCAGATGCGGACGCGCGGCAGCCTCATTGCCCATGCTCAGAAACGCCAGCGCGAAGATCTGGTGATACTGGCGCTGCCAGAGGTGAAACTTCGACCATTGCTCGGCGATCCCGATGGCCACCGAGTTCCGGCCGGCCAGCCAGGCGTCGCGTGCGTCGCGTACCGGAATCCAGGCCACGCCGAACAACAGCGCGATCAGGATGACCAGCGCGACGAGCAGCCGAAGAAAACGTTTCATGCAGTGGGAATGACGGACACCCGATCGCCGCGCCGCAGCTGCAGGAGCGCTGCCGCGCTGCCGCCTGCCACTGAAAGTTCGATGCATCCCGTCGAGCCGACGATCATGAACGAACCGTCTTCGCTGTAGGTTGTCGAGCGCCGCGCGATCGTCGCATCGCCTACGCGCAGTTGAAATCGGGAAAACGGGATCCGCGCAGCTTCGACGTCGGTGATCGCATTGCCAAACCGGTCGATGGAGACGATCGTGCCGGTGATCCGTTCGCCGCTGTAGCAAGGTTCTGTGTAATCGAGACGAACCCGATCCATGATCAGAGGACCCAGGTCGTCGAATGGAAAGTTGTTGGCCAGCGCCGCTGCGACCGGCGCGAATCGATCGCGTCCATGAAACGTCGTGCCGCCGCCGGGCAGAAAGAGCGACTCCTTCTCCACGGCGCGCGCCTCCCCTTCGATGAAGGTCAGCACGCCGTTGTCAGGCGCAAGAAACACCTTCCCTTCGCTTCGCAAGGCGAGAATCCGCCGCGATGTGCCGACTCCCGGATCGACCACCACCATGAAGATCGTCGCCCCGGGCCAGTAGCGGACGATCCCCCGAAGGAACCACGCCGCCTGGAAGATGTCGAAGGGCTCGATCTCGTGGCTCAGATCGATGATCGGCGCGTCGGTCCGGGCCGAAATCACACCCTTGACCGCCGCGACGTAGGGATCCTGCATCCCGAAATCGGTAATCAGTGCGATTCGCGCCTCACTCATTGCTCGTGACTATACTGCCCGCGTGTTCCTCACCACCCCGCCGCCCGCCCAGCGGCTGCTCGTCTTCGCCCGGCTGCCTGAGCTGGGAAAGGTGAAGAGTCGCCTGGCCAGCGCCATCGGCGCAGAGAAGGCGCTCGCCGTGTACGAAGCGATGCTGCGCG
>QHVS01000302.1 GCA_003223635.1 Acidobacteriota bacterium | reverse complement strand
TCCGGAATCCGTTTGACCGGAACTGTCGTCACGGATGCAGGCGTCCCGGTCGCGGACGCGATGGTGCGCGCCATGTCATCGAGCGACCCGTCGTTCGGCAAAGAGGCGCGCACCGATTCCAATGGCTCGTTCCAAATCGAAGGAGCCGCTCCCGGCCATTACAACCTCGCCGCGGCGAAGAGCGGATACGCAGACGGGATCCTTCGCGACTTCGACGCCAGCACCGGAGCGCCGGCGCGCATCATCATGGCCGTCGGAGCGGTCATTACCGGGCACGTCACCGGCCTCACCGATCGCGAGCTGCAGCAGGCCACAGTCACGGCAACGACCGCCGGCAGCGGAAGCACCTCGACGCCAGTCGACGCCAATGGAAATTACCGAATCGACGGAGCGCCATCCGGTACGGTGCGCCTGATCGCCCGAACGGGCCAGGGCCTGGCCACTGGCTCAAAGACGTCCCCGGTCAAATCGATTCAGGTCGATCCCGGCGCCTCCGTGCAGGCGGACCTGGAGTTCATCGCTACGGTCATTCGGGGACGGGTCACGCACAACGGACAGCCGGTGACCAGCTCTGTGGTCCACTTCATGCCGCGCAACGCTCAGGCGCAGACCAGCGCTAACGCCACGACTGACAGCAACGGCTCCTACGAAGTCGGCGGTCTCGACGATGCTTCGTACAACGTGCAAGTCATCGATCTCCAACGCACCAGCCCGTACAACACGACGTATGACGTTCACGGTTCAGGCTCGTTCGACATCGATATCAAAGCTGCACCGGTCCGCGGGAGCGTCATCGACGCGACGACCGGCGCGCCGATCGAAGGCGCGCAGGTGCTCATGCAGTCCGCCGTTGGCGAGGCGTTTCTCACTTCACGCGGCGGACAAAGCAATCCCTCCGGAGTTTTCGTCATCGACAACGTGGCTCAGGGCTCTTATCAGGTGAAAGCGGAAAAAGAGGGATACGGACATGACGTGCAGACAATTACCGTCGGCGACAACGGCGTGGACAGCGTGGTGTTCAAGCTGTCGCCGAGCAGCGGCGTCACGCTCCACGTCGTCGATGGCCGCGACCAGCGCCCGATCGGAGCGGACGTCACGCGCATCGTCGACGGCGCGGGTCGCGAGATCGACACCGGCTCATTCCGCTTCGGAGGCGGACCGGAGCCGATCAAGCTCGCGCTTTCGCCCGGCTCGTACCGCGTGACGCTCACGTCGATGGGTTACGCGCCGCGGACCGTCACCATCACCTCGCCGTCGGAGCCAACGGTCGCCCTCACGCCCGGAGGCACTGTCATCCTACGGTCGAAGAGCAGCACGCTTCTGCGCGCGCGGCTGGTCGATTCGAACGGGATGCCCTACACGCGCGGCCCGTTCCGCAATCCGATCTTCACTATCGATCCCTCTCCGGGCGTAACGACGTTGAACAACATCGCGGGGGGAACGTACCAGTTGCAGATCCTCGACGGCGCAGACCGCGCCATCAACACGATCAATGTGACCGTGATCGACGGACAGCAAGTGCAGGTGGACGTCTAAGGGCTGGCTTCGTCGTCCGGCTCGTCGATAGGGGGCGGCTCAGGGATGTCGTTGACCGCTTCCAGCGTCACCCGCTCGGGGCGAGGGGCCATCGCCGCGCCGAAATTCTTCCGGTACTTCTCCAGCCGCTTGAAGAGGTGGTGCAGGTCGTAGGTCAGGCGCATGACCGTGCGCCGCAGCTTGTACTTCACCCTCCGGAACGCGTCCAGATCCTCGGATCGGAGCGTGGGGAGGAAGGCGTGAATCTCGGCGATCCGCTTCCTCACCTTCTCCAGATCCTTGTCCTTGATATTGAGGAAGGTTTCCTGGCCCTCGATCAGCATCGGCTCGGTCCCGGTCATCTGGTCGTCGAACCACTTCCACAGCTGGATCAAATCGATGCGCCGGCCCTTGGAAAGGAATCGCGTCTCCAGAAGGTCCTGGCGGAAATATCCGAGGAGCTTGCGATCGTCGGTGCGGTTGAATTCGTCGTCGGAGAGATTGCGCACGTTCCATACTGCGTAACGAATGATGTCGTTTCGCGTGCTGCGCAACTGGCGAATGGTCTCCTCCAGCACTTTGAAGGGGACCTGGGCTAGCGTCTGCGGTTCGGAAACCTGGCGTTCCGTCATGGGCGGCGAAGGATACATTAACGCGCTTTCCTGGCGATGACGACATAGGAGTCGCCGCTGCGGTTATCGACCACCGAGGCATAGGCCACCGCCGCGCCGCCCGCGCTGAAGGCCTCGACCGTCACGCGCCCGTTTTGCAGAGATCCAGCGGCGATCGCGGAGAGCGGGATCTGAAACATCTGCGCCGGCGGGATCCCCTGGTCGAACCGGCCGCGCTCTCGGCCCGCGCCGTCATATACGGTGATGCGTATGCCGACCGGCGCGGCGCGATCGACGTTGATCACGCCGATGTTCGTTCGTCTCGCCGCCGACTGCTCGATGCCGATGAGATGGAGCGGCGACTCTCCCGCGCGCATCGCACCGCTGATCGGCATCACCGGGATGAACTCGCCGCAACTGCCGTTGTCAGTGGTCGTCCACGTCCGGCTTCCGGCAATCGCCGCCGTGATGAAGAGTGGAACGAGCGTCTGCGCAGGAACGACGTCCTCCTGAAGAGTCGTGGTTAGGCCGGTGGTTGTCCAGATGTCGGTCCGCCAGAACGTGCCGTTCAAGCCCGGCGAATGAACCGCGGGAACGACGCGCTCCATCGCGAACGCGCGTGCGGCGGGAATGTACATGCCGTCGCCGGAATGGTTGTCGACGACGGAGCCGTATGCGGCGATGCGCCCGTTGCCGATCATCGTGACATCCGCGCGGATAGCGTCCATCAGTAATGCAGTTTGGAAATGCGTGAATGGAACGACGGGATAGTCTGTCGTCCCGACGGTGTTGCCCGCTGAATCCAGAAACGTAAAGCGCGCCGTTCCGCTCCCACCCACCACTTCCGCGAATCCGATGTTCGAGCGGAAGTCGATGTTGTGGCGAAGCAGCGTGACCGTGGCCAGGTCTCCGGCGCCGATCGCTTCATCGGAGCTGATCGATGGAATCGACTGGCCGAATGTTCCCGCAGAGGTGCTGTTGTACGTGCGGCTGCTGACGATCAGATTTCCCACATCGCCCGAGAAGTCGAGCTGCCCGGTACCAGCGGTCTGCATCACCGCGGTGACGACGTCGTTCAAAGCCACGACCTGCAGCGGAGCGATTTCCAGCTTCACCGCGGCAAAGTTCGTTGTTCCATCCGCTCCGGACGGAGTGAAGATCGCCGTCACATTTGCAGTCGACGCGCTGCTGTTGAAGATCTGCACATCGCTGACGAAATTGGTTCCGTTGACGCCTGG
>QHVS01000275.1 GCA_003223635.1 Acidobacteriota bacterium | reverse complement strand
CTACCGGAACGACCGCCGCCTCGGCGATCTCGGGAACCATTAGGCACGCCGATTCGAGCTCTTTCGTTCCCAGCCGATGCCCGGCGACGTTGATCACGTCATCGACGCGGCCGAGGATTCGGAAGTAGCCGTCCGACGCCTGAACCGCGCCGTCACCGGCAAAGTACGGCCAGTCCCGCCAGTCCTTGCTCTTGGGATTCTTGTTGTATTTCTCGTAATAGGTTTTCACGAAGCGGTCGGGATCTTTCCAGATGGTCTGCATGATGCCTGGCCACGGGTTGCGGATGCAGATGTTGCCGGCCCTGCTTCCTGGCGGCACTTCGTTTCCCACTTCATCGTAGATGACCGGATGAATGCCGGGCATTCCCGGTCCTGCGCTGCCGGGCTTCATCGGCTGCAGCGCGGGGATCGTGCTGCAGAGGAAGCCACCGGTTTCGGTCTGCCACCAGGTGTCGACGATCACTGCTTCCTTCTTGCCGACGGCGTCGTAGTACCAGCGCCACACTTCGGGCTCAATCGGCTCGCCCACCGTGACCATCAGCTTGAACTGATACTTGTACTTGCCAGGTTCGTCAGGGCCGACTTTGCGCAGCATGCGGATCGCCGTCGGGGCGGTATGGAAGATGTTGACCTTGAGCCGCTGCGCGACGCGCCATGGGCGCCCGGCATCGGGGAAGGTCGGCACGCCTTCGTACAGCACGCTCGTGGTGCCGAGTGCTAAGGGACCATAGACGATGTAGCTGTGGCCGGTGATCCAGCCAATGTCCGCCATGCACCAGTAGATGTCATTGGGATGGATGTCCAGGATCCACTTCGACGTGGCGGTGACGTAAGAGAGATAACCGCCCGTCCCGTGCTGGATCCCTTTCGGCTTCGCGGTCGTGCCGCTCGTGTACATGATGAACAGCGGATCGGTAGCGTCCATCTGTTCCGGCTCGACCGTCTTGTTCGCGTACTTTTTCAGGACGTCGTCCACGAAGAAGTCGCGCCCTTCGACCATCGGTGTTTTCGAGTTGTACTTCCCGGGATAGCGGCGCCACACCAACACCTTGTCGACCTTCTGCCCGTCGGCCTTTGCTGTCTCCACGGCGAGGTCGACCTTCTCCTTGTGGTCGATGAGCCCTCCGCTGCGGTAGTAGCTGTCCATGGAGATGAGGACGCGGCTGCCGGAGTCGGCGATGCGCTGGCCGCATGCCGCGCCGCTGAATCCGCCAAACACGACAGAGTGGATCACGCCCAGCCGCGCGCAGGCGAGCATCGTGATCGGCAGCTCTGGAACGAGCGGCATGTGGACGGTCACCCGGTCGCCTTTCTTGAGGCCGCAGAAGTCGCGAAGGAGCGCGGCGAATTCATTCACGCGCTTGTGCAGTTCCTGGTACGTCAGGACGATGTCCGGCTCGTTCTCCAGCTCGGGGACAAAGATGTACGCGGGCTTGTCCTTGCTCTTGGGAAGGTGTCGGTCGAGGCAGTTGAAGCTGGCGTTGATTTTCCCGCCGACGAACCACTTCCAGAACGGCGGGTTGCTCGAGTCGAGCGTCTTGTCCCACTTCTTGTACCAGGTCAGCATCTCCGCGTACTCGTCGAAGCACTTTGGGAACTTGTCGAGAGCAAAGCGCTCGAGGACGTCGGGATCCTTCAGGTTCGCCTGCTCGATGAATTTCTTCGGCGACTGAAAGTATCCTTCTTCCTTCCAGTGGACGGCGATCTGGGCTTCAGTCAGGTCAAGGCTGCTCATGAAAATGGCTCCTTTCGCTGCGGAGTGGAATCATAAGACGAAAATGTGTGAGGGCCGGCTTCAGCCGGCCATGACCGGCTAAAACCGCTCCACACACTCTCAGTGCACAACCGATGCTCTCGGTACCCGATACACGGTAAGGAATCCCGCGCGATCGGTGGCATAGAGGAGATTCGAATCGCGATCGTAGGCGAGAGCGTACGCATTGACGCCGTACAAGGATGCCGGAGCGACCAGGCGATTCGACCTGACGAACGCGCCGCTGCTGCTGCAGCGCCGCTCGGCGAAGAGCAGGCGATCGGGCGAGGCGAGGGTGGCGATCTGCGGCCCGCTGCCGACCGGCAGGCAGATCCGTTCGGTGTGGATCACATCCGCGGACAGAAGCCGCTTCTCGAACAATCCCTCGCGGCTGAGAGCGATGAGAACGCGATCGTCGGCGGCAAAGAGCGCCGATTCGATCGGGCGGTCCGTCTGCAACGGATCGCGAGCCAGCTCTTCGAATGTGGCGGCATTGTAGAGCGCGACGACCGTCGAGCCGTTCTGCGAGCCGATCACCGCCAGCGTCGATCCATTCGCGCTGGCCGCGATCGCCATCGGCTCGTCAAAGTTGAGGGTGCGAAGCTCGCTTCCGCCTCCCGCGTCATAGACGTGGACCCGACGGCCCAGTAGATAGAGGTAGCGTCCTTTCGGATCGGGGAGAGCGTCGCGGATCGGCTCCCCCTCGATCGTGATCTCTCGGAGGATCTTCAGTTCGGGAAGGGCGAGGATGGTGACGCTTTCATCGCTGCCGTTCGCGACAAAGAGATGCGTGCCGGCGCGATCGGTGCGTACGGTCACCAGCTCCTTGGTCGAGGCGATCTCCGCGGAGTCGAGAACGACCTTTCGCTTCACCGTCCCTCTGCTCGCATCGATGGCCATCACCGCCTGAGGCTGGGCCACTCCGACGTAGACGGTGCCGTCGCGGCCGACAGCCAACCCGTGCGGGTCGCCCGGGAGCGACCATCGGTTCACGATTTTCTGGTCGCTGGTGGGAACGGAAGCGAGAGATTCGGCGCGGGCAGACAACGCCGCGGAAGTAGTGAGCAGCACGAATGCGACGGCGAGATCACTCCTCGAGTGTGTAGGAGAAGTTTTCGATGATCGTATTCGCGAGGAGCCTCTCACACATCTGACGAACCTGCTTTTCCAGCTCGGCTCGTGGCTGCTCACTATCCGCAAGCGTAATTCGAAACAACTTACCGGCTCGCACATCTTCCACTCCATCGAACCCCAGGGTGCGCAGAGAGTGCTGGATGGCCTTCCCCTGCGGATCGAGCACGGAAGGCTTGAGTTCCACGATCACCGTGGCTTTCATGGGGGCGAATGATATCTGGAGTGCGCCGGCCATGCCGGCGCTCCAGATGACTTACTTCACTGAGGCCGTGAACACTTCTTCCATCGCCCCCCGCGCAGTGCAGCCGGGAAGCGGATCCTGATTTCTCCGGCTGTCGGTCCACACCGGATAGGCTATCCCGCCGTACGCGACGACGCCTTCATAGTCGCCCTGCTGGTTGCCGTAGTTGATGCTGCGGCAGGGGAAGACGCCGTCGCAGTCGTGCTCATTCGAGCTTTCGGTGGAGACGCGAATGTTTCCTCCGAACGTGACGCCGTCGCTCGAGCGCGACAGATAGGTATCCGTCATGAAGCGCGAGCCAGTGGTGTCGTTGCGCGTGTCATAGAAGGAAACGTTGATCACGCCGTTGGTCGGATCGACAGAGAGCCATTGGTTGAAGCGATCGACTGCGAAAGCAAGCGAGTCGGTCGCCGCACGCGGAAGCGACCAGGTTGATCCTTTGTCATCGGAATACGACGTCAAGATGTCGGTGGTTCCGTTGCCGGCCAGATCCATCCAAGAGCAGACCAGGCGGCCGCGATGCGCGCCTTTGCTGCGGTCAACATCGCACGCAGGATAGACCAGCGCTCCGCGAAAACTCTCCGCCGGGATGCGGATGTCGAAGGGAATCGTCTTGCCTGCGATCACGGTCTGCTGGCCCCACGTTCCGCCGCCGTCGAACGAGCGGTTGAAGGCGATGGTGTTCGCCGCGTAGTCATTCCAGGCTACGTAAAGCTCACCATTGGTTCCCACGAAGGGCACTGCGCCGATGGCTCGACCGGGTCCCTTGGGATCGTCGGCGCGGTTGGTTGTGAAGGTCGCTCCCTGATCGCTGGAGCGGGCAACGCGGATTCCACCGGATGTCGATCCGCCGATCGCCGCATCCCAAGCGACGTACACGTTGTCGCGAAAGGAAGACTTGGGATTCAGGTCGGTCGTGATCATCGGCTTGTCGTTGAAGTGGTTCTCGCCGCCTTCAAACGAGAAGTACGTTACCGCGGGGTACGTCTTGCCGCCGTCGGTCGACTTGGCCACGGCCAGCGACGTGCCGTTGATTCCGTTGCCGTTGCCGAAAAAGACGACAATGTAGCCGTAGTAGAGGTTGTCGCGGGTATCGAATGCCAGCGTAGGATCGGACCCGAAGTCGATCCCGTTCCCCTTCGGTGGAGGCAGCGGTAGATCGATTCCGCCCCAGGTCTGTCCGCCGTCGGTCGACCAGTAGCCGCGCATCGGCAGGCGGAAGATCTCATTCGATCCGCCGGCGAGATTGGTGGGGTTCTTGGTGTTGATCGTGATGTACGTCTCGCTCTGAGGACCGCACTCGTTCGACACGTCAACGTTTCCGCCGACGCTGACCGACGTCGTGTTGCCCGCCGCTGGAAGCGAACCGTTATTGAGGATGTACTGGTACTTGTCCCACCAGGTCGGATCTTTGGTGTTATTCGTCTGCGCGAACGCGGCAGACGCAAGAAGGCACGTGATGATGAGAGATAGCTTGCGCATCAGGAAGGCTCCTTTCGGGATTCGGGATTTGGACGGCGAAGCCTATCACGGCCGTAAAATGTCGGCCGTGCGCGACATCCGCTCGCTCTTCGCCGACTACGCTTCCTATCACCGGACCAGCGGCAATAAGGCATTCCACCGCATCGGCATCCCTCTGATCATGCTCAGCCTTCTCGGCATGCTGGCTCGCGTGCCGGTTGCAGGCCCGGTCGACGCGGCAATCCTGCTGATCGTGGTCGCCGAAGTCGTCTATCTGATTCTCGACTGGCGCCTCGGCGCGATCATGCTCGTCGTCTCCGCACTCTTCTACTACGTCGGCGCGCTCCTGCCGCTCTGGCTCAATGTCGCGCTGTTCGTCATCGGCTGGATCCTTCAATTCGTCGGACACAGCGTCTATGAGAAACGCCAGCCGGCGTTCTTCAAGAACGCGCTGCATCTCCTGGTCGGGCCGCTGTGGATCCTGAACGACCTGGTGCCGGTCGTGAAGGTGTGATGCGCGAAGCGCCTTTGGAGTGCGGTGCCTTGGCACCGCTTTGAGAAGGCGGCGGCAAGCCGCCGAACTCCGAAGGCCTGAAGTTACCGCGAGATTGCTGCCGGAACGGACGACGGATCGTTTCTTGCTGCGTCTTTGGCGGGTTTCGAGGTGTGATCAAACTACCAGCGCAGGTTGGCATCCTGGTCGTAGACGATGACGTGGCGATCCGCCGGCTCATGAAGATGGTGCTGGAGCGGGAGGGGTATCGCGTGGAGCAGGCCGCCGACGGGTTGGAGGCGGTGCTGAAGCTCGGCCTCAGCGACTACGACGTCATCGTGCTCGATCTCATGATGCCGAATCTCGATGGCTTCACGTTCATGAACACCATCGCCAAGCACGATCCGGCGCGCCTGCAGAAAGTCATCGTCACCACCGCTGCGTCGCCTACGGTCATCCGCGAGCGGATGCTCGGCACGCCGTTCGACATTCTCCCGAAGCCATTCGACATCGAGGTGCTGTCGTCGACAGTGCGGGCGTGTATTCAAGCGCAGTCCGGCTAATGGGGTCAGGCCTTTGCTTTTTCTTTTCTCTACAGAACGTAGCGAAAAGAAAAAGCAAAGGCCTGACCCCATAATCGGTGCGTGCAGGCGTACGGTTCCGATCGGATTCGCCCCGACGGCGAACGGATGATCCTCTCCTCTCGCGTATCGAAGGGTTGGACCGCGCGCGTGCAGAAGACATACACCAGCGCTGAATTTCCCGGGACCGCCGTGCTTTGGGAGGAGCAGTACTTCGAGGTCGTGGTGGCCGAGGTGCTTCCGGTGGGGGGCGTCCGCTACGTGCTCGAGCCGTGGCGCGATCACCACGCCATGCGCGTCACCGATCGGTACGATGCGGAGAGCGAAGCGCAGCGCGCCGAAGAACTGCGCAGGCAACAGCAGCGTGAGAAGCATCGAAAGTCGGCAAATGCGCTGGCTCTGCTGACTGGACATCTCCCCGCGGTCGTGCAGGAGGAGCTCGGACGGGAGGTCGGAATTCTACCGCCGCGGCTGACGCTCGTCTCGATTTTCGGCGTCTATGTCGTCATCGCCGCGATCGTACTCTTCATCGTCAGCCGTATTCTTGCCCAGCAGCCCATCCCGTTTCTTCCGCTCGTTCTCGCGATCTATCTGGGGATCGAGAACAGCGTTCGTTTTTTCATCAACTGGACGCAGTCGCGACCGATCGGCTCGCCCCTGGGATGGATCGCTTACCTTCTCTTCTATGCCGTTCGCAGGCGAGGCATTTCACCCTTCGCCGTGGAGAAAGGATGGAGCACTCCGATTCCTACCGCTCCGGCCGACGTAGCGGCTCGCGATGCGTTCGCGGTGCGCGAGCCGCTGGTCACTCTCCTCACGCCCGCGGATCAGAGGCGCATCGCGGAGCGCTTCGGCTACGACTACCGCCGCCATTCGAAGATCGTGGCCATCTTCATCCTCGTGTTTGCGGCCCTCGGCGTGATCACGGCGTACCGGACGCAGGAGCTCGTGACCATGCTGGTCGCGGCCGTCGTCGCTTCGGAGCAGGTCATCCGACTGATGGCACTGCGACGCGGTCCCGCAGGCAGCATCCTCCGGTTTCTGATCTGGCCGTTTATGCGTAAGTTACTCGCAGATCACGGATAAGGCATGCAACTCGCACGAGGCGAGCTCGTGCCTGAATCCGCTGTCGAGGGACGTCGTCGTGTCATTGTCGAACGGGTTTCTCCCGCCGTCGACGACGGCCGTTTTCCAGCCAAGCGGGTGGTCGGCGATGTCGTTTCGCTCGAAGCGGACATCTTCGCCGACGGCCACGATGTCCTCTCCGCGGTGGTCCTGCATCGGCATGAATCGGAGCGGCAGCCGCGCGAGATTCGGATGACGCCGATGGTGAATGATCGCTGGCGCGCGGAGCTGCGCGTCGAGCAACTGGGTTTCTACTTCTTCACGTTCGAAGGATGGGTGGACCACTTTCTCACCTGGCACCGCGACCTGCGCACCCGCGCCGCCGCCGGTCAGGAAGATCTGGACGTGCAGCTCCTCATCGGACTGGAGATGATCCGTGCCGCGGCCGCCAGGGCGAAGGGTCGCGAGCGCAAGCGGCTCGAACATTACGTAGACGTTCTGCAAGGCAGAGAAGAGATCGCCGACAAAGTGCACGACATGTGGAGCGACGAGCTGCTCGACCTGATGTGGAGCAATGGCGAGCGTCGATTCGTGACTCGTTACGAATGCGAGATGGGCATCGAGGTCGATCGGCCTCGAGCGGCGTTCAGCGCCTGGTACGAGCTCTTCCCGCGGTCGGCGTCCTCGATGAAGAATCAGCACGGGACGTTTCGCGATGTGGAAGCGCAGCTTCCTCGCCTGGCCAGGATGGGATTCGACGTCCTCTATCTCCCGCCCATCCATCCCATCGGAAAAACATTTCGCAAGGGGCGCAACAACAAGAAGAGCATCGAGGAGAAGGATCCGGGCAGCCCGTGGGCGATCGGAAGCGGCGAGGGAGGGCACACCTCGATCCATCCGCAGCTCGGCTCGATCGATGACTTCCGGCACCTCGTCCAGGCTGCGCAGGAGCGCGGAATGGAGCTGGCCATCGATATCGCCTTGCAGGCGTCTCCCGATCATCCCTATGTGCGCGAGCACGAGGAGTGGTTCCGGAAACGGCCGGACGGAACGATTCAATACGCGGAGAATCCGCCGAAGAAATATCAGGACATCTATCCGTTCGACTTCGAGAGCGAGAAGTGGCAGGCGTTGTGGCAGGAGCTGCGCGGCGTCTTTCGCTTCTGGATCGACAAAGGCGTGCGCATCTTCCGCGTCGACAATCCGCACACGAAACCGCTCCCCTTCTGGCAGTGGGTCATCCGGGAGATCCGGAAAGAACATCCAGACGTGCTGTTCCTGGCGGAGGCCTTCACTCGTCCCAAGATCATGTATTGGCTGGCCAAGGCTGGCTTCAGCCAGTCGTACACTTACTTCGCCTGGCGCAACACCAAGTACGAGCT
>QHVS01000008.1 GCA_003223635.1 Acidobacteriota bacterium | reverse complement strand
CACTGGGGAAGGCGATCGCGGCGGCGGAGCGATCGGACCGCGGATGAAGATTCTCGTTGTCGAAGACTCCGCTTCGATGCGGTCGTATCTCGCCTCCATCATCGAAAGCGGCACGAATGATCGCGATCTGGAGATCGTGGAGGCGGCCACCGGCTTCGAAGCGCTCAAGACGCTGCCCCATCACAAATTCGACGCCATCCTCACCGACATCAACATGCCCGACATCAACGGGCTGGAGCTGGTCAGCTTCCTCAAGAATCACCCGATCTACAAGACGGTCCCCATCATGGTCATCTCCACGGAGTCGACCGCAGCCGACCGAGAGCGTGCCGAGGCTCTCGGCGCGGAGGAGTATCTGGTCAAACCGTTCGAAGCGTCGGATCTGATCGGAAAGCTTCGACGGCTGCTGAGTTAGCGGTTAACGGTGTAACGGTTAACGGTGCCAAAGGCTCAGCCACCGTTAGACCGTTAACCGTTACACCGCTAACCGTTAGCCGTTCACGAAGACAAGCAGCTACCATGGTCGCAATCCATGCCCCGAGACGAAGATCGCGCACGTGACGAGTTCACCAGCGAAGCGGAGGAGCTTCTCGACACGGTGGCCCGCGACCTCCGGACGCTGGAGGCGCAGGGGGCGAACGTCCGGCCCGAGCTGGTCAACAAGATCTTCCGCGAGGTGCACTCGCTCAAAGGTCTGGCCGGAATGCTCGGCCTTGCGCGCATCTCCGATCTGGCCCACGGGCTCGAGGACATGCTCGACCGGCTGCGCATGGGACGGCTTGAGGTCAGCAAAGAGCTGATCGATCTCCTCTACGACGCCATCGACATGCTGAATCGCCTGCTTGTCTCGGCGGATACCGTCGACGTCGCGCCGATCACCAGCCGCATCCAGCAGATGGTGAGCCGTCAGCAGCAGGGGAAGGGGGACGATCCGCTGGCCGCGCTGGCCCTCGACGAGCAGACGCGACGATCGCTCACCGAATACGAAGAGCATCGCCTCTTCGAAAACGTCCGCGGCAACAAGCAGATCGTTTCCGTGGAGGCGCGATTCGACTTCTCGGATTTCGATCAGAAGCTGCGCGCGCTCACTTCCCGGTTAAGCGAGGTGGGCGAAGTGGTCTCGACATTGCCTGCCGTCGACAACAGCGGCAATGGCATCGCCTTTCGCCTCCTGTGCGGGACCGACCTCGATCAGGAGTCGGTGGCCGCGCTGGCGCCTGAAGCCAACGTGATCTCTCTGCGGAAGCCACTGCCACCGCCGGAAACGACGGAGGAGGAAGTATCGCTGCGGTCGATCTCCCCGACCGTGCGAGTCGACATCGCCAAGCTCGATGCCGTGATGAACATCGTCGGTGAGCTGCTGATCGAGAAGACGCGGCTGGAAGCGCATACGGGCGCGACGGGCGGCCAGGCCGGGCGCGTCGCTGCCTACGAGCTCCAAAAGATCTCCCGCACGATCGACCGCAAGCTCAACGAGATGCAGAAGTCGGTCGTGGAGATGCGGCTGGTGCCCGTCGGACAGATCTACACGAAGCTGGCCCGCACGGTGCGCAAAGTCGCGCGCGAGCTGAACAAGCAGATCGAGCTGGTGTTGCGCGGCGAAGACACGGAGCTGGACAAGCGGATGGTGGAGGAGCTGACCGATCCGCTGATGCACATCATCCGCAATGCGCTCGACCACGGAATCGAGTCGGCGCAGGAGCGGCAAGCCGCGGGAAAACCTCCGGCCGGCCAGGTCACGCTCCTGGCCTACCAGCAGGGCAACTCGGTCGTTCTGGATGTCACGGATGACGGGCGGGGGATCGATCCGCAGATCATCCGCCGCGTCGCTCTGCAGCGAGGACTCATTTCCGAAGAGGAGCCGGTCGACGACCAGCGCGCATACGAGCTGCTGTTCACTCCCGGTTTCTCCACCGCGTCCGCCGTCAGCGAGATCTCCGGCCGCGGCGTCGGCCTCGACGTGGTGAAGAAGAACATTCAGGACCTCAAAGGCTCGATCGATGTTCTTTCCGTGGTCGGGAGGGGGACGACATTCCGCATCCGGCTGCCGATCACCCTGGCCATTCTCCAGGCCCTGATCGTCCGCGCGGCGGGCGAGCTTTTCGCCATTCCGCTGACGTCGGTCGACGAGTCGCTGCGGATCGTGGGGCGCGACATTCACACCGTCGAGCGGCGTGAAGTCTTCACGCTTCGACAGACGACCATTCCGCTGCTTCGCCTCAGCGATGTCTTCCATCTGGAGGACCAGCGGGTGGACGACGGTGATCGCAAGTGGTTCGTGGTCGTGACCCGGGTGGGGGAGAAAGTGTTCGGACTGCTGGTCGACGCGCTGGTGCGGCAGCACGAGGTGGTCATCAAGACGATCGGTGAGCGGCTGAAGTCGATCCCCGGCGTCGCCGGCGCCACGGAGATCGGGGAGGGGGAGATCGTTCTGGTGATAGACGTTGCGTCGTTGATTGAAGCGTTCGGAGGTAAAGCGCGTGATATGCGAGCGAAAACAGGGTTAACGGTGTAACGGTTAACGGTGTAACGGTGGCAAGGCCTTTGGCACCGTTAACCGTTTTACCGTTAACCGTTGAACTAAATGTTCGAAGACTTTTTCGGATTCACGACGCGCCCGTTCGGCAAGACACCCGACCCGGCGTTTCTCTACGAAAGCCCGCAGCACAAAGAGGCGCTGGCCCGGCTGGAGTATGCGGTGGAAGAGAAAGATCTGGCGCTGCTGGTGGGGGAGATCGGATCGGGAAAGACGACGCTCTCCCGCGCGCTCATCGATCGCATCGGCGACAGCCGTCCGGTGATCCTGCTGATCAATCCGCGGGTCACGGCCGCGCAGCTGCTTCGTTCGATCGCCACCTCTCTGGGGTGTCCGGCGTCGCGCTTCCGCAACGACGTCGTGGAGCAGATTCAGGCGAGACTCATCGAGTTGTACGAGCAGAAGCGCGAGCCGGTCCTGATCATCGACGAAGCGCAGCTCATTCCCACCAAGTCGACGCTCGACGAGATCCGCCTTCTAACGAATTTCCAACTCGACGATCAGAACCTGCTGTCGGTTCTGCTGATCGGGCAGCCGGAGCTGGAGACGCGCCTGCAACGGGCAGCCTACGCGCCGCTGCGACAGCGCATCGGCATCCGCTTTCACCTCGGCCCGCTGTCGCTGCAGGAGACCATCGCCTACATCGAGCATCGCGTGCGATTCGCCGGTGGCAAGGTCAATCCGTTCACGAGCCAGGCCATGGAAGAGATCTACGCGCGGAGCGGCGGCATCCCGCGGCTCATCAACACGCTGGCCACGACTGCACTGCTCGACGCGTTCGGCGAAGATGCGCCTTCGATCGATCCTGCCCGCATCGCCTCCGCGGCGCGCGAGCACAGCATGGACGCTGCCCATGGTTGATCTGGTCAAAATCCGCCAGAAGGCGAAGAAGAAAGGCGAGCAGCGAGCGGCGAGCGGCGAGCAGGGGCGCGCACGGCTGGACAAATTTCTGGAGGAGGCGGGGAAGCGACGCGATACCGTTGCCCCCGTGGCGCCGGAACCTGTCGGCGATCAGTTCGAGGCGCTCACCTTTCTCATCGGCAACGAGCGCTACGCGGTCGACATTGAGCCGATCGTCTCGATCGTCATGCCCGGCCCGTACACCCGAGTGCCCAACGCCGACCCATCCGTGATGGGGATCATGTCGGTTCGCGGCACCATGGTCACAATGATTGATGTGCGCCGCCGACTGCGACAGGTCCCTGCCGGGGATGGGCAAATGCGCATCGTCGTCGTGCGCCACGGTGCGGACTCCCTGGGCTTCGAAGTCGATCGCGTCCTGCGGGTGATCGACATCGACCGCGCGGCAATCGAGCCGCATCCCGTGGTGGATGCGAAAGAAGAGGATGAGGCCATTCGCGGCGTGTTCCGCCTGGCCGGCGCGTTGACGATCCTCTTAGACTTGGACAAGCTGATGGCAAGTCCACATGACCGCTGATCCTCACCTGATCCAACAGGCGCGCTCCTCGGATCCCGATGCGCGGCAGAAGGCCGCCTATCTCGTTTCCCATTCGTCCAACGATCGCGACTATCCGCTGATGTTCGAGCTGCTGGGGGATAAGGATTGGCGCGTTCGCAAGACCATCGTCGACGGTTTCGTGCGCGATCCGAGCGACCTGGTGATCGACGGTCTCCTTGAAGCGATCGGCGATTCGGAGAACGCCGGACGGCGGAACTCGGCGACCGAGGCGCTGATGAGGATCGGCGAGGAGGCGGTGGGATCGATTGTCCACCGTCTGCGCAGCGAGCCGGAAGTCGACGTCCGCCTGGCCCTGGTCAACATCCTGGGCGACCTTCGCGGCGGCGATGCATTTCTGACCCTGCTCGATGTGCTGGAGCGGGAGAACGACATCAACGCGGCATCGGCCATCGTCTCATCGCTGGGCAAGTTTCGCGACGCGCGGGCACTCCCGCACCTCATCCGCATTCTGCAGCGCGGCGACATCTGGTTGAAGTTTCACGCCATCGAGGCGCTCGGCGAAATCGGCGACCGCGCCGCGCTCCCGGCCATCCTCCCGCTCTACAACGAAACTTCGCTGCGCAAGCCGGTCCTGGAGGCGATCGGGAAGATCGGCGACGTGGGCACCGTGCCGTTCCTTCTCAAAATCATCGCCGAAGAAGACAAGCTGAATCTGACTGCGTTGCGCGCGCTGGTGCGAATCGCCGAGGCGAGCAGGCCGCGCATCGTGGAACAGGCGGAGCGGAGCTTCATCCAGCGAAAGTTCCGCGAGTCGTTTCCCGCCGCGAAGATCGAGCCGTTGATCGGCCAGCTCCACGCGACGGGCAAGCGCGAGGTCAAGACCTTCATCCTCAAATTCCTCGGTTGGTCCGCCGATCCGCGCGCACTGCCGGTGCTCCTGGGAAGCCTGGAAGAACCCGATTCCGCCGAAGTGGCCGCGCAGGCGCTGATCGACTTCGGACCGCAGGCCCTTCCGTCGATTCTGCAGACGCTGCACAACGCGGAAGAGGACGAGGTGGCGTCGCTCCTTCTGCGCGTTCTCAATGCCTTTCACAGCGCGGAGGCTGTTCCCAGCATCGTTCCGTTCCTCGATCACGACAATCCGATGATCCGCCGTCTGGCCATCGACACCATCGGAGAGGTGCACCATCCCGGATCCATCGATTACCTGCTGGTCAAGCTCGATGACTCCGACGTCGCCTCGCAGCAGGCGGCGGTCAACGCGGTGTCGGCGCTGGTCGCGGTGTTCCCCGAGATGAAGCCCGCGGTGCTGGCGAAAGTGCGAAAACTGCTGCAGACGCCCTCGCTTCCCATGAAACTCAACTCGCTGTCTGTGTACGTCAACATTCAGGGCGAGGGCTACCACGACGAATTGCTGCTGGCATCGAAGGACAGCGATCCGGTGATCCGGCAGAAGGCCATCTCCCTGATGGGAAAGTTCGGCGAAGAGAGGTTCGCCGGTCAGCTCGTCTTATCGCTGGCCGACGAGGCGACAACAGTGCGCCTGGCAGCGATTCAGGCCATCGTGCGGCTGCGGCCGGAAAAAGGCGTGGACCCGCTGATCGCCTCGCTGGAGGATGACGACGTCTGGATTCGCACGGCGGCGGCGCAGGCGCTGGGCGAATATCGCCATCCCGCCGCGCTCGAGCCGTTGATCCGCCATCTGAGGAGCGATGAGCCTCCCGTTCGCATCGCGGTGATCGAGGCCCTCGGAAAATCGGGAAGCCCCTCCGTTCGCGAGGTTCTGTTCCGCTGTTCCGCGGAAGACGACATCGAGCTGCGCCGCGCCGCGATCCTGGCCCTGGGGCGGATCGAAGGGGACGAGGTCTTCCGCCGGCTGCTCGTCGCGCTGGGCGATGAGGACTGGCGCATCCGCGCGGCCGCTGCCGCCGCGCTGGGCCAGCGCCGCGATCGACGGGCGCTTCCGGCCCTGCAACGCGCACTCGAGGACAGCGACGCGTACGTGCAGGAATGCGCAGTGCTCGCGCTGGACAAGATGCCCGATCGTTCCTCGTTTCCCGCGCTCTTCCGATCGCTGGAGAACGCGGCAGTGCTCGATGAGGTCTGTGACGTGTTCGTCCAGCACAAGAACCTGTTCCACGATCTGCTGGAAGAGGCATGGCGCACCGCCGACAGCCGGCGGGAGTCGATCATCGCCGGCATCCTCACCGCCATGAAACAGTAGGCGCAGGCGCACGTGGCCCCCTTCGACTTCTCCAGCAACCACCACCTCGAACTACACGATGATGTCTTCCGCCTCGTGCGCGACGCCATTTACCGGCGCACCGGCATCTGGTTCACCGACGCGTCGCGCTACCTGCTGCAGAAGAGGCTCTCGCCCCGCGCGCGCGAGCTGAGCTTCGATTCCTTTCAGAAATACTTTTATTTTCTGCAGTACGACCCGCGCGCCGACGGGGAATTCGATGTCATCTACGACCTGGTCACCACCAACGAGACCTATTTCTTCCGGGAGCCGGCCCAATTCACGGCGTTCGTCGAGGAGATCGTCCCCGAGCTCGTCTCCGGCAAGGCGGTGAAGAAGATCCGCATCTGGTCCGCGGGCTGCTCGTCGGGCGAGGAGCCGTACTCCATCGCCATGCTGCTGCAGGAAGCGGGATGGTTCGATCGCGCGTCGTTCGAGATCTTCGCCAGCGATCTCAATCAGCAGGTTCTGGCTCGGGCCCGCAAGGGCCACTATCGCGAGGCGGCCTTCCGCTCCACCGATCCGACGCTGCGGGAGAAGTACTTCGCCCGCCAGGCGGACGGCTCATGGCACATCGCCGACAGCATCCGCAATCGCGTCTCGTTCGGTCGGGTCAACCTCTATGATGAGGCGCGCGTCGCCGTGCTCGGATCGCTCGATGTGATCTTCTGCCGGAACGTGATCATCTATTTCGACGATGCCTCGAAGAAAAGCGTGGTCCGCAATTTCTACAATCGCCTGCTGGACGGCGGCTATCTGCTGCTCGGCCACTCGGAGTCGCTGATCTCGCTGTCGACGGAATTCAAACTGAAGCATCTGAAGCTCACCCGCCGCTTCGCGGCACCCTCTCCCCGCTTCGCGGGGCGAGGGATCTCACGTGAGGTCCTTCTCCCAGCTTGCGGGGAGAAGGTGGCCGAAGGCCGGATGAGGGGTGTCATTAGAAGCGTGAGCGAGGGATCTCACTTCATGATCAAAGCGCTCGTCGTCGACGATTCGGCTTACAACCGCGTGACGATCGCGCGGATGCTGCAGTCCGCGCCGGACATCGATGTCATCGGGACGGCCGTGAATGGCGAGGATGCCATCAAGCAGGTGCTCAAGCATCAGCCGGATGTGATCACTCTCGATCTGGAGATGCCGGTGATGGACGGATTCGCGTTTCTGCGCTGGCTGATGCAGAACCGGCCGACGGCGGTCATCGCCGTCTCCTCGCGTTCGAGCGACAAGAGTGTCTTCAAAGCGCTGGAGCTGGGCGCCCTCGACTTCATCGCCAAGCCAGGCGGCCGCGTGTCCGCGCGGCTGGAGGAGATTCAGAGCGATCTCCTGGCCAAGGTTCAACTGGTCGCCGAGGTGCGCATGGAGAATCTGCGGCGGCGGATCAACGGCCAGAACGATGGGGCGCGCGCAGAGTCGAAGGTTCCCGAGCTCGCTGCCTCTGCCATCGAACTGGTCGCGGTCGGATGCTCCACCGGCGGCCCCCCCGCGCTGCAGCGCGTGTTCCAGGCCCTCCCGCTTCTGCCGGTTCCCATCATCGTGGCCCAGCACATGCCCCCGACGTTCACTCGACTCTTCGCCGACCGCGTGAACCGCCTGACCAAATACGACGTGAAGGAAGTGAGCGACGGCGAGACGCTCAACGGCGGCTCAGTGTACGTCGCTCCCGGCGGGATGCAGACCGACGTGGAGCGCGACGGCGAGCGGCTGCGCGCGCGGGTCAGCGCTGCGACGCCGCAGGATCTCTACGCTCCTTCGGTCGATCGGCTTTTCGAAAGCGCCAGCCACAGCTGCGGAGGACGGCTGGTGGCGGTCATCATGACTGGCATGGGAGACGACGGCTCCAAGGCGATGCGCACCGTCCGCGAGCGCGGCGGCAAGACCATCGCCGAGTCCGCCGATACGGCGATCATCTTCGGGATGCCCGGCGAAGCGATCAAGACCGGCGCGGTCGACCACATCCTGCCGCTCGACGAGATCCCGGCGGCCATCGAGCGACTCTGCCGCGGCTGACGTCGCTTCGGGTGTGTTACCCTCAGAATTCGATGGCAGAGGACCAGCGCTTCGACAAATTTCTGGAGTTGTTCAACAAAGGTAAAGAGTTCACCGAAGAGCTCTTACGCGAGAATCAGCGACTCCGCTACCGCCTGGCCACGATCGAAGGCGAGGTGAAGCAGCTCGAGGAGCGTTTCCACGAAATCGAGGCGGAGAACAAAGACTTCGCCGCGCGCTACGTGGAGATCGAAGAGCAGAACAACAATCTGGCTAACCTCTACGTGGCGTCGTATCAGCTTCACTCCACGCTCGACTTCCGCGAGGTCGTCCAGATCGTCGAAGAGATCCTGATCAATCTGATCGGAGCACGAACCTTCGCCATCCTGCTGCTCGACGAAAAGACGAACGACCTGCAGACCGTCGCCTCGGAAGGGGATGACGCCATGCCCGGCATCGACAAGATCTCCGTGCGCCTCGGCGAAGGGGTCCTGGGCACCGTGGCCCACGGCGGCGAGAGCTACTACTTCAGCCAGGATCCTCGCGCCGGAGCGGTGGGCATCGATCGGCCGCTGGCGGCGGTTCCGCTGAAACTCAAGGACCAGGTCATCGGCCTCATCGCCATCTACAAGCTTCTGCAGCAGAAGGAGGCGTTCGCCGCGGTCGACTACGAGCTGTTCGCGCTGCTGGCGGCCCACGCGGCGACGGCGGTCTTCGCCTCCAAGCTCTACTCGCAGTCCGAGCGGAAGCTGAACACGATCCAGAGTTTTCTCGATCTACTGACCACCACTTCGTGATGGACAACGCCAAGTTCCTGGTGGTGGAAGACTCGCCGACCATGCGGCAGTTGATCGCGTTCTCCCTCAAGCGATTCCGGAACGCCCAGGTGATCGAGGCGGTCGATGGCGTCGACGCACTGAAAATACTGGCCGGGCCGGAGAAGATCGATCTGATCCTCACCGACATCAACATGCCGGTGATGGATGGTCTGAAGCTCGTCTCGCTGGTCCGTCAGAACTCCGAGCTTCGCGACATCCCCATCATCATCATCACCACCGAGGGGGCGGAGGAGGATCGGGAGCGCGGTCTGGCTCTCGGAGCGAACGCGTACATCTGCAAACCGATTCAGTCGTCGCATTTGATCAAGACGATCTCCGATCTATTGCCGGCGTGAGCGTCAGGCAGCGGGTCGTCGTCGTCCTGGCTCTCTTCCTGGCCCCGCGCCTGGCCCTCCTGTTCGTGCGCCAGCCGTTTTTCGACGAGCTGTTCACGCGCTGGATCAGTGCGCATTCCTACGGCGAAATTCTCCGGGCCCTGCGCTACGACTCCGGCCCGCCGCTCTACTACTTCATCGTGCACGCGCTGGGCGATCCGCCGATGCTGGTGACGCGCGCGATCTCTCTGCTGTTTGCCACGATCGGATTGATCGCGCTGCTCAGGGCCGGGCGATTCACCGCGGCGGCGCTGCTGGCCGTCTTTCCTCCGGCCGTCCTCTTCTCCGTCGACGCGCGCGCTTACGCCCTCTGCGCGATGTTCGTGACGCTGGCGATTCTGGCGCTGGAACGCGGCAGACCGTATCGCGCCGCGCTCCTTCTCGTGCTCGCGGCGTACAGCCACTACTACGGCGCGCTGTTTTTCCCAATCCTGTTCTTCCCGAGCGGGTACCGCCGTCAGCCAACCCCTGGCCGGCTGAAGCCGGCCCTCACACTTCTGCTATTCGCGCCCGGCCTCTGGCTCGCGCTCCATCAGCCGCGCGCGGCGATGGCCTGGATCGGCGGCTTCCCCGGCTATCCCGACGTGCTAATGGCCCGACCGCCATTCGCGCTGGCCCTCATCGCCGCGAGCGTCGCGCTGCTGGCCGCGGTTTATGTCAATCGCTTCGCGGCGATGACGCTTCTCCCGCTAGGGTTGGCCATGGCGCTGGGCATCTACTTTCCGCTCCGCTTCGAGTCAGTGATCGCCACGCCGCTCGCTTTGTGGGTGGCTGCGTCGCTGGAGAAGTGGTCAGCGACGATCGAGCGCGCTCTGATCACCGCGCTGATCGCCGCAAGCCTGGCAATCTGCGCATGGGGAATTCTCGATCACCTGCGGCGGCCGCTCGACGACTATCGCGCCGCAGCGCTCTATCTGGCCCATCAGGCGCCGCTGCAGGAGAGGATTGTGGCCAGCGGATATCTCTATCTGGAGGCGTTCGCACAGCTTGGATCGCGCGTGGTGGCGTTCCCGCCGGAGCAGGCGCAGCACCCCGGCTGGCGTGCCACCGCGGCCGCGGGAAGCGGATTGCCTGCGGGCGCGTTCCTCTGGATCGGAGAGCGCGCCGCGCCGGAGTTGCTGCTCATCCGCCGCACGCGCACGGTGGAACCCCTGTTCGTCAACGATCGTGCGATGGTCGCACGCGTAAGGTAAACTCGAGACCCGCATGCCCCACTTCATCACCGACAAATGCATCGGCTGCACCGTCTGCGAAATCAAGTGCCCTACGAACACCATCTGGGGCACGGCGCGCGGCCAGTACTACATCCACCCGGAGCGCTGCATCGATTGCTCGGTGTGCGGCATCTACTGTCCGGTCGACGCCATTCAGAACCAGCACGGGGAGTTCATCCCGCGCGTCAAGCCGAAAGAGATCCCCAAAGCCGAAGTGATCAAGGAGCTGTGCACCGGCTGCGAGTTCTGCGTCGACATCTGTCCGTTCGAATGCATCGCCATGATCGAGCCGAACGACGAGACGGTGGCCAATCACTACAAGATCGCCTTCGTGGAGAAGAACAAGTGCGTGGCCTGCCGGCTGTGTGAATCGGTCTGCGACAAGGACGCCATCGTGGTGCCGGATGCACCGACGCAGTTGAAGGGATACCTCCCGGATTTTGTGGTGACAGGGACCGGCAGATGAATGCAGAATGCAGAATGCAAAATGCAGAATGAATTGAACGCCCAGATTTCTGCATTCTGTATTCTGCATTCTGCATTTGACCCACGATGACGGACGTTCCCCGCGAATCCCCGCGTTCCATCCTTTTCCAATTCGTCATCTTTCCTCTGGGCATCGTCTGCGTTGCCGTGGTCATCTTTCTTCTCTTCGGCAAGCTGGCCACGGAAGAGCACACCATTCCCGACTATCTCAATGCCATCCGATCGGGCAGCGCGCACGAGCGCTGGCAGGCGGCGTATCAGTTGTCGAAGTCTCTGAAGCGCGGCGAGGCGGCGCGATATCCCAACCTGGAGCAGCAGGTGGCGGCGATCTACGTGCAATCGAAGCACGACGATCCGCGCATTCGGCGATACCTGAGCATGGTTCTCGGCACGCTGGGGGATCGCCGGGCCACGCCCGTTCTTCTCGACGGCCTCGATGATCGGGACGTCGACAACCGCCTCTACACGCTGATCGCCCTCGGCCAGCTCCGCGATCCGGCCGCGGTGCCGCGCATCGTCCAGGCTGCCAACGATGAGGAGCGCGACGTCCGCAAGGCCGCCTACTACGCGCTCGGTGAGATCGGAGATCCGCGCGCGATCCCTGCGCTGGTGCACGGACTGGAAGACGAAGTGGCGGACGTGCGATGGAACGCCGCGATCTCGCTCTCGCAGTTCGGCGATCGACGGGCCATCCCTCCGCTCCGCGAAATGCTCGATCGAACACGTCTCAATCAGATCCGAGACATGCGCGAGGATCAGAAGGAAGACGCGATGATCGTGGCCATGAGCGCGTACGCGAAGCTGGCCGGGCCTGAAGCGCGCCCTGATCTCGAACGGTTGGCCCGGGATCCGAGTTTGCGCGTGCAGGCGGCAGCGAAGGAAGCGCTGAGTCGCCTGCGTTGAGTCTGTGCCACATCGTTGACAGCTTTCCACAAATCACGGATAGTAGGCGCGACTTTGTAATGTCTTTCACAAGCTCCTGATGTCGGAAGAAATCACGCCATATCAGGTGGTCCCGAAGACTCCCCTCGCCGGGAGCGCTGCCGGGGATATCCGCGAACAGGGCGAGATCACTCGCCGGAATTTCCCCTTCGTCTTGACCGCCGCGTGGCTCGCGCTGACCGCTGCTCTCGGCGGGCTGACCAGCGTTCTGGGCCGCTTCATGTTCCCCAACGTCCTGTTCGAGCCGGTGCAGCGATTCAAGGCCGGCTTCATGAGCGACTACGCCGTGGGGGAAGTGGACGAAAGGTGGAAAGACAAGTTCGGGATCTGGCTGGTGCGCACCGAGGAGATCATGTATGCGCTGATCACGGTGTGCACGCACCTGGGCTGCACTCCAAACTGGCTTCCGACCCAGAACAAGTTCAAGTGCCCTTGCCACGGGAGCGGGTACTACAAGTCAGGGATCAACTTCGAAGGACCAACACCGCGTCCCCTGGAGCGGGCCAAGATCTTCATCGACCCGTCCGACGGACAGATCGTCGTCGACAAAGCGAAGCAGTTTCACCAGGAGCGGGGGGAGTGGGTCGATCCGGAGTCGTTCATTAAATTGTGAGCGAGCGCGAGACATGGCGGACCTGAGAGCACTGCAAGACGGCATCGTCAATTCCCAGATCTGGAAATCCATCTTCCGGGTGGGCATCCCCAACACGAATCGCAAGCGGGTCCTGGCGGTTCTGGGCTCGCTCATCCTTCATCTGCATCCGGTCAAGGTGCGCCGCTCTGGCACGCGCATGAGCTACACCTGGTGCATGGGGGGAACGACGTTCTTCCTCTTCCTGGTGGAGACGGTCACCGGCCTCCTCCTGATGTTCTATTACCGGCCCACCATCGAGTACGCCTTCACCGACATCATGGATCTGCGCGAGCAGGCGCCGTTCGGAATCATGCGCGAGATGCATCGGTGGGGCGCTCACGCCATGGTCATCGCCGTCTGGTTGCACATGTTCCGCGTCTTCATGACCGGCTCGTACAAGCCGCCCCGCGAGTTCAACTGGAACGTCGGCGTCATCCTGCTGGTCCTGACGCTTCTGCTTTCATTCACCGGTTACCTGCTGCCGTGGGACCAGCTCGCCATCTGGGCGATCACGGTCGGCTCGAGCATGGCGCGCGCGACACCTGGCGCGGGAAACGAGGGCCCCATGTCGGGGCTCATCAAACTGGGCGACATACGATTGATCCACGCCGGTGACGACGCGCGGTTCGCTCTCATCGGTGGGCGATCCATCGGGCCGGCGACGCTGCTGCGCTTCTACGTGCTGCACTGCGTGGCCATCCCTCTGGTCGCAGGATTCCTGATGGCCATTCACTTCTGGCGAGTGCGAAAGGATGGAGGGATTTCGGGGCCGTTATGATTGGGTGGGGGGCAGCTGTTAGCTCTTAGCTATTAGCTCTTAGACCCAACCCGCCAACCGCCAAAAGCTAAGAGCTAAGAGCTTCAATGACATTCATCAAAGACTTCATCAACGTCCTATCCGCCTCGTCGATCTCCTTCCTGCTCCTTTCGTCCATCTTCGCCTTCATCGTCTATTTCAACCTGCTCGATGGCCAGTTGAGGACCAAGGGGGGGAAACTCTTCCTCGGCCTGGGCATCGCGTTCGTGCTGATCGGTCTCTTCATCCGGCCGCTGCTCTATCTCGGGATCGCCTACCTGGCCATCATGTTCGGCCTGGCTCATCTCGGCCCGCGGCTGTGGGACCGCAAAGTGGGGAAGTGGCTGCTGATCTTCATGCTGGCAGGCTTCTTCGTCTCGATGCTCGATCCGAACTTTTTCCTGATCGCCGCGAAGCCGGACAACGTGCCGATCGGAGCGATGATTTTTCTCCTGGGCATCTTCACCTGGATCGCGCTGCGCAAGGCGTACCTCAACGACAAGCAGATCGCCGCCGGCGGCATCCCGTGGGAGAAGACGGAGACCAGCGAGAAGCTCTTCGTCTGGCCGGACCTCGTCTATACCGAGATGCTGTGCATGATCCTGCTGACCATCGTCATGATCGTCTGGTCGATCGTGTTGCGCGCGCCGCTGGAAGAGGCGGCCAATCCGACCTCCTCGCCCAATCCGGCCAAAGCACCGTGGTATTTCCTGGGGCTGCAGGAGATGCTGGTCTACTTCGATCCATGGCTGGCCGGCGTCGTTCTTCCCACTTTGATCATCGTCGGGCTGATGGCCATTCCGTACATCGATACGAATCCGAAAGGGGCCGGCTATTACTCGTTCCGCGAGCGGAAGTGGGAGATCGGGATCTTCCTCTACGGCTTCCTGGTGCTCTGGTCATTTCTGATCATCACCGGGACCTTCCTGCGCGGGCCCAACTGGAACTTCTTCGGGCCCTACGAGTACTGGGACCCGAACAAGCTGGTGCCGCTGGTCAACATCGACCTGTCGGAGTTTTTCTGGGTGTCGCTCTTTCACATGCCGCCGCCACGGCTGTGGGTCATCCGCGAGTTGCCGGGCATCCTGCTGGTGGTGGGCTATCTGAGCTTGCCGCCGCTGCTGGCCACGGGACCATTCCGGCGCTTCTATCTGAAGATGGGAGCGACGCGCTACTACGTCGGCGCATTTCTCTTTCTGATCATGATGGCGCTGCCCATCAAGATGGTGCTGCGCTGGCTGTTCAACTTGAAATACATCGTGCATATCCAGGAAATCTTTTTCAATATATGAAGCCGTCGTTCGTGGTTCGCTGTTCGTGGTTCGCGGGAACGTTCTCGCGTAAAGCCGCGGACCGCGGACCACGAGCCGCGAACCACGATCGATGAAGCCCCAGGAACCCATTCCCCACAACTACTCGATGCGAGGGCTGAATCTCATCTTCGCCCTCTCCAGCATCGGGTTGCTGATGGCCACCGGCCTGATCGTGGGATACGACTACGTCCGCGGCTGGAAGTGGTTCCAGCGCGAGTTCATGCGCATGCAGCAGGAGCGGATCGAGAGTGATCTGCGCGCGGCGCAACTGGAAACGAACAAGACGCAGTTGGCCGACCTCGATCGACGGGTGCGGGAAAACGAAGTGGACATCGCCCGCCATCGCGATCAATACGTTCTGGCCCAAAAGGACCTCGATCGCTGGGAGGGAGAGCACTACGCGGCCGATCAGGACTTCCGCTTCGCCAAGGCCCGGCTGGACGCGCAGCGCTACATCGCGGAGGCGTCGGTGGTGGAGAAGCGTTCCGACGGGCCGCGGCAGCTCGCCGAGTACAAGCGACAGGACCGGCACTTCAACGACCTGGTGCTCCGGCTGCAGGACGTGACGCGCAAGCGCGACGCGGCGAAGGCGCGCGTGGATGTCTGGCTGGGCAAGATCAAGACGGAGGAGGACAAGCGCAAAGAGCTCACCGCCTCGGTCGATCTTCTCAACAAGCAGCTGCAGACCGTGCAGCTCACCGGTCCGAATCTGATCCTGAACCTGCCGATGCTCGACTTCGTCAATCCGACCTTCAAGGTCGATCAGGTCGTCCTTTCCGATCTCTTCGTCGACGTCAACTACATGCACGTCCCGCGCGTCGATCGTTGCATGACCTGCCACCGGGCCATCGATCGCCCGGGATTCGAATCGAAGAAAGAGGCGGCCCGCCTCACCCAGGAGCTGCAGCAGAAACTCGACAGCTTTCAAATTGCACAGGAGAAGCGGAAGGACGTCGAGGATCGGATTGCGCAACTGAAACGCATCGAGGATGCGCCGCAGGACACGCTCAATCCGTGGCGCACACACCCGAAGCTCGATCTCTTCGTCGGGTCGGCCTCACCGCATCCCCTGCTGGACTTCGGTTGCACCGCGTGCCACCGCGGACAGGATCGGGCCACGGAATTCGGCCGCGCCGGTCACGTTCCGGCCAGCCCGCGCATGGAGCGCCGCTGGGCGAGCGCGGTCTCCACCCTGCTGCCCGGACCGTGGGACTACAACAAGCGCCACTGGGCGTGGGAAGAGAATCCCTTCAACGAGACGCCGATGTATCCGCGCCAGTACTACGAGGCGGGATGCATCAAGTGTCACTCCGGCCAGACGTGGGTCGACCAGGGCGATGAGATCAACAAGGCGACGTCGACGGTCGAGCTGTACGGCTGCTACGCCTGCCACAAGATCAACAACTGGCGCTTCACCGATCTCCGCAGGCCGGGACCCGATCTCAACGGCATCGCCGAGAAGACGACGCCGGAGTGGGCGTTCCGCTGGATCTCCGAGCCGCACAATTTCCGCTCCACGACCCGGATGCCTTCCTTCTTCTATCAGCGCAACATGATCGATCCGAGCGTGGTGCCCGCTCCGGAGCGAGAGCAGAACATCAGGTACCAGGATGCCGAGATCCACTCCCTGGTCACCTATCTCTTCAGCAAGTCGAGCCATCGCCCGTGGCAGCCGCCGGCGGGCGCCGGCGATGCGGGACGGGGCAAGCAGCTCGTGGAGAGCGTGGGTTGCATGGCCTGCCACATCGACAGCGAATGGTTGAAGGACGAGAAGAGCGGCCAGAACCGGCTGGCCAGACGCGATGACTATCCGCTGGAGCGCAACTACGGATTCAACCTCACCGGCGTCGGCACCAAGACGCACGCGGCGTGGATCTACAACTGGGTGAAGAATCCGAAGAACTACTACGCCGACGCGCCGATGCCGTCGCTGCGGCTCACCGATCAGGAGGCGGCCGACGTCACCGCGTTTCTGCTGACCTTGCAGAAGCCGCAGTTCATGACATCGACCATCCGCCCGCCCGATCCCGCAGCAGTGCACGATCTGGCCAAGGGGTACCTCGTCAACACGCTGAGCGATCGCGACGCGGAAGCGAAGCTGCGCGCCATGCCCCTTCACGACCAGCTCGTCTTTCTCGGCCAGCGATCGATCGAAAAGTACGGCTGCTATTCCTGTCACAACATCAAAGGATTCGAGGGGCTGAAGCCGATCGGAACCGAGCTCACCGTCGAGGGATCGAAAGCGCTCCACCTCTTCGATTTCGGGTTCGTGCACGACTACATCTCGGCTGAGGACGGAAAACACGAGCATATCCAGGACAACGTGGCGTCGTGGGTCTACAACAAGGTGCGCAACCCGCGCATCTACGACGACAAGCGGACGAAGACCTACGGCGACAAGCTCAAGATGCCGAACTTCCACCTCACGCAGGATGAGGCCCGCCGCATCACCATGGTGGTTCTCGGCCTGACCAAGGATCTGGTCGCGCCCGAAAAGATGGCGGCGCTGGATTCGCGATCCCGTCTGATGGAAGAAGGGCGCAAGCGGGTGTCGCAACACAACTGCCGCGGATGTCACGTCGTCGACGGGAAGGGACGGGCCATCGCCTCGACGATCGCCGATACGAACTTCCTTCCGCCCGATCTGTCTCCGGAAGGCAGCCGCGCGCAGTCGCCGTGGCTCTTCAACTTCCTGAAGGATCCGACGGTGATGAAGATCCGGCCGTGGCTCAATGTCCGCATGCCGACGTTCCACTTCACCGATCAGGAGACCAACACGCTGGTCACGTTCTTCGCCGAGGAGGGGAAGGCGGCCCAGTTCGACACGATGCGGGCCATGCATCTGCCCGCGGCGAACGTGGTCATCGGCAAGACGGTGTTTGACATGCTGCGCTGCGCGCAGTGTCACGTCATGGCGCCGGTCGATCCGGAGAACCCGCCGAAGCCGACGGTTGCCGACACGACGTCGCTCGCTCCGAATCTAACGCTGGCCAAACTGCGGCTGCGGCACGACTGGATCGCCGATTGGATCCGCCGTCCGAACGAGATGATTCCCGGCACGCGCATGCCGACGAATTTCCCGCGCGACGCCGCTACCGGCGGATTCCAATCGCCGTTGGCCATGGCCATCGACACTCCCCAGTTCGCGCAGTACAAATCGCGGCTGCTGCCATATTTCCGCGGCGACGAGAAGGAGCTGAGGCGAACGATGACCGATGCGGTAGCGCTGACCGACTATCTGCGCGACTACATCTGGAGCATCGGCATCAACCAGATGCGCGCCGCGTCGCCGGACGGCGAAGTTCCGACCGTGCTGCAGCCGTCGACACCGGCGACGCCCGCGATGCCGGCGTTGAAGTCCGGTCGCCTTGAACGCGTTCAGGCCGGACGGGGCGGGGGAAGATGATAACGTGGTGTAACCGTGTAACGGGTAACGGTTAACGGGAAAAAGAACTACCGTTAACCGTTACACCGTTAACCGTTAACCTGTGGATTAGAAAGATGATGATGAAAAAATTCTTGAACGTGTTATTCGCGGCAACGCTCGTGCTGAGCGTCCACTGCGGCAAAGGCAAAGAAGCCTCTCGCGAAGAAGAAGGGCAGGACGATCAGGAGGCGCAGACGGCCACGGTCGCTGCGACCACCGCCTCCACCGCCCCCGTGGCCGCCGGCGGCGGCGCGGCCGCTCCGGTTTCGGCCGACGCGGCGACGGTCACCGGCGTGGTGAAGCTCGCAGCCGCTCCGCCCAAGATGCCGGCGCTGCAGATGGCCGCCGATCCGTACTGCCAGTCGCAGCATACGGCGCCGGTGCTCGATGAGGAAGTGGTGACCGGTCCGGGCGGAGAGTTGGCGAATGTGTTCGTCTACATCAAGCAGGTCAGTGGCAACTATCCCGCGCCCTCGACGCCGGTGGTGATCGATCAGCATGGATGCCAGTATCGCCCGCACGCGCTCGCGCTGCAGGTCGGCCAGCCGCTGCAGATCAAGAACAGCGACGCCACGCTGCACAACATTCACGCCTTGCCCAGCGTCAATCCGCAGTTCAACGAGGGCCAGCCGGTGCAGGGCATGGTCTCCACGAAAAAATTCGACAAGCCGGAGATCACGCCGTTCCGCATCAAGTGTGATGTGCACGGCTGGATGAAAGCCTACATGGCGGTCATGCCCCACCCGTTCTATTCGATCTCACAGGGAAACGGATCGTTCACCATCGCCAACCTTCCGCCGGGGCAGTACACGATCGTGGCGTGGCATGAGAAGTACGGTCAGCAGGAGCAGCAGCTCACCGTCGGAGCGAAAGAATCGAAGGCGGTGAATTTCACATTCAAGGGCTGATGGCGCATGGCGGTTGGCTGTTGGCGATGAGCGCCAATCGCCAGACGCCAACCGCCAGACGCCGGAGGGAAGCGTGGCACAACGCAAACAGATCCGCGTAGGCACGCAGTGGATGTACGCCGACGAGGCGTACCGCGCGCTGAAGGAAGCTGAGCGCGTGATGAAACAGGAGGAGGAGGGCGGACACGAGGCGGGGCATCCGCAGCAGTCGTGGATCCGCCGCTATGTCTTCTCCACCGATCACAAGTGGATCGGCATCCAATACGGCTTCACCGCGCTCTGTTTCCTGCTGTTCGGCTTCAGCCTGATGCTGCTGATGCGCCTGCAGCTCGGCTGGCCCGGCCACGCCTTCTCGCTCATGAAAATCCTCGGCCAGGGGCGCGCTCCGGGCGGCATTCTGCTTCCGGAGGCCTACAACCAGCTCGGCGCGATGCACGGAACGATCATGGTCTTTCTGGCCATCGTTCCGCTCGCGGTCGGCGCGTTCGGAAACTACGTCGTGCCGCTGCAGATCGGCGCGCCCGACATGGCCTTCCCCAAACTCAACATGACCAGCTACTGGTGCTACTTCGTCGGCGGCGTGATCATGCTGGCCAGCTTCGCCGTTCCGGGCGGGACGGCGAATTCCGGCTGGACCTCCTACGCGCCGCTGTCGATCATCGCCACAGAAGGGCAGACCTGGTGGCTGTTCGGAATGGTCTTCCTCATCACGTCATCGTTACTGGGATCGGTGAACTTCATCGTCACCATCATCCAGTTGCGGGCGAAAGGGCTGACCTTCATGCGCCTGCCATTCTTCGTGTGGGCGCAGCTCGTCACCTCATTCCTTCTCCTGCTCGCGTTTCCGCCGCTCGAAGCGGCCGCCGTGCTGCAGCTCATGGACCGCCTCGCTCACACCAGCTTCTTCATGCCCAGCGGACTCGTGGTGAGCGGGCAGGTGCTCACCATCGCCGGCGGCGGCAATCCGCTTCTGTGGCAACACCTCTTCTGGTTCCTGGCCCACCCCGAGGTCTACGTGCTG
>QHVS01000274.1 GCA_003223635.1 Acidobacteriota bacterium | reverse complement strand
GAAGAGTGTTTTTCTCATCGGATGAGCGCGCTCAGCCTCATGCAATTTCCCTGACAGGATTGGTTACAATGCGGCCGGGCGATGACCAAACGCAAACGCATCGGCGTGTTCGGCTGGGGCCTAGTCGCGCCGAAGTCGCCAAACATCGAAGCCTTCGAGCAAAACCTCGAACGCTCCGACACTTGGCTGTCTCCGTTTCGCGGCTACGGCCGGTCGAATTTTCTCGTCGGCTACCCGGAATTCGATTTCGAAACATATCACGGGTGGTTCGAGGGTCGTTTCCCTCCCGCCAAGTTCTCCCAGATCAAAGACAAGATGGGGCCGATGGTGCAGTACGCCATCGGCGCGTTCCTGCAGTCGCTTTCCCAGAATCCGGGAATGGAGACCTATCTGCAGTCCCTCGGTACGAAATGCCATGTGTATGTCGGCACCGGGCTGGGCGAGATCACGGTCACTCATGAAGAAGCGCTGAAGCACGAGCGCGCGCTGCGGCGATGGTACGAATTCTGGGCCGCGCCGGAGCGCTGCACGGCGCTGCGCGCGCACCTGGACGGCAATCGCGATCCCGCGGCGCCGCGCGATCCGCAGCAGTTTCCCGTCGGATCCGAAGCGTGGATCGATGCCAAGCACGCCTGGGAAGAGTTCTGGGCCGCCCGCAGCAATGCGCTCGAGCAGTACCTCGCCGAAGCGGCGGCCATCCAGGCAGAAGCGGTGCCGGCAGCGTCGGGTTCGGGTCCGTCGAAGCTGAGCACGATCCGTCAGAAGCTCCACAGGATCCGCGCGCTGAACAAGAAGTGGAGCTGCCCCGACGAGCCGTGGGCCTCCGTCTCGCCCAATCTGCTCTGGAACATTGCCAACATGCCGGCCGCGCAGATCTCCATGATCGGCAAGATCGTCGGACCGGCGTTTGCGCCGGTCGCCGCCTGCGCCTCCTTCGGCGTCGCCGTGAAGATGGCTGTCGATGCCATCAACCTCGGTGAAGCGACCGCGGTCGTCGTCGGCATGACCGATCCGCCGCCCCATCCGATGATCATCTCCGCCTTTTACGGCGCGAATGTTCTTTCCGCTTCGGCGGAGGTATCGCGGCCGATGACCGCGCTGAAGGGAACACATGTCGCCGGCGGCTCGTGCATCTGGATCGTGGGCGATGCCGCGGCCATGATGGAGAAGGGATTCCGGCCTGTGGGGCTGGAGATCGTCGGCGTGGGGACATCATCCGACGCGCATCACATCATCACGCCGTCGAAAGGCGGTCCCCAACTGGCCATCAAGGCGGCGATGGAAGAAGTGCAGGCAACAGACGTGACTACGTGGGACATGCACGCCACAGCTACGCCGGGGGACGCGACCGAGATTCAGCACTCGCTGGAGCTGCTGCACCCCGATGTGATTTTCACCGCGCGGAAGGGGACGTTCGGGCATGGGATGTCGGTGGGCGGCGGCTGGGAGCTGACCGCGCAGCACCTCGGCATGTCGAAAGGGCGGCTCTATCCGATGGCCCTCACCGAGGGGGAGCTTCACGCCGATGTGAAGGTGCATGCGCCGAAGTTCGTGCAGCACGACGGATACGAAGTCGTCGGCACCGGCTACAGTGGAAAGCTGAGCATGGGCGTCGGCGGCATCAACTCCTGCGTCATCAGCCGGACCTGGGATCCGGAGTACCTGGAGCGGCATGTGGCCAAGGAAGCGCACGCCGCGGCGGACCGATAAGAGTTGCAGCCCCGCCTCAAAGCATTCCTTCTTTTCTTCGCATTCGCGGCCCTCTCCCAAATATTCGAACCGCTTTTCTCCTGGCTGGTTCTGGTGAAAGCGCACGTGGTCGATACGAGCGATCTGTCGTGGCGGCCCTCGCTGTTCATCTGGTTCGAGAGCTGCGTGACGGTGGCCGCGCTGGTCGCGACTTGGATCGTTGCGCGAATCGGCCGGCGGCGATTCGGCTCGCTGGGATACGCGACGAATCGCGCGGGACAGCATCTGCTATTCGGCTCTCTCTTCGGCCTCGGCGCAGTGTGCGTGCTCGTCGGCGCGATCGCGGCGCTGGGCGGATTCTCGCCGGGACATCTGATGATGAGCGGGACGCGGCTGGCGATCTACGCCAGCGGCTGGCTCATTACGTTCTTCCTCCTCGGAATGGCCGAGGAGGCGACGTTTCGCGGAGCAGGGCTCATCACGCTCGGGGAGGCGATCGGCTTCTGGCCGGCAGCAATCGTCCTGTCGGCGATCTTTGGCGCGATCCATTACTTCGGAAAGGGGCCGACAGAGAATCTCGCCGACGCGCTCAGCGTCTCGCTCATCGGACTGTTCATGGCCTTCACCGTTATGCGGACGCGAGCCATCTGGTTCGCTGTCGGATTTCACGCGCTGTTCGATTACGCGGCGCTCTACATCTTCGGGGCGCCGAACAGCGGCAATCGTGGCGGCACCGCGATCGACACCCGGCTTTTCAGCGGGACGTTTCACGGTCCGAACTGGTTGACCGGCGGCCCACTCGGAGTAGAGGCGAGCTGGCTCGTCTTCCCCGTCATCGCCCTCCTGTTCCTGTTCTTTGACCGGATCCACCGCGCCGTGCGGCCCGTTGAATCGCCTGTGGGATATGATCCGCCGGTTTCGGTTCAATAAAAAAAGGAGGAGCTATGAAGCTCAAGGTTTTTCTCGCAGCCGCTGCGCTCGTTGTCTGTTCCCTCTCAATATGGGCGGACGACAAGCCGAAGAAGGAGCCGTCGGCCGAAGAGAAGGCGGCAATGGAAGCGATGATGAAGGCGGGCACACCCGGCGATGCCCACAAGCGGCTGGGGTCGATGGTCGGCACGTGGGACACCAAGGTCACGATGTGGATGCAGCCCGGTGCTCCACCGCAGGTGTCCTCAGGGACGTCGGAGAACCGCTGGGTGCTCGATGGCCGCTGGCTCGAACAGCGTTACTCGGGCAACTTCATGAATATGCCATTCAACGGGATCGGATACACCGGGTACGACAACATCAAGAAGCAGTACATGGGCACCTGGATGGACAACATGTCGACCTCGGTGATGATCTCCAACGGCACGACCAGCAGCGCAGCGAACACGTACGAGTTCACCTCGACCGTCGATGATCCGATGACCGGCAAGTCGGCTCCGATGAAGGAGAAGGTCACCGTCGTGGACGCCGATCACCACATGATGGAGATGTGGGGCCCCGCGCCCGACGGAACGATGTACAAGATGATGCAAATCGATTACACGAGGAAGAAGTAGTTTCTACGTCGATGTGGAGGCCGGGCCTGCGCCCGGCACCACTAAGACCTCTGCAGTAATTTGATCACCGAGAACATTGCCCCTTGAGGGTCGCTGAACACG
>QHVS01000273.1 GCA_003223635.1 Acidobacteriota bacterium | reverse complement strand
TTCGTCACGCACGACATCGAGGAGTCGGTGCAACTGGCCGACCGCGTGGTCGTCCTGACCGCGCGCCCGGCGCACATCCGGCGCATCGTAGACATCGACATCCCGCACCCGCGAGACCTATCCGCACCGCGATACATTCAACTGCGGGATTCGATCTTTGCCGAGATCGGACTGGCACACAAAATATGAATGCAGAACCCAGAATGCAGAATGCAGAAATTTCAGAGCGGCGACGTTCTGCATTCTGCATTCTGCATTCTGCATTCGATCGAGGCGGACTGCCGCTACTCGTCGGGATCATCGCCGTGATCCTCTGGCACGCCGCGGTCCGCTTTTCCGGCACCAAGATTTTTCCCTCACCGATCGACGTGGCCCAAGCCATCGGCCAGCTCGCCGATCAGAGTCTGTTATGGCGCTACATCGGTGACTCGCTGGCCCGCGTCGCCTGCGGCTACACGCTCGCCGTCCTTCTCGGCGTGCCGCTGGGCATCCTTCTGGGGTGGTATCCGGATGCCGGACGCGCGGTGAATCCGCTCATCCAGATCTTGCGGCCGATCTCGCCCCTGGCCTGGATGCCCCTTGCGGTGATCTGGTTCGGCGTGAGCAACGTCGCGCCGATCTTTCTCATCTTTCTGGCGTCGTTCTTTCCCATCGTCGTCGCTGCGACGCACGGCGTGCGCACCGTGCCGCCGATGTTTCTTCAGGCCGGCAAGAATTTCGGATTGACCGCCCCGCAGCTCATGGCCCGCGTGGTAGTCCCGGCGGTGCTTCCGCGCATCGCCATCGGGTTGCGCGTCGCCTTCGGTGTGGCCTGGGTCGTCCTCGTCGCCTCGGAGATGATCGCCGTCGACTCCGGCCTGGGCTACCTGATCATCGACGCGCGCAACGCCGGCAAACGATACGATCTCGTCGTCGCCGGCATGCTGATCATCGGCGTGCTAGGTCTCATTCTCGACATGATCTTGCGTCGAGCAGAGTCGTGGGCTAGTGAGAGGAGATGAGGTAGGTATAACGGTTAACGGTATAACGGTGTAACGGTGCCAAAGGCTCTGCCCCCGTTACACCGTTAACCGTTACACCGTTCGCAACGAAAGGAGGTGACAGCATGCGGAAATTGCTCTTCGGCCTTGTGGCCTGGGTCAGCGCGGTGACCGCCGCGCACATGGCGCTGAACGTCAACTGGTCCGTGATCATGAACGACCGGCTGCCGCTCGACAAACGCAAGCTGAATGTCGCCTACATCCCGGTGACGTGACATCTGGCCTGCCCGGTGACCGACTACATCTCCGCCTACTCGCAGTCCGGACAGCTTTTCGTGCCGCGCCTCTTCCAGGGATTCCCGGAAATCAAAGAGGCGCTGATGTCCAACAAGATGCAGGCGGCGTTCATGGTCGCACCGATGGCCATCGCCCTGCGGGCCCAGGGCGTCCCGGTGAAGATCGTCTACCTCGGACATCGCTACGGCAGTGCCGTCGTGGTGCGCAAGGACGGACCGGTGAAGACATTCGCCGACCTGCGTGGCCGCATGGTGGCCATCCCCAGCCGCTTCTCCGACGAGCGCCTCATTCTCTTCAAGGCGGCGCACGACAACGGCATGGACGCGCGGGCGCTGCACATGGTGGAGATGGCGCCGCCTGACGTCGCCGGCGCGCTGGCCGCTGGGGCGATCGATGCGTTCTCGATGGGCGAGCCCTTTCCGTCGCAGGCGGAGATGGCCGGCTTCGGCCGCGTGCTCTTTCACGCGCGGCAGTATTGGCCCGACTACATCTCATGCGTGCTGGTCGTGCGCCAGGACGTCATCGAGCATCGCCCGGAAGCGGTTCAGATGCTGGTCGACGGCATCGCCCGATCGGGTCTGTGGCTGGAGGATGGGGCGCGGAGGCAGGCGCATCGCGTGCACGCCGCAGATTTCGTTGGGCGCTATTACTACCGCCAGAATCCGGCGCTGCTGCGGTGGGCGTTGACCAAGCCGATCGATCGCGTGATGTACGAGCCGCTCTCACCTCGCCGCCGCGACTTCGAGCTGATCGTCCGGCTGATGCGGGAGACCGGCGTGCTCGATCACGACATCTCGTTCGAGGAGTACGTCGACACGCGATTCGCAGAAGGCGCTTCCGGAATGACGCCGTGGCGTTACGAGGCGGGATCGACGAGCGCGAAATGAACACGCGCGAAATCATCCAACCAAAACTCCTCCGCTCGCACACCCTCATGTCCTGAAGGAGGGAAGCCCGGGTTATTCTCGTCACGTGAACAGAGAATCGCCGGGCACATTGGGGATCATCGTTCGCTATATCACCGGTGGGCCGCGCGCAGTGTTCGACCCGAAGTGGAAATCGGGTTGTATTCGCTCGGCTGGTTGGCTCGTCGGCATTCTCCTGGTGATCTTCGTGATCATCATCCTGCTGCAAGCAGCGTTCACCCCGTGGGGGCGATCGCTGACCGGCGCTCCGACGCTCACCGGCCGATGGTACGGTGAGACCGCGCGGCCGCCGGGTCAAGCGAAGCCGATCTACGTCAAGATCGAGGGACTGATCTGGGGTGCGGACGAGGGCGGATGTCTTCGCAACTGCGACGTGCAAGGGATCGTGCGAGTGTGCATCGCACCCAGCGTCATTCAGAACTACACGTTCTACGGAGATGTGAGCAATCGCAGCGGGAGGAACTTTCGAATCGATATGAGAAAAGTCGAGGATCGCGCGTACGGATGGAAGATCTATGAATTGAAGGGCGCCTGGTTAGGCGGGGACACGCTGCGACTGGCAGGGGAGTGGATCACCGACCCGCCGCGGAGAGATATCCGAATCGTGACCGACAGCGCCGGCAACACTGTTATGGATCCGGCGCCGGAACCCGAACGGCGTGCGCCGGTCACCTTCGCGCTGCGCAGAGGCCGTGAACGCGATTTCCTCGCGGCATGCAAAGACTTGAAGCCCGGCGACTGATACGGATGAGCAACGGTCGCCGTGGCGTTACGAGGCGGGATCGACGAGCGCGAAATGAACACGCGCGAAATCGTCCAACGACAGCGCTTCCGCCCGCACTCCCTCATCGATGTTCGCCCGCCGCATGGCTTCGATCGCCTGAGTCCGCGTCAGCTCCCGAAAGCCGATCAGATTGTTGATCAGCTTCTTGCGCCGCATCCTGAACGAGACGCTGAGCAGTTCGATCATCTCCGCTGAAGCGAACGGCTTGCGATCGGGATCGAGCACCACCACCGCGCTCCGCACTTTGGGCGGCGGAAAAAACGAGCGCGGATCGAGCGTCATCAGAATCCGCGCCCGCGCGTAGAGCCGCGTGTACAGCGAAAGAAAACCGTAGGCCTCATCGCCAGGTTTTGCCACGAGCCGATCGGCCACTTCCTTCTGCAGCATGAAGACCGCGCGACGAACGTTCGGATCCGCCACNNNNGCGTCCCGACGTTGTAGGGCAGATTGCCCACCGCGCGAAACGGGCGGGCGGGAAGGGGGGCGGTGAGCGCGTCGGCGTTGACGACGATGTTGCCGAAACGTTGCTGCAGGCTCGAAGAGAGATCGGGATCGATCTCGATAGCAGTCAGCTCGTTGCCGAGGGTGGCCAGTTTCTCCGTGAGAACGCCCTCGCCCGGTCCGATCTCCACGATGACGTCATCGGGCTGCGCCTCGATGGCAGCGACGATCT
>QHVS01000262.1 GCA_003223635.1 Acidobacteriota bacterium | reverse complement strand
CCTGGCGCACGGTCGCCCATTGCTTGAAAAAGAGAAGCTGGATGAATTTCTGGAAGCGAATCTCCTCATCAAGCTCGCGCTTTGCCTTCGCCACGGCTGACGGCTCACGAAAGGCCAGGTCGGGCGGCCACTCGGACCATGGCACCCCGCCGGACTGCTCTTTCAACGACGCGTACAAGGCCCAGTCATCGAGCCACAGGTTGTCCGCTTCGAACCGCTCCAGTTCGTGACGATGATCGGCGCGTCTGCGGGAATTGAAATGGCGCCACGCCTGGCGGAGCAGATTCCATTTGAACGGCGCGACGCGATCGAAATCGACGGAATCGTCGGCGAACGTCGGCGCCTCATCTGCCGCATGCTCCGGGAGCAGCCCATCCTTCAGCAGATGCTGCGGCGAGATGAGCAGCGCGTTTCCGGCATACGAAGAGTGACAACCATACGGAGAGTTGCCGTAGCCCGGCGGATTGAGCGGGAGGATCTGCCAGATGCGCAGCCCGGCGCTCCTGGCCCAGTCGAGGAAGGCGATCAGCTCGTCGCCGAAATCGCCGATGCCGTAGCGGCCCGGCAGCGATGTCGGATGGAGCAGCACGCCGGCAGCGCGAGTCATCCGTGGGCCTCCGGGCTGATGGTCAGTTTCTCGCCGAGGGCGTCGAAGCGCTGCAGCCATTTGGTAGCGGCCGGCGATCCGTTCCCCGCGTTGGCCGCGATCACCGGACGGACGAGCTTTTTCATCTTGTAATACTCGTTCTGCGGGACGCGCAGATCGACGCTCACCTGCGCCTCGCGAATGAGCGAGACGATGGTCTCCCAGCGATCGAGGAGCTCGAGATCGTCAGGTTTCGCGCCGAACGCCTTGGCCGCGCGTTCCGTCGCTCGCTCGAGAGCCATGCGCGTCGTCTCATCGAGAGCGACGCGGTCGCTGCGAGACTCGCGCACCAGCACCTCGATGTCCGAGAGTGGCGGCTCGTCCTCTTCCAACAGACGTCGAAGCTGCATGTTGACGTCGAACTCCGCGGCGGTGCGCAGGACCTTGGGAAGCGGGACGCCGAGGGCGGCGTGGAAGCGCATGAGCGGGTCGTAGCGCTCGTGGAGTTGCCGGAACGCGCTCTCCGCTTCCTGAAGCGTGGTGTTGCAAAGCAGATTGAGGATGCGGCGCTGCTCGTCGCGAAAGAGCGCGCGGATCGACAGCAGCGGCTCCGCGAAATGCTCATCCAGCACCCGTATGACCGATGACACCCCGTCGGTGCTCAGGTTGTCGCTCAGTTTCTTTTTCATTGCGGCGTACTGTTCGGCGGCGCTGGTGGCCGGGCGGACGCCGCCGGTCAGCTCGGTCTCGCCGAGGTGAATGACGGCGAATTCGAAGGCGGCTTCTTCGCGGGTGATGAGCGATGTGACAGTGATCGATCCGATGGCCATGCGGGCCCGGCCGGCGCGGAAGGTGTCGTAGTCCTCCTGCCGCACTCGATAGCAATACACACTGTCCTCGGTGGCGAAGTTGTCGAAGAGCGAGGCCACCGCGTAGTGCGCGGCGACGCGGCGAAGATCGACGCGCGTCGGCTTGACGTCGCGTTCAAAGATCTGACGTCCGTCGCCTCGCTCCGGCACATTGCTGCGTGCATTCGTCAAGCGCTCGAGAAACTCCAGCTCCAGACCGCGCCCTGAGACTTTCTCAGCCAGCTGGATCACCCGGCCGGCGTAATGCAGCACCTGCACGGATTCGATGCCGGAGATGTCGTTGAAGAACCAGCCGCAGCTCGTGTACATGAGCATGGCGTTGCGCTGCATCTCCAGCAATTCGAGAGCGCCGGCGGGGGCGCCGGCGCCCCACTGAGAAACGAATTTCTGTAGGTTGTCGTCCGTGCGATCGAGGACGACGTCGATGTACGCGTCGCGCGCGGCCCACGGATCGCGCAGCAGAGGCGCGGCGTTGGTTTCAAAAATGGAGATGCATTCATCGCGCAGCCAGTCGAGCGCCTTGCGCAGCGGCGCGCGCCATTGCTGATTCCAGCCGGTGCCGCCGCCGGCGCTGCAGCCGCAGTCGCGTTCCCAACGCCCCAGGTTGTGGCCGCAGCTCCACGACGTCTTGGGAATGATCTCCACTTCATGCACCGGCGGATTCTCGGCCTGGAATTGTCCGTAGTTCGCCGTGCGCACCAGCTTGTGCTCGTTGAGATAGTCGAGCGCATACGCCAGGGCCATGTCGCCGTGTGGATGATGGTGACCGTAGGTCTCGCCGTCGGTGGCGATGTTGACGAGCTGCGGATGACCGCGCGATTCGCTGAATGCGCTGAGGAGCCGGTGAGCCAGATTCTCGCCGCGAGCCAGAAGATTTTCGAACGCCACCGCGCGGGCGATCGGTCCGTCGTAGAAAAAGATGTTGATGGAGCGTCCCGACGGCAGCGGGCAGCGATAGGGGAGGGTGGGATCGAGCGTCTCGCCCGCGTCGATCCATTCCTTGCTGCTGCTGTGCCGCCATCGCTTCGCCTGCCGCGGCTCCAGGATCGTGAACGCGATTCCCTCGGCGGCCAGCGCCTCGAGCGACGCGACATCCACCGCCGTCTCCGGCAGCCACATTCCTTCCGGCTTTCGTCCGAAGCGGCGCTCGAAGTCCCGAATCCCCCAGCGCACCTGCGTCCGTTTATCGCGCTCGTTGGCCAGCGGCAGGATCATGTGGTTGTAGACCTGGGCGATGGCCGAGCCGTGTCCGTCGTAACGCTCGCGGCTGAGGCGATCGGCGTCGAGGATTGCGGCGTAGGTCTCCGGCTCGCGCTGCTCCAGCCAGCTCAGAAGCGTTGGGCCGAAGTTGAAGCTGATGGAGGCGTAGTTGTTGACGATCTTGATGATGCGATCGCGCGCGTCGAGGATCCGCGACGAGGCGTTCGGCGCGTAGCACTCCGCAGTGATCCGCTCGTTCCAGTCGTGATAGGGGTGGGCCGTGTCCTGCGTCTCCACTGCCTCCAGCCAGGGGTTCTCCCGCGGCGGCTGGTAGAAGTGGCCATGGATGCAGATGAAGCGGATGCGCATCGTGGTCTTAGCATACAGTCCGCCAGCGGAGGATCGATGGCCGAGCGAAAAACGGAAAAAGTAAACGTGTGGCTCACGCCGGAGCAGGTGGCCTGGTTGAAATCGAAGAAGAACGTCTCGGAGAGCGTGCGCTC
>QHVS01000301.1 GCA_003223635.1 Acidobacteriota bacterium | reverse complement strand
AGCATGCCGGCGTGCTTGCCGGAGCAATTATTATGGAGGGGCGAGGGCGCCTCTCCCGACGCGCGCAGCTCCGCTGCCGCCTTCTCATCGTACGGTGGATGCGCGCCGCAGAGGAGATCCTCCTCGTCGAAGTCGCCTTTCCGCAGAAGGGCCGCCGCCGTGGAGACGTGCAGCGGCTCGCCGCCGTGCGACGCGCAGGTCAGGGCGATCTCTTCGCCCGTCAGCTCGTATTCGTCGATCGCGCCGTACTCCAGAAGAGGGATGGCCTGGAACGGCTTGGCCGCGGAGCGAATGCAGGTGACGCTGGCCGGATCGCCGGCGAACGCGAGCAGCCGGCCGGCTGAGTCGACCACGGCGATCGATCCGCTGTGGAATGACTCGACGTACTCGCCGCGATAGACGTTGGCTAGCGGACGCATTGCTGCGGGCGCAAGGCTAGCAGGTTAAAGGTGGAATGTTGAATGTTGAATGTTGAATGTTCAATGCCTTTCAACATTCAACATTCCTCGTTAACCGGCGACGCAGTAACTAACTCGGAACGCCCGTGCTCTCCGCGGCGATCGCTTCCTCTTCCGTGCCGTAGATCTTGAACACGGCGTCGAGCTTAGCCAGCTTGAGGAGCTTCTTGATCCGCTCAGAGGGGTTGACCAGGATGAGCTTTCGGTTCTGAGTAGTGAACTTACCGAGGTAGCCGACCAGCTCACCGATGCCGGTGGAGTCGATGTAATCGATCTTCGTGAAATCGACGATCACGTTGGTGCTTTCGTTCTTCAGCACGTTCTCCAGCGCTGAGGAGAAGAATTCGGCGCTTTCACCGAGTTTGATGAGGCCTTCCACGTAGAGGACGGTGAAATTCTCAGTGTGCTTCTTCTCGACAATCAAGTACAGCCTCCAACGTGCGACGGCAAGCGAGTTTAGCAAATCAGAGGCCATGCAGGCTGCGCACGGCGACCACGCCATTCATACCACCGAAACCGAAAGAATTTGAGAGAAACAGCGAGATGCGCGCCTCGCGCGGCGCGTTCGGCACGTAGTCGAGATCGCACGCCGGATCCGCATGGTGCAGATTGATCGTCGGCGGCACGAAGCCCTCGTTGATCGCCAGCAGCGAAGCGGCGATCTCGATCGCGCCGCTCGCACCCATGGCATGGCCGTGCATCGATTTCGTCGAGCTCACCGGGATGCGGAACGCTGCATCGCCGAAGACCTGCTTGATCGCCGCCGTTTCGGTCGCATCGTTCGCCCGTGTAGCTGTCCCGTGCGCATTGATGTATCCGATGTCCGTCGGCGCGACCGACGCGTCGCGTAGGGCCATGGCCATCGCTCGCGCCGCTCCATCGGCTGATGGATCGGTGACGTGACCGGCATCGCTGGTGATTCCGAAGCCGAGGACCTCGCCGACGATCGCCTGCCCGCGGCGCGCCGCACGCTCCCACTCCTCCAGAACGAGCACCGCGGCCCCTTCCGCGAGCACCAGTCCCTGTCGATCGACGCTGAAGGGCCGGCATGCTGCCTCCGGATGTTCGTTGTCGATGGCCAGGACGCGCATCGACTCCCAGGCCCGAATCGTTCCGAAGGTCAGAGGTGCATCGGATCCGCCGGCCAGGATGACATCCGCCTGACCGCCGCGAACGGCGTGAAAGGCCTGCCCAATTGCATGTGCACTGGAAGCGCAGGCGGAGACGACGGCGTAGGCCGGACCCTTCGCTCCGAAATGCGTCGACACAGCGCTGGCCGCGGCGTTGTACATCGACCAGGCGATCATGGTCGGCGGCACGCGCAACTGCCCTTCCTTGTAGACGCGGCGATATCCGGCATCGAGTGTCTCGCATCCGCCGAGGCCCGTGCCAATCAGCGCGCCGAGGCGGTGGGGGTCAACGCCCGACTCGCGGAGATTCGCCTGCGCTGCCGCTTCCTCCGCCGCGATCAGAGCAAAGCGGCTGAAGCGATCGAATCCGCGAAACATCCCCTCGTGCGCCGGCAGCGGCACCTCGCCGGCGATCCGGCAGTACAGCTCTGAGGTGTCGATGCTCTCGATGCGGCGCACGCCGCTGCGCGCACCGCGCAGCGCGTCCAGCGCCGCGGCGCAGCCGCGTCCGAAGGGCGAAATGATTCCGAGTCCGGTGATGGCAACGCGACGCATGAATGCAGAATGCAAAATGCAGAATGCAGAAACCTGTACGCCTCATTTCTGCATTCTGCACTCTGCATTCTGCATTTTTGTTCACTGGCGCGCCGGAAGCAGCTCCTCGACCGCAGTAACCATATCGGCAAAGGTCTTGATGCCCCGTGCCTTGTCATCCGGAATCGAGATGTGGAACTGCTCCTCGATCGCGAAGAGGATGCTCAGCGCGTCGAGGGAGTCGATGCCGGCATCGGCGAGCGCGGTGCCCGGTGAGAGCTTGTCATCGGGGATGTCCTTTTCGTTTTTCACGATGTCGAGCAGCTTGCGCTCGATCTCGGCGCGGGTCATGGGGCGGCTATGATACCGCGCGTGCGGCGGCGCTATTGGCTGCTCTACCCGCTGTGGATCGCGATCTGCGCCGCGCTCTTCTTCGCCGTCCGCGGCGCCGAGGATCCGTCGCGACGGCACGATCGGATCCTGAGCGATGAGGCTGCAGTTCGCGCCGTCGCCGTCCTTCGCCGCGCCGATCACGCTCGCTATCGCGCCTACGAAGCCGTCCACGTGGCCTACGCCGGGCGGGGGGAGGGCGGGGCGCGGGGGCGGTGGGTGGTGCTCTGCGACCGCGTGCCGCACAGCGCGCTGCGCGATGCCGTCGTCGTCGAGCTCGACGCGCGCGACGGATCGCTGATCACCATTCGAAAGCCGGTAAACTGACGCGCAGTGTCACGCCCCCCCAAACTCACGCCGATGCTCGAGCAGTACTTCGAGATCAAGCGTCAGGTTCCCGACGCCATCCTCTTCTACCGCCTCGGCGACTTCTACGAGATGTTCTATGAAGACGCCGAGAAGGCCGCCCCCATCCTCGATCTCGTCCTGACCGCGCGGGGCAAGGGGCAGGAGCATGAGGCTCCGATGTGCGGAGTGCCGTACCACGCCGCGGAGGCGTACATCGCCAAATTGATCAAGCAGGGCTTCCGCGTCGCGCTGTGCGATCAGGTCGAGAATCCCGCGGAGGCAAAGGGGATCGTCAAGCGCGAAGTGGTCCGCGTCTATACGCCTGGAACGGCCACCGAAAGCCTCATCGTGGAGAGGGAAAGCTGCTATCTCCTTTCGCTGGTTCTCAACGGTCAGTCGCTCGGCGCGGCCTACCTCGATGTCTCGACGGGCGACTTCTTCGTGACGTCCTACGCTCGCGCGGATGATGCCCGGTTGCACGACGACATCGCGCGTTTCGTGCCCCGTGAGGCGATCGTCCCGCGCGAGACTGCCATCGAGTTGCACATCCCGACGACGATGGTCGAGCCCTCGCTCTTCGAATTCGCCGGCGCTCATGAGTATCTGTCGCGGCATTTCGGGACGCAGTCGCTCCGCGGCTTCGGTCTGGAAGCGCCGGACGATCTGCGGGTCGGCGCCGCCGGCGCGGCGCTTCGCTATGCGGCGGCCAGTCACAAGAAGAGCCTCGACCACGTGCGGTCGCTTCGTCTGGACAATGAATCCGACTACCTGCAACTCGATGCTGCAACGCTGGCAAATCTCGAGGTGCTGGAGTCGCGCGACACTGGCCGTCCGCGCGCCTCGCTGTGGTCGGTGATGAACGCCACTCGATCGGCGATGGGCGCCCGCACGCTGCGGAACTGGATCACCCGTCCGCTGAAACAGCGGGAGGCGATCTTTGACCGCCACGACGCCGTCGACGAGCTGACTCGTTCCCGAGCCATTCTCGAATCGATGGGCCAACGTCTGGCCTCCATTGCCGACCTGGAACGTCTGGCTTC
>QHVS01000300.1 GCA_003223635.1 Acidobacteriota bacterium | reverse complement strand
AGGTCTTCCCCGATTTCATCACCCGCCACCTCCCCACCGGCCTGTCCGGCCTGGTGGTCGCGGCGATCTTCGCCGCGGCGATGTCTTCGTCGCTCAATTCGATCGCCGCCGCGTTCGTAGCGGATCTCTATCGGCCCGTCGTGCGCGCCGCTTCGGATCGCCATCTTCTGCGCGTGTCGCACATCGCGACCGTCGTCGCCGGCATCGTGCAGATTGCGGTGGGCCTTGGCGTGAGGCATCAGAGCGAGTCGGCGCTGAACACGGCGCTCGGCATCGCATCGCTCATCAATGGCCCCATCCTCGGCGTCTTTCTCCTCGGCACACTCCGCCGCGGCGGTCGGGCGGCGGCTCTCAGCGGGATGACCGTCGGGCTGGCCGTCGTGCTCTACGTTCGCTTCGCCACGCCGATCGCCTGGCCGTGGTACACCGTGATCGGCTCGCTCACCACGCTGATCGTCGGAGCAAGTATCGCCGGCTACCAGCCGGCGGGTGCGCGGGCTACCAGCCCGCGCAGTTAGTAGCGCCGGCAAGTTGGCGGCGCTCCCGCCGCCAAGTTGGCGGCGGTCCTTCAGATCCACTCTTTCGCTCGAGCGATCGGAAACGCGGCGACAACCACGCCGACGAGAATGATCAGCAGCGGATTCGATAAGAAATACGGATAGATCACCAGCACGAACCCGCAGATCAGGTACTCGATGCTGTGCTCGCGCCGGGCGAGGAAGAGGTACACGCCGCCAACGGAGCCGAAGAGGAGGCCAAGGAAAAGAGTCACCCGTCGACTTCCGAGAGAATCACACCCTTCGTCATGCTGATCGGATCGACGAGGAGATTGACCTCACGGTTTTCCGCGAGCCACATTCGAGCAGGGACATAGATGTTGATCAGCCTCTCCTGTCCCTCGATTCTGGCCGATATCTGCGCCACTCTTGCGGAGGGCCGCCCGCCGAGACTCTTCACGATACCCCTGCACTCTCGTCCCTCCTGGGCAAGCCGGACCAGGAACCGCCGCCGGACGACGTAGAGCACAAGCAGAGTCAAAAGAGGCCATGAAAATGCGAAGAGCATCGTCTGCATGTACTGACGAACGAAATCATGAGGATGCTCGAACGCGACAAGCAAGAGCGGCCCAACGACGAAGAACACAGCAATGAGCTTGTAGATCTTGATTCGGCTATCCGTGCGGAGGAGATCGTCGACGGATGGCCGCATGAGGATTCGCTCAGTGTCGCGCGCCGCGGTGCCGCGTCGGCGGCGGGGGACTCTGCGGAATGACAGGCGCCGTGAAGGTCACGTTCGGATTGCCGGAGCCGATGCTCGGCGCGAGGGAAACCATCTTGGTGTCGCCGGTCTTGTTGTCGATCGACACCGCGGTGGCGGCGACGCGCGCGGTCCCGCCGGTCGCGGTGACGACCACCTGCACGTTCGTCCGATCCTTCTTGCGTTCGGGCGCATCGAGCCCGAGGGCACCGAAGACTGTATCGAGCTTCAGTTGCTGGTTCGCCGAAACGCTGAAGTCTTTCTCCGCGATCGGACGGGTGCGGTTGCCCGCTTCGTACAAGCGCACATTGACGGACCCGGAGGCGCCGCCCAGCTCATTGAGAAGCAGCATCCATCGCGTTCCGCGCGCCGGATCGACCGATTGTTCCAGTCCGTCGTAGAACAGCGGCTTCTGCGCCGACGACGCCGCGCTCGTCACCGCCTCCGACAGCGTCGTCGGCAGCGGAACAAATGACGTCGGCGAAGAGCTGCCGCCCGGGGGCGCCGTCTGCAGGACGGCGTAGACCTTCGATCCGGGGGGACCCTGCACGAACAGATTGCCGTCAGTAGGCGTCGTAACGTTGAATGCCTGGCGAAGCGCGTCATTGAATACGACGCTCAAGTTCGCCGGTACCTGCACCGTTTGAGTGAGCGCCGCGCCGCCGCCTGTCTGATAGAGCGAGAGATTGAATGTGGCCGGCGTGCCGGCAGGTGACACCAGGCTGAGCGCGGTCTTGTACGACGGCGCGGTTCCTGTTGATGAAGTGCTGCTGATCACCGGCACGACCGTGGTGATGCTGACCGTGTCGTTGGGTCCGATTCGCTTCCACAACGCTCGCGCCAGCGAGGCGCCAGGGACGCGTTCGTTGACCGGCCGGCTGAGAACAGTCGCCGTGCTGTTTCCGACAGTAAGAGTGGCCACGCCGACCACCGCCCCGCCGCCCGAGTCGACGATCAAATCGATTCGCGACGGCGCGTCGAATGTCAATCGCCGCATCCCGTAGCGCGGAACATCCGTGGTCTGGGATGCGCCGCCAGGATTGGTCACGACGCGCACGCTGGCGTGATCAGCGCCGGTGGTCTCCGCGATCGTCAGCGATGTCGGCCCCGTGACCGGCAGATAGAGCACGTGCGGCGAGCCCACGCGCGCGCCTTCGCCGCGGCTCACCACAGGAATCACCGAGGTCGTTCCACCTCCCAGCACAACTGTGGCCGCGCTGACGGCGATGAGTCCGAGGCGCTCGCGGGGAACGCGGACCTCGATCTGTCCCGACGCGTCAGCGGCGCCGAAGACCTGGATGAGCGGATCGGTCAG
>QHVS01000299.1 GCA_003223635.1 Acidobacteriota bacterium | reverse complement strand
CTTTCGTGCGCACGGTGAAGTAGGTGTAACGCGGAAGCGGAGAGCCGGTCGGAGCGAACGGACGCCGAGTGAACAGCTTCAAAGTGCGAATCGCTCCCGCTGCGAGCGGCTGTCCGTTCCATCCGTTTTCGGGGATGAGCCAGACGTCCGGTCCGATCTCCGCGCCGAGCTCCATCGGCGTCGTCCCCGGATTGCGGATGCCGATGTCGCGGCCGGCGCGATTCGAATCATCGTCGCCGCTGAACGCGGGGAACGCTGCGTAGTCACTCGCAGTGCCGTCGATGACGAACTGCGGCGCGACCGCCGGCCCACCGCCCACCTTGAGATTGACGAAGGCGTATGGCGTCACCGCGAGCTGCTGCGTCACGCCGACGGCGAAAATCACGCCCTGATACGAGGCGGCCACGTTGTTGGGCGGACCGCTGTAAACAATGTTGAAGGTCCGCGGCGTCCGCGGCTGCAGCGTCACGAACGCTCCCCCCTCGGCGATGCTGAAGAACGGCTTCGATCCAGGAAGCTCGGCCTGACCCAGGATGATCTGGGCGTTCGTAGCGCCGATGTTTTCCAGGCTGAACGTGCCGCGGTGGTCCTCGATCTTGTCGCCAAGCGATGTGACCACCGCCGTCGGCTGAACGGTGAAGATGATGTTCGACTGCGCCGTGATGATGTTCACGCCCTTCACATCCGACGGCGGTCCACTCTTCGTCGGATCGCATGACGGCAACGCTCGCACGCGGTGGTAATAGGTGCCGGCGTTGCTGGCCACGAATGAGGCGGCAGTGGAGCTGGTCACCTGTGAGTCGAGAATCGAATTGAAGGAAGC
>QHVS01000298.1:3334-15920 GCA_003223635.1 Acidobacteriota bacterium | reverse complement strand
TTCGCTCGCGAGGACAGATGCTGAAAATATCGAGACTCACGGACTATGGATTGCTGGCAGCAATGTACCTCGCGCGTAAGCACGGTGAGACCGTGTCCGCGCGCGAGATTGCCCTGTTTTATCACCTGCCGGTTCCGATGATCACCAAGGTGCTCAAGACGTTGCATCAGGGCGGCGTCATTCAGTCGCATCGCGGCGTCAGCGGCGGTTACTCATTCGAAGGCGAGCAGGAGACGGTGACGCTCGGGCAGCTCCTCGATGTGCTCGAGGGACCGTGGGACCTGGTGGAATGCGAGACGACCGACGAGCACGGACAGGCCGTGTGCATGATTCGCGTGGCGTGCCCTTCGCGGCGTTTCATGTTCGGCATCAACCGGGCCATTAAATCCGCATTCGAGCAAATCACCCTCGGCGATCTGGTTCGGGGCGCCGTGCCGATGCCGCTGATCGACAAGGGAGCGTTGGCGCAGTTGGGGAGCACGGGGAGCACGCAATGAGCACAACCATCGAGCAACTCGCAAATCAGGAATACAAGTACGGCTTCGTCACCGACATCGAAGCGGATACCGCTCCGCCGGGGCTGAACGAAGACATCGTCCGGCTGATCTCCACCAAGAAGGGCGAGCCGGAATGGATGCTGGAGTGGCGTCTCAAGGCGCTGCGCCACTGGTTCACCATGAAAGAGCCGACGTGGCCGAACGTCCACTACCCTCCCATCGACTACCAGGCCATCCGTTACTACTCGGCGCCCAAGCAGAAAAAGACGCTCAACTCGCTCGACGAAGTCGATCCCGAGCTGCGCCGCACATTCGAGAAGCTGGGCATCTCGCTGGAAGAGCAGAAGCGGATGAGCGGCGTGGCCGTCGACGCGGTCTTCGATAGCGTCTCTGTGGCTACGACGTTCCAGGCGGAGCTGGCCAAGCTGGGGATCATCTTCTGCTCGTTTTCGGATGCGGTGAAGAATCACCCCGAGCTGGTGAAGAAATATCTGGGCAGCGTCGTCCCGTACACGGACAACTTCTTTGCCACGCTCAACTCGGCGGTCTTCACCGACGGCTCGTTCTGCTACATCCCCAAAGGCGTCCGCTGTCCGATGGAGCTGTCGACGTACTTCCGCATCAACACCGCGGGAACGGGACAGTTCGAGCGGACGCTGATCATCGCCGACGAAGGCGCCTACGTCAGCTATCTGGAGGGATGCACGGCTCCCATGCGCGATGAGAATCAGCTTCACGCCGCAGTGGTGGAGCTGGTCTCGCTGGAGGGGGCGACCATCAAGTACTCGACAGTTCAGAACTGGTATCCAGGCGACAAAGAGGGACGGGGCGGCATCTTCAACTTCGTGACCAAGCGCGGAAAAGCGTTCGCCAACGCGAAGGTTTCCTGGACGCAGGTGGAAACGGGATCGGCCATCACCTGGAAATATCCGAGCTGCATCCTGCAAGGCGACAACTCGATCGGCGAGTTCTATTCGGTGGCCCTGTGCAACAACTACCAGCAGGCCGACACCGGCACGAAGATGATTCATATCGGAAAGAACACCCGTTCGACGATCGTCTCGAAGGGTATCTCCGCCGGACACGGACAGAACACGTATCGCGGCGCGGTGAAGATCATGAAGTCGGCCGAGGGGGCGCGGAATTACTCGCAGTGCGACTCGCTGCTCCTCGGCGACAAGTGCGGTGCGCACACGTTCCCGTACATCGAGGTGCGCAACTCCACCGCGGTCATGGAGCATGAGGCTTCGACGTCGAAGATCGGCGAGGACCAGCTCTTCTACTGCCAGCAGCGCGGCATCTCGCCGGAGGACGCCGTGTCGATGATCGTCAACGGCTTTTGCCGCACAGTCTTCCGCGAGCTGCCGATGGAGTTCGCCGTGGAGGCGCAGAAGTTACTGGGAGTCTCGTTGGAGGGGAGTGTTGGATAGAGGTTGCTAGGTTGCTGAGTTTCCGGGTTGCTCAGGCGCCCAGCAACCAAGCAACCGAGTAACCCAGCAACCCAAAGTCATGCTTGATATCAAGAACCTGCACGGCGGCATCGACGGCAAAGAAATTCTTCGCGGCGTCAACCTGCACGTCAATCCCGGCGAAGTGCACGCCATCATGGGCCCCAACGGCTCGGGCAAATCGACGTTGGCCAACGTGCTCGCCGGCCGTCCGGGCTACCAGGTGACGGCGGGAAGCGTCACTTACGAAGGGAAGGATCTCCTGGCCATGAAGCCGGAGGATCGGGCGCGCGAAGGCATCTTCCTGGCCATGCAGTATCCGGTGGAGATTCCCGGCGTCAACAACATCTACTTCCTCAAGGCGGCCCTCAACGCGGTTCGAAAGCAGCAGGGTCTCGAAGAGCTCGACGCGATGGAGTTCCTGCAGTTGGCGCGCGAGAAGATGAAACTCGTCGATCTCGACGAGTCGTTCATGAATCGCGGCGTGAACGAAGGATTCTCCGGCGGCGAGAAAAAGCGGAACGAGATTTTCCAGATGGCGGTGCTCGATCCGAAGCTCGCCATCCTGGACGAGACCGACTCGGGGCTGGACATCGACGCGCTGAAGATCGTGGCCAACGGCGTGAATACGCTGGCCAGCGAGCGGCACTCCGTCGTGGTCATCACGCATTACCAGCGCCTGCTGACCTTTCTCGTGCCCGATTTCGTGCACGTGCTGGTCGATGGCCGCATCGAGAAGTCCGGCGGCAAGGAGCTGGCTCTGGAGTTGGAGCAGAAGGGCTACGAGTGGATCGAGCAGGAGGTCGCGGCAGCGCGATGACGACAACCGTCGAACGCGACATCCGGCTCAGCAGCGTCGTGCCGCTGTCCTCGGTCTCCGAAGGGAGCAGGCTGCCGATCGCTTTCACTCCCTTGGACTTCCCACTACCAAGCTGGAGGAGTGGAAGTACACCAGCCTGGCTCCGCTGGCCCGCGTCGATTTCCGCCTCGACGGCCGCACGCGCGGACGGCGCGACACCCACGGGTCAAGCCTGTGCGGACGCGCGCTGGCCGAGTTGGTGTTCGTCAACGGACGCTTCGCTCCCGACATGTGCACCAACAGCGAGCATCCCACGATGCGGGTGATGCCGATTGCCGAGGCGATGAAGGGCGAGAACTTCGAGCGGCATTTCTCCCGCTACGCAGACTACGCGGAGCATTCGATGACCGCACTGAACACGGCGCTGATGCAGGACGGCGCATACGTGGAGATCGCCCCCGGATCGCACGTGCAGGGCTTCATCCATCTGCTCTTCATCGGCGGCGGACACGACGAACCGATCATGGCCCATCCGCGCAATCTCATCGTGGTCGGCCGCAACAGTCAGATCACGGTCGCGGAGACGTTCGTCGGCAGCGGAACCTATTTCACCAACGCGGTGACAGAGATCGTCGCCGGCGAGGGCGCGGTGGTCGACCACTACAAGTTCGAGTGCGAGTCGACCGATGCGTTCCATGTCGGGACGGTGCAGATTCATCAGGAGCGGTCCAGCACCGTGACGGCGCGTTCGATCGCCATCGGCGGGGCGCTCGTGCGGAACGAAGTGAACGCCGCGCTGGCTGGAGAAGGCGCCGGCCTGACGCTCGACGGACTGTTCGTGGTCAGCGGCTCGCAGCATGTCGACAATCACACCATCATCGACCACGTCAAGCCGCATTGCGACAGCCTGGAGCTGTACAAAGGCATCCTCGATGAGAGCTCGCGCGGAATCTTCGATGGAACGATCATCGTGCGCCCCGACGCGCAGAAGACCAACTCGCGCCAGGTGAATCGCAATCTGTTGTTGTCCGAGAGCGCGATCATCGACTCGAAGCCGACGCTGGAGATCCTCAACGATGACGTGAAGTGCAGCCACGGCTCGACCATCGGTCAGCTCGATGAGGAGGCGCTGTTCTATCTGCGGGCTCGCGGAATCGGTGAAGCGCAGGCGCGAAGCCTTCTCATCTCTGCCTTCGCCAGCGAGATCGTCGACCGGATGAAGGTCGAGCCGGTGCGCGAGCAGATCCGGCGCGCCATCTTTCGCCAGATGCCCGGAAGGCTCCCCGATCGGAGGGAGACGCCATGACGGCAATCGAGACGCGGACCACGGACCGCGGACCACGGACCGCGCGATACGACGTTGAGCGTATTCGAAAAGACTTCCCCATCCTTCACCGCACCGTCCGCGGGGGCAAGCCGCTCGTCTACCTGGACAACGCGGCGACGACGCAGAAGCCGCAGGCGATGATCGATCGCATCGTTCGCTACTACTCCGAGGAAAACTCGAACGTGCATCGCGGCGTGCATTACCTGAGCGAGGTGGCCACCGCGGCCTACGAAGAGGCGCGCGGCACGGTGAAGCGATTCATCAATGCCCGCAGCGAGAAAGAGATCGTCTTCACCCGCGGCACGACGGAGAGCATCAACCTCGTGGCCAGCTCGTGGGGCAGGCAGAACGTCCAAGCCGGCGATGAAGTGCTGATCTCCGCCATCGAGCATCACTCGAACATCGTTCCCTGGCAGCTTCTGTGTGATGAGAAGGGCGCAAAACTACGCGTCGTTCCGGTGAACGATGCCGGTGAGCTCCTTCTCGACGAATTTGCCAAGCTGTTGATGAAGCGTACGAAGATCGTTGCCTTCGGCCACGCCTCCAACGCCCTCGGCACCATCAACCCCATCCGAAAGATGATTGCCATGGCCCACGCCAATGGCTCGATCGTCCTCATCGATGGCGCGCAGGGTGTTCCGCATCTGATCGTTGACGTTCGCGAGCTGGACTGTGATTTCTACGCGTTCTCCGCGCACAAGGTCTACGGGCCGACCGGCGCCGGCGTGCTCTACGGGAAAGAGGCGCTGTTCGACGCCATGCCGCCGTATCAGGGCGGTGGCGACATGATCCTCTCCGTCAGCTTCGAGAAGACGACCTACAATGCGTTGCCCTACAAATTCGAAGCGGGAACACCGAACATCGCCGGCGTGATCGGGATGGCCTCCGCGCTCGACTACGTCTCGTCGGTCGGCCTGCCCAACATCGCTGCGCACGAGCAGGATCTGCTCACTTACGCTACGGCCCGGCTCCAGGAGATCGAGGGGCTACGCATCTTCGGAACCGCTGCGGAAAAGGCGAGCGTCATCTCCTTCACGCTGGAGGGCGTCCACCCGCACGACATCGGGACGATCCTCGATCAGGAAGGGATCGCCGTGCGCACCGGCCACCACTGCGCGCAGCCTCTGATGATGCGATTCAATGTTCCAGCCACGGGACGCGCGTCGTTCGGCCTCTACAACACGCGGGAAGAAGCCGACGCGCTGGTCGCCGGTTTGCACAAGGTGGTCGAGGTCTTTCGTTGATGCCTGATCTTCGCGAGCTCTACCAGCAGGTCATCCTCGATCACAACCGCAACCCTCGAAATTTTCGGGAGCTGCCGGCCGCGACGCGTCGCGTGGAGGGCTATAAGTTTTTGTCGCGCTGGACGGCGATCAGATCCGCGACGTCAGCTTCACCGGAAACGGCTGCGCCATCTCCAAGGCCTCGGCGTCGGTGATGACCTCGACCGTGAAGGGAAAGCGCACCGCCGAGGCGCAGCGGATGTTCGACATCTTTCACAAGCTTGTTACCGGCGAGAATGCCGGGCTCAGCGAGGCAGAACTGGGACGGCTGGCCGCGTTCTCGGGAGTGTCCGAATTTCCGGCGCGGGTGAAATGCGCCACGCTGCCCTGGCATACACTCAACAGCGCGCTGGACGGACAGGAAGAAGTGGTGAGCACCGAATGAACATGCGCGAAGAAGTGACGTTCAGTCGCACCGCCGATGCGGTGACGATTCCCAGCGGCGAGCGAGTTCTCGTCCCCGCCGGCGCCAGCGGTGTCATCACCCAGTCGCTGGGCGGGTCCTACACGCTGATCACCGACCGCGGATTGATGATCCGTGTCTCGGGCAAGGAAGTCGAAGCCATCGGCAAGACGCCGCAGAACGTCCCGCAGGCCGCGGACGCGCCGGCGTTGACACCAGAGAAGCTGGAGCAACTGGTGTGGGAACAGCTCAAGACCTGCTACGACCCCGAGATTCCTGTGAACATCGTCGACCTCGGCCTGGTCTACCTGTGCGAGCTCGAGCCGGCCGAGGGCGGTGGAACGAACATCAAGATCAAGATGACGCTCACCGCGCCGGGCTGCGGAATGGGACCCGTCCTCGGGCACGACGTGAAGACCAAGCTCGAAGCCATCCCCGGCGTGAAGACCGCCGAGGTGGAAGTGGTCTTCGACCCGGTGTGGGATCGCACCATGATGTCCGACGCCGCGAAGCTGCAGCTCGGCATGATGTGGTGAGCGGCGTCGCGCGAGGCTGAGCGGATGCGTCGTTAGCTGGAATGCCTTATTCGGTTCACCAACAACCCGCGGCTGTACATCGCGCCACCGAAGTAGGGCGGGAGGCAATCGACACTATGGCGGCGCTGTTGGTTGCCGCCTGCTTCCTTCTCATATTGATCGCGCGATCTCGCCTTGTCCGTCACACACGCCGCCAGTTGCTCCTGAATTTCCTCGTAGCGCTAGCCAGCGTCGGGGTTCTCCTTGGCGCAACGCTGCTGGTCGATAGGGCGACAAATCCCATCCAGATGCTCGAGATGTCATACGGTTCCATCGTGGACGATTGGCCGCTGGCCCAAATTATTCTCGGAGCCGCCCCAATCGTCATTGCGTATGTTGCTGTTCGCTTTGCGGTTCGGAAACTTCGTGCGAGGCGGCAGCCGTGAACTGAACCGCGAAAATGGCGAGAGATTGCGAAAGGGAGGGGCGCTCTAACCTTGTCTCGGAATCACTCCAAGAAATAGCGAGTAGAGGATTCTACTCGCGCGCGCTAACACCCACTCAAGGGCATCCGAGGTGAACATGGCTTGGTTTGCAGTCAAGACTTTCTATCGCAGCAAACCCGTGGGCAGACCTCGAAATCCGGATCGGCATCACCGTCCAGGCGTAGCTGCCATTGAGGAGCGTGTCGTTCTTTTCCGCGCGAAAGACAGCCGTTCTGCAATCAGAAAGGCGCGTCGTGATGGTGCGAAGTACGCGAAGGCAACTGCAACTGTGAATTTGTATTACCAGAAGGTCGTCGTCAAACTTCTCAAGCATGCTGAGGCATACAAGATGTTCGACGTGCCGGCCGAGGGAGCGGAGGTTTTCTCATCGATCGAAATTGTGTCGGTGAAGGAGAGCCCGACCTCGATCCTTCGTCGAAAGGTCGGACATACAACCGATCTGGTATCGGCACCGATGTTCATCGCCGGCCGGCAGTAACGCTATCGGTGATCGTTAAAGAACGTCCACTGCGCGACGGGATGTCCGGCCTGAAGCTGCTGCGCCTGCATGTAGCCGTCGATCGCTGCCGCCACGGAGACGAGCAGTGATCCTGCGCCGCAGGTGGGAATCGCCAGGACGAGTACGGCAATCAGGGAGACGATTCCCTTCATTTTCTGTCCGATCATGAAGTAGCCGAGGCAGCCGGCGACGAGCAGGTTGAGCACGAGAATCAGAATCGGATCTTTCGGCGGCTGTTGCGGATAAACGAGCTCGCCGCCCTTACCGGGAGTCGGAGGAGGTACGTTTGTCATAGTTGTCTCCTACGCCCACTTTTCAGCCAAGTCAGTCACAAACGGAATGCGGAAGCGCTGTCCGCCGACGCCCTTCACGATGCACATGATGCGGAGGGCGAGGAACGCCAGCCAGATGACGCACTCGACGATGCCGAGACCGCAGCTCATTCCCATCATGTTTCGCATGGCGAAACCGACAGCGCCCAGAACGATCCAGACGACGATCTCGGCGCCGAACAGGACGAGACCGTTCTTGGCGTGCCACTGAACCTCGCGGTCGTCCTTCTTCACCAGCAGCGGAATCAGGCCGAGGATCCAGATGTACGCCAGCACGACCATCAGGGTGCGGTCCGAGCTGCCGCTCGTTCCGCCGACTGGGGGAGGCGGCGGCGTGTAGGAACCACCAGGCACAGAGCTCATGCGATCTCCTTCTCGATACGAATTACGTTGGACGCCGCCGATTCTATCGACTTTCGCTGAGCGCCGCGAGACGTTTCTCAGCGATCAACAGGGGCAGGACAATCAATGCCAGTGACAGCACGACCGCGAAGAGGACGGGCACCGCGGCCACCACGAATTCCGTTTCCACGCCGAACACCCGCCAGAACATGTACTGCACGATCGGCCGGGCCATCAGCATCATGACCGCGGCGACGTACGCCAGCGCGGCGGCCATGTAGCCGAAACCGCCGAGGGACAGCCCCACCTGCAGGGGGTTCTCGGCGTTGAAATTCGGGGCGAGCGCGCCCATTCCTACCCCCAGGCTGACCAGGGTCACGGCCAGGAGCGAACCGCCGATCAGGGTGAAAACCCAAACCGCAGCGGTGGCGTTCAACAACACGTTGGCGAATGCCGTGAGGATCAGCGCCAGCGCCGTGAGCGGAATCGTGTAGACCAGCACCTTTGAGGCGAGAAGACGGCGATAGGAGATCGGCGCGCTCTGCAGCATCCAGAACGCTTTCCCCTCCGACGAGATCGATGGATACGCGAACCGCAGGCAGATCGCGGCGATGATGAAGCCGGCCATGCCGAGGTTGGCGTAGGAGACGATCGTGGCGCGCGCGTCGCCGCCCAGAGGCAGCATGCGGATGTTGTAGAGATAGATGAACATCAGCGCGGCCAAGCTGCGACCACTGCGCGACATCGCGCGAGAGCGTGCGGATCTCTTTCGACAGCATGGCCCGCATCGGCGCGTCGACTCTCGCCAGTAGACGGTCGGAGATTCGCGCAAAGGCGCTCGCGCCCAACGCCGCCGGGGCCATGCTCTCCCGCGCGCGGACGAAGGCGCGAAAGTAAATCCGCGTCGTGATCGCCAGAAACGCGACGAAGAGCGCCACCGCGGGGATGGCGATGCGCATCGACACGGGCGCGGAGGGACGCCCCTCGGCGCGCGCCACCATCAGATCGGCCAGCGCCGTGCCCGGATATCGCTCGATCGACGGCAGCTCGATCGTCTGCAGTACGCGCGCGAGGTCGTCAGTGCTGATCGGCATGAAGAAACGTTCCGGTTTACTCATGCGGAAGCCGATCACGGCGACCGTGAGCACCAGCATGGCGATCGAGGCCACGATCTGATGGACGCGCTGTACGGGGAAATATCGAACCAGAGCGATGATGACCAGACTGCCGAGCGTCACCGGCAAGGTCAGGAGCAGCGCCAGATTGAGGAGCGCTTCGGCATAGAAGCGCGGGGCGAGCTGATACTGCCGGGCGAACGCGATGAAGATAGGGATTGTGAAGACGAGGATGATCGTGGCGCTCTGGGAGAATGTCTTTCCCCAGCGCGTGGCCACGATCCTGGCCTTGGAGATCGGCGCGGCGTGGTACGTCTCCAGATCGAGATCCGTGAAGAACGCTCCGATGGCCACGGTCATCGCTGAGGAGAAGAGGATGGCCACCGCGGCGACGAAGGCCAGGGCGAGAACGTTGCGCAAGAGGCCGAGGGCAAAGAACGGCGTGGCCGCCTCGATTTGCGCGATTCCTCGGAACAGCCGCCGAAACAGCGCGAAATCGCCGTACAGAAAGAGAGCGAGGAGCGCCGCGGTGATCGAGAGCTTGATTGCGGCCGCGCCGTTGAACGGGCGGAGGCGAGCGAGGATGATGCGGAGTGGCCACATGTTCAGAGCGGCGGCATGGCCGCCGCACTCCAGATCACGTCAGCGCCTTCACTTCCTCAAACCACTTCATGGCGCTGTCCCGCCGCGCTTCGCGGGCCCGCCAGCGTTGCAGGCCGAGATCGATCAGCTTCTCGATGAGGTGCGAGTACTTGATCTCCGTCGCCTCCCACAGTTTCGGATACATCGAGATGTTGGTGAATCCCGGGATGGTGTTGATCTCGTTGACGAAAACCCGGCTCGTCCCGCGTTCGAGGAAAAAGTCGACCCGGGCGTAGCCCGCCGCGCCGATCGCCTTGAACGCCGCGATGGCGAAGCGCCGGAACTCTTCGATCTTTTCCTTGGGCAGCTTGGCCGGGATGACCAGCTGCGATTTGTTCTCGATGTATTTGTCTTCGTAGTCGTAGAACTCGCGGCCGGCGATGATTTCGCCGGGGACGGAAGCCTCCGGCTCCTCGTTGCCCAGCACGGAGACCTCAATTTCCCGCGCGTCGACTCCGCGCTCCACCAGCGCCTTTTCATCGAAGCGAAAGGCTTTCTCGATCGCCGCGCCGAGATCGCCGTCGGTCTTCACTTTGGTTACGCCCACCGAGGAGCCGCTGTTGGCCGGCTTGACGAAGTAGGGAAGGCGCAGCGCGTTGTTGATCGCGCGCACGATCCGATCGCGTTCATTCTTCCAATCGGTTTCCAGCACCTGGACGTACTCCACCATCGGGAGCTTCATCGCGGCGAAGGCGTGCTTCATGTGCGCCTTGTCCATGCCGATGGCCGAGGCGGCGACGCCGGCACCGACGTAGGGAACTCCGATCGTCTCCAGGTAGCCTTGCACCGTCCCATCCTCGCCGCCTGTGCCGTGAATCAGGGGAAACACGATGTCCGGCTTCGTGGAGCGCACCCAGGTCTCGAACGAGAACTGCTCGTCGCCGAAGCCGCTCTTCTCGCTGCCGTCGAGGATCTTCGCGCTGCGCTCGGGAGCGATGAACCGGCCATCCTTGGCGATGCAGATGGCGATCGGCTCGATGCGCTGCTTCGGCGCCGCGTTGGCCACCGAACGCGCGGAAAGGATGGAGACTTCGTGCTCGGCGCTTCTGCCGCCGAACAGCAGCACCGTGCGAATCATCGACCTACGGGCACGCTGCCCAACAAGTACTTCAAGTCATCATCCCGCCAGCGGATGCCGCCGCCGAAGGTAAACGCCGTGTTGTTCAGAACATTGTCGACGCCGCTGCTGATGAAGAGCAACGGCGTGTTCGGCTTCTCCTGTCGGAAGACGTACTCGCCGTACAGGCGGACGTGCGGGTTCGGATCTCGCCGCTTGCCGAAGTCGAAAGCCTCGCCGGTGACGCGGATGCGGTTGTTGAGCCGGTAGTCGAGCGCGCCTCCTCCGGTCGAATCGAACAAGCCGACGCGGACGGTCAGCGGCTGCAGCGCCCAACCGGCCTGCGCGGAGACGAGGAAGCCGCGCTCGAAGCGCGATTCCTTGGTGATCGTCGTCGTGCTCTGACCGGTGGCGGGATTCGTCACCGTCAGCTCGGTGACTTTGTCGCGCCGCTGACCGCGAGGATCGTCGGCCAGCTCGACGTTGTAGAACCGGTTCCGGTCGGGATTGGGAATCAGGCGAAGCGTGACCGCGGAGCGCGCGTTGCCGCCGACATTTTCGACACCTTCGATGTGAGTCGGAAGGCCGGCGTAGTAGTCCGCCTTGATGCCGAGATTCAATTGCATTCTGCCCAGGCGGCCGAGGGTGTTCTTCAACTCGGTCACGCCGCCCTCCACGGAGGTGAGTGCGGTGGTCAGCCGCTGATGCGCCTCGTCGCTGTAGAGAAGCTTGCCCACGGTCCCCTGTCCGCTGCGGACCTGTCCGGTGATGGCATTCAGATTCTCGGTCGTGGTGCGAAGGTCAGTAGAGAGCTTGCGCAGGTTGTCGACGATCTGGCGGAGATCCTGGCGGTTCTCCCCGACGGCGCCGCCCATCGAGTCGGCCACCTTCTCGATCGATGCGGAGAGTTTGGGGATGGACACGCGCAGATCCGCGGTGATCTGCCGCGCGTTGGACATCGTGGCGTCGACATTCTCGCGGTTGGCGGCGACGAGATCGCGCACCTGCGCGGTGATTTCGCGGACGTTGTCGACGATGTCTTCCAGGCGCTTCTGTCCGGTAGGGCCGGCCATGACACCGCGCAGCGACTCGGTGATGGCCTTGATGTCGGTGGCGATCGCGGAGACCTGGTTGGTCACGTCGTCGATGGAGGCCGGCGCCGATCCCATCAGCGTTTGAGTTTCCGGAAGGGGTGGCTGGTCGGGCGTACCGGGATTGAGCTCCACGTACTTCTCACCGAGCAAGCCGAGGTTTGCCACGCGAATCGTGGCGTTGCGATGGAGTTCGACGTCGGGGTCGATCTGCATCGTGACGCGAGCCTTCCCATTGCGAACGTCGATTTCGGTGACCATTCCCTTTCGCACCCCGGCCACTCGCACAGGCGATTTGTTGTCCAGACCAGCGACATTGTCGAACACCGCGGTGACCGTGTTCGTCGCTGCACCACCAACGTGAATGCGCTCAATTCTCAGGATGAAGAATCCGAGAACGCCCAGGATGATGAGCATGAAGATGCCGACTTTTGCCGCAGATGACATAGGCGCTCCCGCTAATCCCTGGATTGTAGAGGCTCCAAGCCTGCGTGACGAAGCATTTGAAACAGCAAAGCAAGTGGCAATCCAATGACATTCGTGTAGCTTCCGTGGATCGAGTCGATGAACATGCCGCCCATGCCCTGCGCTGCATAGGCGCCGGCTTTGTCCATCGGCTCGCCGGTGGCGGCATACCATTCGATGTCGCGCGGCGTGAGCGGCAGCATGCGCACCTCCGTGGTGGCGACGTGCGTTTCCACGTATCCGCGCTCGAGACACTTGAGGGTGA
>QHVS01000298.1:0-3323 GCA_003223635.1 Acidobacteriota bacterium | reverse complement strand
CCGGCGATGGTGGCTAGCATCCGCCTCGCGTCGTTCGCATCGCGAGGCTTCTCCAGCACCTCATCGCCGATGACCACGGTGGTGTCCGCGGCGATGACCCATCGATCGCGGTTCTTCTCCGCCACCGCCGCTGCCTTCTGCCGGGAGAGTCGGGCCACGTACTCCTCCGGAGTCTCATCCGGCTGGCGTTCTTCAGGAACGGCGCTGGGGATCACGTCGAATGCCAAACCTATGGATGCGAGCAGCTCACGGCGGCGAGGAGAGGATGAGGCGAGGATGAAGCGGATCACTTCCGCTCCGCCGCGTGGGTGATGGCCAGGATCACCACGAACCGCGCTTCGGCCACGATGCGATAGATGATCCGCAGTCCGTCGGCGCGCAGGCTCCAGTATCCGCGCAGCGGCTCGAACAGCGGCGCGCCGGTGATCGGGTCGTCATCAATAGCCTCCAGCACCCGGCGCACGGTGACGCGTTCGTCGTCCGTCAATGCTCGCCATTGTGGGGCGACGCTTTCCGCGATTCTTAAACGATCGTTCCACATCGTGAATAGGGATGAGGGATGAGGGCTGAGGGCTGAGGGCTGAGGGATGAAATTACCGGCTGCATTTCATCCCTCATCCCTCCGCCCTCATCCCTCAAAAAGATCCTCCGGCAGCATCATCGCTCCGCGCTTCACTTCGTCTTCGGCCTTGGTGACAAACGCGCGGAGCTCGGCGTCGTTTGCGATGTCGATCGTCTCGCGCAGCGCGAGGTATTCGTCGTATGAAACGAGAATCACCACCGCCCGCCCGTTTCGCTCGAAGACGGTCTTCTTGCCGGTCAGCTCACATTCAGCGACGAGCTGACGCACGTCGGGCGGTAGGTCGAGAAGATTGACTCGCTTTTCCATCGTCGAAGAGGCTCTTCAGGTACTCGCGGAACTCGTCGGCCAGCGCGGGATGCCGCAGCGCGTAATCGACCGTCGCTTTGAGATAGCCCAGCTTCTCGCCCGCGTCGTATCGCTTTCCCTCGAACACGTAGCCGTAGAAATCGCCCTCTCGCACCAGCGCGCGCATGGCATCGGTCAACTGGATCTCGCCGCCCGCGCCGCGCGGAGTCTTTTGAAGCTGGGGAAAAATCTCCGGCGGAAGAATGTAGCGGCCGATGATCGCGTAGCGGGACGGCGGGTTGCTCTTCGGTTTCTCCACCATGTCGGTGATGCGGAAGCGGCGCCCCCCGTCAGGCGATCCGGCCACGATGCCGTACCGCGATGTCTCCTCGGGTTGCACTTCCATCAGCGCCACGACCGGACGGCCTGTTTCCTCGAAGACGCGGCGCATCTGAAGCAGGCACGGCTCGTCGGCCAGGATCACGTCATCCGGCAGGATTACCGCGAAGGGTTCGTTCCCGACGGCGTCCTTCGACACGAGCACAGCGTGTCCCAGGCCGAGAGCATCTTTCTGGCGGACCGCGATGAGATCGACCATCCGGCTCACCGTCTCCACCTCCGCGAGCAGGTCCAGCTTCTGCCGTTCCCGCAGCGACCGCTCCAGTTCCGAAGTGCGGTCGAAGTGGTCGAGGATCGAATCTTTTCCCTTGGAGGTGACGATGATCAGCTTGTCGAATCCGGAGTCCCGCGCTTCTTCGATCCCATACTGAAGAATGGGTTTGTCGACGAGAGGGAGCATCTCCTTGGGCACCACTTTGGTGGCTGGGAAGAACCGCGTGCCGAAGCCGGCACAGGGAAACACGCACGTGCGGAGATTGGCCATGGCCGGCGTAGGATAGCAGGAGAAGTCCCGCGTCCGCGGCAGCGAACTTGCTTCCTCGCGGTAACGTACAATCCCCTGATCGGGTGGGCATGCGTAAACTCCTGGTACTCCTCGCAATTCTGACGCTCGCCACTTCCGCCTCCGCGGACTGGCGCCGGGCCAATCTGTTTGGCGCCGACGTCCGCGCGCTGATCATCGATCCCTCCAACCCCGACACTCTCTATCTAGGCACCAGCGGCGGCGAGGTCTACGTCTCCACCGACGGCGCGAAGTCGTGGCAGAACCCGCGCGGCGGCGTTCCGTTCCCCGGCTACGTCGTCGACAGCCTGGTCATCGATCGCGCAGGACGGCTGTGGGCAGCGTGCTGGGGATTGTGGGGCGGCGGCGCAGTCGCCGTCTCCAGCGATGGAGGGAAGACGTGGGACCGGCGGGATACGGGATTGGAGGATTTTTCCGTTCGGGCCATCGCCGTCGATCCGCATGACGCCGACTTCGTCATCGCCGGCGGATTGACCGGCGTCTATCGCAGCACCGACGCTGGCGAGACATGGGAAAAGCTCTCCGATCAATCGAACGTCGAGTCGCTGGCCATCGATCCTCGCACGCGCGATCGGATGTACGTCGGCACGTGGCGGCAGGGATGGCGCACCGACGACGGCGGCAAGACGTGGAAGCTGATCAACGACGGGATGGTCCTCGACACCGACATGTTCTCCATCACCATGGACTCTGAGAACCCCGACAACATGTGGGTGGCGACGTGCGGCTGGGTGTACAACTCGAAGAATGCCGGCAACAACTGGACGCGATACCGCGACGGTTTCAACAACCGGCGGATCCACGACGTGGAAATCGATCCGTGCGATCGCGACTCGCTCTACGCCGGCTCCGTGGCCGGCCTCTATCGCTCGAACGATGGCGGCAAGACGTGGTACGTCATCTCCGATGAAGGGCTGGTGGTCAACACGATCGCCCTCCATCCTCAGCGCCCCAATCGCATCATCCTCGGCGTGGAGGGCGACGGCGTCTACGTCTCCGAGGACAACGCGAAAAGCTTCACGCGCTCATGCGATGGACTGCGCAACCTCACCGTAACGTCCATCGCCACCGATCCGGGCGAAGCGCGGCACGTCTACGCAGCGGTCGTTTTCGGCGGCGTCTCCAGCGGGATCTATCAATCGGACGATGCCGGCGCCTCATGGAAGAAGATCAGCACGACCAGGCTGCCGGAATCGCTGTCCCTCGCCGTCACCGACGATCCCGAGGTGAAGTTCGTCCTGGGGACGGAGAAGGGATTTTTCTGGAGCGCGGATGGACGCCAGTGGACAGAAGGCGCTCCCTCCAACGCTCCGATCCGCGTGGACAAGGTTCTGCGTTTTAACCAGCTCAGGTTCTTCGCCGCCACGTCAGAAGGCGTCTTCACCAGCCGCGACTCGGGGCGGAACTGGTACCGCCTGGCCGGATCCGACAATCGGACCGCCGACATCGCCATCGGGTCGCTCGGCATGCGCCAGGCGCTCTTCGCTCTGACGTCATCGGGGCTGATGGTGTACGACGGCGAGAGCTGGTCCG
>QHVS01000007.1 GCA_003223635.1 Acidobacteriota bacterium | reverse complement strand
CAATTCGAATGTGCATATTGGCTGTTGGCTGATGGCGCTTGGCTGTTGGCGCCAACCGCCAGCCGCCAAGCGCCACACGCCTCTCCATCACCTAGTTTTCACCAGGATTGCCGTAACGTTATCGAGTCCCCCGCGCTCATTGGCCGTGTCAATCAACACCTGGCAGGCTTTCTCGATGTCGGAGTTCTCTGTGACCACGCGGAGGATTTCTTCTTCGGGAACCATGCCAGTGAGGCCATCGGAGCAGAGCAGATAGACATCGCCGGGCTTGCTCTCGACCTCGGCCGCATCAGGATTGACGGAGAGCGCACCGCCCAGGGCGCGGGTGATCACGTTGCGCAGCGGGTGCTTCTCCGCTTCCGCTTCGGTGAGCATCCCGGCTTGCACCTGCTCGAAGACCCAGGAGTGATCGTTGGTCAGCCGCGAGAGCATGCCGTCGCGGATGAGGTAGGCCCGCGAATCGCCGACGTGAGCCACGGACATGGTGTTGTCATCCGCCAGGCAGGCCACGACGGTCGTTCCCATGCCGCGAAGACGGGCGTCCTTGCGCATGGCCTCCAGGACGCGGGTGTTGGCCAGACGGACCGCCGTCATCAGCCGATTCGTCGAGCGCCGGTATTGCTCATCGTAGGCATGGGGCCAGGTGCCGTCGTCTTCCTTCGTGTGGAGGATGAATTCGGAGATGGAGTCGACGGCGATGCGCGAGGCGATTTCTCCCGCCGCATGGCCGCCCATGCCGTCGGCGACCAGATACAGCTTGGCCTCCGCAGCGACGAGAAAAGAATCCTCGTTGTGCTGGCGCTGCTTCCCGACGTGTGTGATGCCGAATGCGTTCACGTCCATCCGCAATCAGCTCTTCTTAAAGAGCCCAGGACCCTTCTGCCCATCTTTGGTTCGGCTGTGACGCAGGTCGGCCAGGGCGGACTGGATCTCCACGTCGGTCGGATCCCATTTCAGAGCCTCGTCGAGGTAGCGCTCGGCCTTGGCCGGAAAGCCGGCGCGTTTGCAGATCAACCCGGCGTCTTTGAGGTACGTCGCGTTGACGGGTTCGCGCTGCACGGCGACTTCGATGGCCTGAACGGACTGCCGCGTATACGCTGGAATGCGCGCTGCGGCGAGAGCAAGGGCGTGGAAGGCTTTCGCGTCATTCGGATTGTGCTTCGCGGCCATGTCGAAGTTCTGGTAGGCCGTCGCCCAGTCATGTTCTTTGAACGCTTTCGCTCCCTTGGAGAAATAGACCTTCCCCACCTGGGCCAGATCGGGGGAGCTCGTTGAGATGCCTGCGCTCAGCTCGGCATCGTGCTGTTTTCGCTTCACCGGGTTGGTGAGGATGTTCATCGCCTCGGTGAGCGTTTGAAACTTGCGCTCCGAGCTGGCCTTGTCCGGCCCTTTGTAGCGGTCGGGATGATTCTCCCGGGCCAGCGCGCGGAAGCGATCGCGGATCTCCTGCTCGGTTGCAGAGCGCTGAAGGCCAAGCACCTCGTAGTAATTGATTTTCATTCAGGACTTTTTGCCCCGCTGGTCGAAGAGCTTGCGGGCCATGGCGCGGACGACTTCGCTCACACCCTTGTCGTCTTTCAACGCTTTCAATTCTCGTAAGGTTAGCCGATTGATCAACGGGAGGACAACCCCTATGGGGGTCTTCGGATTGCGCGCCAGACTGGACATGATGTTCGGTTTGGCCACCCAGTCGCGACGCGTGCCGATGATGCGCAGCACTTCCTCGTCGACGTTGCGCAAGGCGGCGATCTGCTCCGCCTCGCTCTCCGATATGCGGGGGTTGCGCATGACCGCGCTGGAGATCAGCCGATTGCGGTCGCGCACCAGCACATTGCGCTCGCTGCGGCCGCCTTTGAACGCCAGTTGCACTTTGTCCGAGACGCTCATCTGCAGAATCCGCTGGAACACCGGCTTCATGGTGTCCGGCAGGTCGGCCAGAACGGGCGGCGGCGGCGTCCTGCCCGCCGCGTCGTTGGCCCGATCTTCCTCGGCCGCCTTTTCCAGGAGGTCGGCGATGGCCTCGGTCTCCAGGAAGTCGGCCACTTCGTCTTCGGCCAGCTTCTCCAGACGGGCCTTCTTGTCGAAGAACTCTTCGCGGTTCTCCAACACGCGGCGGCGCGTCTCCGCGGAGAGCCGCGGATTGGCCAGCAGCGCATCGAGGATTGCCGGCGTGCGCAGGATGCGCGCCTGATTGATGACGATGACTTCCTGCACCACCGCGTCGGCACGCGAAGCCAGCTCGACGATGGCTGAATCGGCCAGCGTGCGATTGCGGATCAGCGCCTCCAGCACCGCCGGATCCTCGGTGGCTCCGGCGAGCAGGGCCAGGTGATCGGCGGGGGCGCGCTCGTTTGCCGCGAAGGCCAGAACGTTTCGCGCGGGGACCTCGGTCAGCGATCCGCGCGCCAGCTTTGAGATCTCCTCGTCCTTGGAGGCGATGAGATACGCCAGCACGGCGATCAGCTCTTCCTGCCCCAGCGGAAGAAATCCGCGCGCCACATTCAGGGTCACATCGCGCGGAAAGAGGCCCGACTCGATGCGCTCGATGATGACCGCGGCGGTCAGTTCAGCAGGACTGGCGCTGCTCATGTGCTCCTGCGAACCTGCTCGAGATAGGCGCGATCGATCACTTTGTCGCGAACGACCTGACCGTCGCTGCCGAGCGCCGGCAACTTCACGTCATTGAGCGTCAGGACGATCCCGCCCGCATTGCCGATGGTGCGGAAGTGAAACGAGTCCTTTGCTTCCAGGGTCCTCCGCGTGCCCCGGCGCAGTTCATCATTGATGACGGTCTTTCCGTCGGCGTCCAGGGTGATCCACGAATCGTCGATCGCTTCGATGGTCAGGCGCAACGGTTCGCTTTGTGGAACGCTGGTGGTCTCGACCGGAACCTTCGGCTGTCTCCGTGCTCTTACCTGTGCCTTTGGTGTTGTGCTCCCCACATCCGCCGCGACCTCCTGAATCGCACGCTTGTGCTTCACCGCCCACCAGGTCAGCCCGGCAAGAGCGACGACGATCACGATCAGGATGTAGACGTTGCGATCGATGCGCGCGTAGGGAGGAGGAATTCCTTTCGGCTGCGGTGGCTCGCGGTGGGCGGTCTGCATCTGCACGAGCCGCTCGAGGTGCGGCGATTTCTCGATGCGCTCATCGCCGGCTGCGGCGTAGTTGTAGCGGTTGACGATCTCGTCGGCATTGAGGCCGAGGTAGCGGGCGTACTCGCGAACGAAACCGCGGGTGAAGACCGGAGCGGGAAGGGTCTTGTGATCGTTTCGCTCGATGGCTTCGAGGAAACGTTTGCTGATCTTGGTCGCGTCGGAGATCTCCTTCAGCGAAATGCCGCGGATCTCACGCTCGCGCCGCAGCTCTTCCCCGAATGATGCCAGCTCCGAAATGGCCTGCGGGTCGTCAGGCATCGGAGCACCATTTTACCTGTCCCGGCGGGACGAGGGCTCTCGCATGGCGTTGAGTGCCTTCTCCCGCGGCGGATGAGGGTGCCATCCTCACCGCGCAGCGCCTGCTGTTCGTTCCTGCAGCCGCTCGATGCACCTCCGCAAGTATGTGGAGGTCTGGGGGTTGGAGTGAATCTCGCGCAGGTCGCGCACGCTGAGGAAGCGGAGCTGAGACGCGGCGATGGAACGCGGAGTGATGGGGTTGAGCACCAGGGCCTTCCGGATCGGATAGCGGTACGACCATTTGGCGTCCGCGGCCAGCAGCCGGAGCTGCTCGACCGAGGCTCGATCGCTGCTGGCGACGAGAAGGAGCTCCTCTTCGTGGACGCGCTGGTTGAGCAGCAGCGCGGAGAAGACTCTCGGGTCGGGATCGAAGAGGAAGACTTTGATCAGCGCCGCACTGCAGCGTTTGGCCGAAGCGATCTTTTCGCCGAGGGTGAGCTTCTCGACGCGAGCGAGGAGGAGAGTATCGACCGCCCTTCTCACCGTCGCCGGAACTTTCACATCGACGGACACGTGGACGAGGTCCGCCCAGTAGAGGTAGTGGATCAGCTTGACCGCGTGGGCCTGCGGCGTCTGCCTGTGCTCGACCAGTCCAAGGCGGACCGAGTAGAAGCCGGTGAGACGCTGGTTCTGGGCGATGGCTTGGAGGATGGCCGGCGTGACGTAGCGATTGGCGATGATGGCGAGGGTCTCGTCCTCGAGAAGGTGATGGAGATTCTCTGCGACGAATGAGGCAAGCTCGTCGCGGCGCAATTCGGCAATTCTGGTCGTCGATGAGCTCATCCCAGCAACATTGTGCCAACAGTCTGCGTCAATTTCCGGATTCCATGCGCGCGACTCATGCTAGCGTCCCTTCGCGATGCGCCGATCCCTGGCTTCAGTGCTGGTCGCAGTGTTCGCAACAGCAGCGGCTCAGACACCGCCCCCACCGACGCCGCCGACGATCGACGAACTGAGATCGCTCCCTTATGCCGCCCCGGGTAAGCCTGCGGAGGGGAAGACAGGAGTCATCACCAACAGCCGGTTCGCTCAGCCGGGCTACAACTTCTACGGGGACCGTTTCAACAATCGAGCGACGTTGTTGACGAACGACGGCGCGACTCTGCGTACATGGAGTCGCCCAAACAGTTCCTCATGGGGCCATGTAGAGCTGCTCCCTTCCGGAGAGTTGCTGGTCATCGAGTGTTGGGACGCGTTAAAGAAGGATCGCTATCCCAATGAGAAGGGATTCGAGTCCCGCATTGTGAAACTCGCGCCAGACTCTCACGTGGAGTGGACGAGTCACATCCCCGCCCATCATGACATCCAGGTTCTCGCAGATGGTTCCTTCCTCACGTTGACTGAGCGCCGCCGGCAGATTGATGCCGTGGACAAGACCCAACTGACCATTGACAACGGCATCGCTCTACTGGCTGGGAACGGCAGTCTAATGAAAGAAAAGTCTCTCTATCAGATCCTGGAGCGCTCGAGGAAAGTGACCTTCAAGAGCGTAAAGCCCGATGAGCGAGGACTGGTCGATCTCTTTCACACGAATTCGATCCAGCGTTTTAGCGCGCTGAAATCTCTTCCGCCGGGTCCGATGTACGACCGAAACAACATTCTCTTCTGTTCGCGACATCAGGATTTGATCGGCATCATCTCCGAGAAGGGGCGCCTTCTCTGGTCATGGGGGCAGAAGGAGCTGAGTGGACCGCACTCGGCGCGCCTGCTGCCGAACGGAGACATCCTGGTCTTCGACAACGGGCTGGGACGCAAGGCCTCGCGAATCGTGGAGGTCGATCCGCGGACCGACCGGATCGTCTGGACCTATCAGCCGGAACGAGCGGAGGACTTCTACTCAGCAACCGGCGGCTATTGCCAGCACCTGCCGAACGGCAACGTCCTGGTCACCGATTCATGGCAATACTCGGCATTTGAGGTGACGCCTGAGCGTCGTGTCGTGTGGCGGTTCGTCAGCCCTGAAAAGTCGTTCGTGTATCGAATGGATCGCTATGCGTTCGACTTCTTCACTCCACGGTTCCGACAATCGTGGCCGAGTGTGCCGCCGAGGTGATGTCATCTACTGCTGGGCAATGGTGGAGCTAAACGTTCCGTCCGTGCCGTTGTTCCAGAGCTGGTTCGTACCGTAGGAGGTGATCGTTCCTCCTGAGAACCCCAAACCGATGAAGTTGTTCGTGATGGTCGAGTTCGTGGCTCGGATCGCGGCGGTCGGCCCATGAACATTGAGCCCGACCTGATTGTCCTCAGCCGCACAATTGTCGACGATCAGAGTTGTAGACGCGCCGTTGGTCTCATCGGCATCGTATGCGATGCCCTGGGAGAAAAACCCGACCGCAACCGAATCCCTGACCACGCCCTTCGCGCCGTTCTGGACGCTCACCCCATAGGCGTTCTTTTCGAATCGGCAGTTTTCGACAGTCACGTCACCGCCGGTCGCCAGAATGCCGTAATCGTTCGTGCGAAATTCGCAGTTTCGAACGAAGAGAGTGGCTGCGGCCTGATTGATGCCCTGAGTAAAACCGGCGATCACTGTATTTTCCACGACCAGCGTTCCCCCCGTTGAACCGGTGAAGTCGATTCCGTTCGGGTCGGCGAAGACCGAGCCGTTCAGAGACAATCCACGGATGACGACTTTGTCGCCGGTTGCGATTGAAACGGTGATTGTGCGCGCGTTGAAGGCCACCACGCCGTCCGGAGCGTTGATCACCAGCGACTTGTTGATCGTCGCCGTTCCGTACCCGCCGCTCGTCATGACCATGATCTCTCCGCTCACCGGAGATTGATTGATGGCTCCCTGCAGACTCCGGCAAGGAGTGGCCGCGTTGCTGCAGTCGTTCGCATCGTTGCCCGTCCCTGACAAGAAAATGCGGGCCACCTGCGCCGGCGCCTCCGCCGCAAACAACGCCGCCATGATCAAAGCAGCCTGTAAACGCATGCGATTCTCCTTTGGCTCTTAGTTCTGCGTCGTCGTGGAGCTGAAGCTTCCGTCGACGGTGTTGTTCCACAGTTGATTCGTCAGGTACGAGACGATCGTTCCGCCGGCCGAAGTCGACAGGCCGTTCGAGTTCATGGTGATCGACGAGTTCGTCACCTGGGCGGAAGCCGTCGACTGCAGGTCCTGCACGGTCCTCACTCCGGTGTCGAGGTTCGAGGCCAGACATTTGTCGATCACAAGATTGGAAGTCTTCCCATTGACCGCAGCAACCTCGAATCCGAAACCGCTCCGGGCGTATCCGGTGACAACTGAGTTTCTGATCACTGCGTTCGCGCCACCCTCGACGCTCACTCCAACGGTGTTTTTCTCGAACCGGCTATTTTCGACGTTCAGATAGACATTTCCAAAAGCAACAACACCATAGCCGCTGTTGTTGCGGAGCTCGCAGTTCTGGACGACGAGGAGGTTGCCAGCCAAGCTACCTTGATTGATGCCAGTGTTAAATCCGGCAATGATCGAATTCTCGACGACCAGCGTTCCCGCCGAGTTGCTGAAATCGATCCCGTTCGGATCGGCGAACACAGTTCCGTTCATCGACAATCCGCGGATGACGACTTTGTCGCCGGCGGCGATGGCCACGGTGATCGTTCGGGCGTTGAAGGCAACCACTCCCGCCGGCGCGTTGATGGTGAGGGACTTGGAGATGGTGACGGTGCCGTAGCCGCCACTGGTCATGATCATGATCTCTCCGTTGACCGGGCACTGATTCACCGCTCCCTGAAGGCTGCGGCACGGCGTGGCGGCATTGGTGCAGTCGTTCGTGTCGTTGCCCGTCCCCGACAGGAACACTCGAGCCACCTGCGCCGGCGCTTCAGCCGCGAACAGGAGCGCGATGATGAACGCAAGGAAACAACATTTGAAGTTACGCATGACGTTCTCCTAGCTTTAGTCGCGCGCTGCATTCGGAGCGGTGAAGGCTCCGTCGGTGCCGTTGCTCCAAAGCTGATTCGTCCCGTAAGAGGTGATAGTCCCCGTGCCGATATAAGCTAGCCCGGTGGTGTTTCCAGTGATGGTCGAGTTGGTCACTCTGACCGTCACGGCCGCCGTGCCGTTCTGATCGACTCGGATGCCGTTGGCACTCTTCGACGCGATACAGCGGTCGATGAGCAACGTCGCCACCGGACCGCCCACGTTTGAACGGATATCGAAGTCCGCTGTGCCGTTTCCGGTGGACACGGAACTCAAGACCGCTCCCCTCCCACCGTAGAGATACAACCCGTATTGGCCGTTGTTCTCGAATCGACTGTCCTCGACCGTGACGGCCGATCCACCGACCGCCATCCCGTATGCCGAGTTGTTTCGAAGCTCGCTGTGATGGACCATGAGGTTCACGCTGGCTCCGGTGTTGATCCCGACCTGGAATCCGGCAATCACCGAATTCTCGACGACCAGCGTTCCCCCCGAACCGTTGAAATCGATTCCGTACGTATCACCGTAGACCGCTCCGTTCATTGACAACCCTCGGATCGTCACCAAGTCCCCGAATCCGATGTTCACGGTGATCGTCCGCGCGTTGAAGGCCACCACTCCGGTTGGTGCGTTGATCGTGAGCGATTGGGAGATCGTCGCCGTGCCGAAACCGCCACTGGTCATGACGATGATTTCTCCGTTCACCGGACATTGATTGACCGCTCCCTGCAGGCTGCGGCAGGGAGTCCCGGCGTTGCTGCAGTCATTGAGGTCGTCGCCTGTTCCGGATAGAAACACTCGCGCAATCTGAGCCGGAGCTTCCGCGGCGAACAGAAGAGCGACGGCAAGGGCAATCGGCAAGCGTCTGTTGAGTGTGCCCATGAAGTTCTCCTTTCGCTCTAGTTCCGCGCCACCGTGCTGCTGAACGTTCCGTTTGTGCCGTTGTTGCGCAAATGATTGGTGCCGTACGAAGTGATCGTTCCTGCGCCTACATAGGTGAGACCGGTCGTGTTGTCGCTAATGGTCGAGTTAGTCACTCGCACGCTCGCGGCAGCCTGACCGACCTGTTCGACCCGGATTCCGCTGGCGCTCTTCGTTGCGATGCAACGGTCGAAGATCACGTTCGACGGCAGATTGACGGCAGTTGTGGTCCGAACGTTGTAGTCCGCCGTCCCGTTTCCGGTGGACACGGAGTTCCGGACGATCCCGTTCCCTATGGCGACATCCAAGCCGTATTGACCGTTGTTCTCGAACCTGCTGTTCTCGATCATCAGACTGGCACCCCCACGGCTGGCGATTCCGGATGTGGTGTTGTTTCGGAGCTCGCAGTTGTGGACCGTGCGGCTGAACGCGGAATTGATGCCCACCCCGAATCCGGCGATGATCGAATTCTCCACGACCAGCACTCCTCCATTACCCTGGAAATCGATGCCATACGAATCGGCGAAAACGGCTCCATTCATCGACAATCCGCGGATGACCACCAGGTCCCCGTAACCGAGCGACACCGTGATGGTGCGAGCGTTGAAGGCCACCACTCCGCTGGGAGCGTTGACCGTGAGCGACTTGGAAATCGTCGCTGTGCCGAATCCGCCGCTCGTCGTGATGATGATCTCGCCCTTGACCGGACACTGATTGACCGCTCCCTGAAGGCTGCGACACGGCGTCGCCGCATTGGTGCAATCGTTCAAGTCGTCGCCAGTGCCGGAAAGAAAGACGCGCGCAACCTGTGCTGGTGCCTGCGTGGCGAGGAACAGGACTGCCAGCGTCAACATCGGACGCAAGACACGTCTCGCGAACATGGAATCCTCCTCGGGCTGAAGGACCCGAGTGTATCACTCGTGGTTACAAGACGACTGAGTGCTATTGCTGAGCAATCGTCGAGCTAAATGCTCCGTCAGTTTCGTTGTGATAGAGCTGATTCGTGCCGTACGACACAATCGAGGCCTGATTGACTTCCACACCTATGTGGTTTGCGTAAATCGACGAATTCGTCACGCGAACGGTGACATCGTAGGGTTGAACGCCGTTATCCTGGGCGAGAATACCCGCGGCGTGGCTCGTGCCCGCGGCGTTATGCGCGATCACGCATGAGTCGATCGTGACCTTGGGATCGCCGTTCGTGGAGCCGACTACAAAGATGCCGAACTGGTTTCCCGATATCACGCTGCTCTTGATCACGGCGATCGTCGTTGCCGACACATCGACGCCGTCGTAGTTGTTCAGGAATCGGGAGTCTTGCACGGTCAGGTAATTCGTTGCCGACGATGTCGATGACCCGCTTCGCAAGCCGATATTGGGGCTGTTTCGGATCTCGCAGTTGTTCACGATCAGCGAACCTCCCGGCGCATCCTGATAGACGTTGGCGACTGCGAAACCGTCGACGATCGAATTTTCAACGATGAGTTTTCCACCGCTGGTAAATTTCATCCCGAAGTTGTCGCCGAAAACCGATCCGTTCATGGATATGCCTCGAATGACGACTGTATCGGTAGGCCCAATGGCCACATCGATCTCTCGCGCGTTAAAGGCGACCACTCCGTCTGGTACGTTGATCGTGAGTGATTTGGTGATGTTTGCCGTACCAAAGCCGCCGCTGGTCAGCACGATGATTTCGCCGTTGACCGGACATTGATTGATCGCTCCCTGCAGGCTCCGGCAGGGAGTGGTGATGTCGCTGCAATCGTTCAAATCGTTCCCTGTTCCGGAGAGGAAGACGCGCGCCACCTGCGCGGAGGCCGTAACGGCGAAACAGAACGTCATCACGACGACGCGAATCGCACTCAAGAGAGCACTTCGATGATCGTACATTTGCATTCTCCGTTTCCGTCGCCTATTGGCGCGCCACAGTTCCGCTGAACGTACCGTCGGTGGTGTTGGCCCACAAGTGATTGGTCCCATATGAAGTAATCGTTCCACTTCCGGCCGCATACGAGAGCCCTGTCGAATTTCCGGTGATCGTCGAGTTCGTCACTCGGATGACAACCGTCGCCTGGTTGTATTGGGAGACGCGGATCCCCTCGGAGTTTTGGGCCGACACGCAATCGTCGATCAAGAGGGTCGTGGTGGGGTTCGAGAGCGACCCGTTCGCCAGAGCCGAGTAACCTGCAACGTTGTTTCCTGTGGCAACCGACCTTCTGATCACAGCAGTCCCGGCCCAAACATGCACTCCGAAACCATTCGCTTCGAACCTGCTGCTCTCGACCGTTAAGATTCTTGGACCGCCAGCCAAGGATCCTGCCTCCACCCCGGCGTTGAGATTTCTTCGAAAATCACAATTGCGTACGACCAGACTGCCACTGACAGCGCTGTGGGAAATCCCGTATCCGAACCCTGAGATGTTCGAGTTTTCGACAACGAGTGTTCCTCCGTTCGTGAACTCGATCCCATTCGTGTCGCCAAAAACGGATCCGTTCATCGTCAGGCCTCGGATGACCACCTTGTCGGTGGATCCGATATTCACCGTGATCGTGCGCGCGTCGAACGCGACGATGCCAGACGGCGAATTGATTGTTAGTGACTTCGTGATGTTGGCGGTCCCATAACCACCGCTCGTCATCGCGATCACTTCTCCGTTAACCGGACACTGATTGACTGCCCCCTGCAAGCTTCGGCATGGCGTTGTGGCGTCGCTGCAGTCGTTGAGATCGTTACCCGTTCCAGACAGGAACACACGCGCAACCTGCGCTGGTGCCTGCGTGGCAAGGAACAGGACTGCCAGCGTCAACATCGGACGCAAGACACGTCTCGCGAACATGGAATCCTCCTTGAGCTGAGGTGCGCTTATTGCTGCGCTATGGTCGAGTTGAACGTTCCATTGGTGCCATTGTTGTAGAGCTGGTTCGTGCCGTACGACACGATCGAAGAGCCGAAGGAGACCAAACCTGTGGTGTTCCCGTAGATCGAGGAATTCGTCACTCGAACAGTGACATCGTAGGGTGGCCCGCGGAAATCCTGAGCTCGGATACCGGCGGCGTCGCTCGAGCTCGTGTTGTGGGCGATGACGCATCTGTCGACCGTGACTTTCGGATCCCCCGCAGTGGTAGCGACTGCGATGACGCCATATATACTTCCCGTGATCACGCTGTCCTTGATGACGCTGTTGGTCGTCCCCGACAAGTCCAGACCCGCGCCGGCATTCCCAATGAATCGGCTGTCTTCAACGGTGAGGAAAGTGGCGGTGGCCGACTGCGGAATAAGCCAAATGCCATCCCCTCCTCCGTTGCGGAATTCGCAATGATTGATGATCATCGTGCCACCAGCCGCGACTTGACCGATGCCGGCACTTGAAAATCCATCGACAATGCAGTTTTCCACAATCAGGGCGCCACCAGTGTTGAATTCAACTCCGTAACCGTCGCCGAATACAGCGCCCTGCATCGACAATCCTCGTATGACGACGGTATCGGAAGCGGCGATATTGACTGAAATCGTGCGAGCGTTGAAGGCGACGACCCCGTCAGGGGCGTTGATCGTAAGAGGCTTCGTGATGTTGGCAGTGCCGAACCCGCCGCTGCTCAGAACGATGATCTCACCGTTGACGGGACATTGATTGATGGCCCCCTGCAAACTCCGGCACGGCGTGGTCACGTCACTGCAGTCGTTCGTGTCATTGCCCGTACCTGACAAAAAGACGCGCGCGACCTGCGCGGAGGCGGTCAGAGCGAAGAACAATGTCATCACTGCGACGCTACCAGCGATCAAAAGAGCTTTTCGATTTGCGTGCATCGGCTTTTTCTCCGTTCTCAGGCCCGTCCCTATTGACGCGCTACTGTTGAAGTGAACGATCCATCGCTCGTATTGCCCCACAGATGATTGGTTCCATAGGACGTAATGGTTCCACTCCCCACGGCAAACGAGAGTCCTGTCGAATTTCCGGTGATTGTCGAGTTGGTCACTCGGATGGCGACCGTCGCCTGGTTGTATTGCGAGACGCGGATCCCCTCGGAGTTCTGGGCCGACACGCAATCGTCGATCAACAGGTTCGTCGTCGGGTTTGCATAGCCGCCATCGGCTAGAGCCGAGTAACCTACAACGCTGTTTCCTGTGGCCACCGACCGTTTGATCACCGCGGTCCCGTTCCAAACGTGCACTCCGATACCATTCTTGTCGAACCGGCAATTTTCGACCGTTAACACTCTTGGACCGCCAGCCGCCGACCCTGCATCAACACCGGAGTTGAGATTTCTTCGAAAATCACAATTGCGTACGACCAGGTTGCTATTGACGGCGCTGTGAGAAATCCCATATCCGAACCCTGAGATGTTCGAGTTTTCGACAACCAGTGTTCCCCCGTTCGTGAACGCGATCCCATTCGTGTCGCCAAAAACGGATCCGTTCATCGTGAGCCCTCGGATGACCACCTTGTCGGTGGATCCAATATTCACAGTGATCGTCCGGGCGACGAAAGCGACGACGCCAGACGGCGTGTTGATTGTTAATGATTTGGTGATGTTGGCGGTTCCATAACCGCCAGTCGCCATCACGATCACGACACCACTGACGGGGCACTGATTGACCGCCCCCTGCAAACTCCGGCACGGCGTCGTGGCGTCGCTGCAGTCATTCAGGTCGTTTCCCGTTCCGGACAGAAAGACTCGCGCAACCTGCGCAGAGAGGTCCACAGCGAAAAACATGAAGCCAACCACCAAGACAGAAGACAAGCCCCGCCGAATGACGGACATAGACTCCTCCCTTTGCGTTTGAAGGCACGGATTCTAGCACCAGCCGACGCACCGCTGGCGAGCACGAGCGTTAGGTTATGTAGTAGCATCCGCGGCACACGAGTGAACACAAAGTTCGCCGAGGAATGCGCAGGGAGAAGCTGCGCAGGAAAAGGAGAGTTTCTATGCTTCGACGTTGGACGATGTTGTTGGCTTGCCTGTTCGTGACCCTGAGTGCCTTTGGCCAGGCCACTCGCACCTGGGTTTCGGGCGTTGGCGATGATGTGAATCCTTGCAGCCGCACGGCCCCATGCAAGACATTCGCAGGAGCAATTTCGAAAACCGCTGCCGGTGGAGAGATCGATGCTCTCGATCCAGGTGGTTTCGGCGCGGTGACCATCACCAAATCCATGACGATCGATGGAGCGGGCGCCGGCCTCGGGTGTACTCGCCTCCGGCTCACAGGGAATCATCATCAATGCTCTGTCCACAGATGTCGTCACGCTCCGAAACCTCTCCATCAGCGGCGTCTCAAACGCGACCAACGGTGTCAAGGTGTTCGTCGCCAAGTCTGTCCACATCGAGAACTGCCAAATCTTCGGTTATCAGCGCGGAGTCGATTTCGAGCCGAGCAACGCCGGCGCAGTGCTGGAGATCCGCGATAGCGTGATCCGCAACAACGACCCCACGAACCTCGTCGGTGGTGGTGGCGTGCTGATCAAACCGGTCGCCGCAGTTCCAGTGAGTGCATCGCTTGAAAATGTACGAATGGACCGCAACAACTTCGGCCTGCGGGTGGAGGACGGCGGAAAAGCGATCGTCCGTAATTCTGCGGCCACGTCTTCACAGAACTCGGGCTTCGTCGTCGTGTCAGCCGGCAGCGCCGCGGCGCAATTGAATCTGGATTCCACGACATCGTCGAACAACGGCGCGAACGGTGTGCTGGCGAGTGTGTTCGACGGAATGCTGGCCACGGCACGCTTGTCGAACGCGTTCATCACAGGCAACACCACTGGCTTGGCAACTGCCGGCGGAGGGAACGCGCAGATCATTTCGCACCTCAACAACTGGTTCCAGGGAAATGGCGTCGACGGCGCGCCGACGTCAACTCTTGCCGGACAGTAAGCGAGATTGAGCGCGGCTATACTGCCGCGGCATGGAGAAACAGAACGCGGCGCTTCTGAACAAAGACGGAAGCGCCGCGTTTTACGATGCGCGCTACAGCGGCCACTACATGGAAGAGTGGCCGGAAGCGGCCAAAGCGCGAGTCTTCGAAGTCATCCGCACGCAGAACCTTCCGAACGTCGGCCAGGCGCTCGATTTCGGCTGCGGCAGCGGCGTGATGACAGAAGTATTGCGCCAGGCGCTCGGCAGCGGGTGGACGGTTTTCGGCTGCGATGTGAGCAGCGTGGCCATCTCCAAAGCCGCTGAGCTCTACCCACATTGCACCTTTTTTCAAACGGACGACCCTGCCCACAGCGGGCAGCGTTTCGATTTTCTCTTCACCCATCATGTCCTCGAACATGTGTACGACCTCCGGTCGACCGTTGGAGAGATCAACAGCCGGATGAAGCCTGCCTCCTCGATGCTGCACATCCTGCCGTGCGGCAATGAGGGGAGCTTCGAACAGCGAATCGCCTCCATGCGAAGTGACGGAATCGATCCCCGCTCCGGCAATCGGTTTTTTTTTGAGGATGAAGGGCACGTGCGCCGGCTGACCAGCGACGATCTCGCCGGCGCATTCAGCACCGTCGGCTTTCGCGTCGCTTCCGAGTTCTTCCGGAATCAATATCACGGTGCCATCGATTGGATCAGCAGCTCCCCGCGTTCCGTGATTCGCGCGTTCCTGGATCTCTCGACGGCAAGAGAGGACGCGCGATCGGAACTCGAGCGCATCCGTTGGATGATCCTTCTTACTTGGCTTCTCCGCTATCCCTCCGTCGTATTCGAGACACATCTAAGGCGTCGCCGGAAAAATCTTCGTGACTTCCTGCTGCTGGCAGCGACTATTCCGCTCTATCCATTTTCAAAGCCCGCCGCCTGGTATCTGCAGAGCAAGGCGAATCACGAATGGCATTTGCGCCGCACGGAACGCAACGGGAGCGAAATGTTCGTTTTCCTGAAAAGATAGAGCAGTAACTCGCGCGAGTGAAGGTCGGCTAGCATCACTCCCGTTTCTCGAAAACGAACATGCCGAGACCGAAATCGCTCCCCGCCGCTTCGACCTCCACTTCCGTAGAAAGTGGCACGTTCTGCCGGAAAACGCTCGCAGCGTCAACGACAGAAAACTCCTTCAGAGTGCAGCGCGAAAACATCC
>QHVS01000148.1 GCA_003223635.1 Acidobacteriota bacterium | reverse complement strand
GGCGGCGTACTGAAATCGTTCTTCGCTTCTCTGTAGCGCTTCCTGAGCGAGCACCCTGAGGTGGCGCTCCTGGCGTTCATCGAGCGCGCGTGTGATGGCCGCGGGCAGACGGGACAGCCGATCTTTGAGGATGTAGTCCGTGGCTCCCTCGCGCAGCGCCTGCGCTGCGCGCTCTTCTCCGATCGATCCTGAAACGAAGATGAACGGTGTCTCTGGCACGAGCGCATGAGCGATGTTCAGCGCGCTGATGCCATCGAAACGCGGCAGGTTGTAGTCGGCGAGGATGACGTCCGGATCGCTCGATTCGAGCGCGGCGCGAAAGTCGGGCTCTATCTCTACGCGCTGACACGAAAAATCGAGCTTGGCCCGGCGCAGCTCACGCTCGACGAGCTCCGCATCAAGCGTGCTGTCTTCGACCGTGAGAATTCGAATGTGTTGAGCCACGTGATCGCTCAGGGAGATGGTTTGTTGATGGCGACCCAGTAGAAGCCCAGGTCTCCAATGGTTTTGACAAAGGCATCGAACTCGATGGGTTTCACCACGTAGCTGTTCACGCCGAGGTGGTAACTTTCCACCCGATCCCGCTCCTCGGCGGACGAGGTGACCACGACGATAGGGATCTTCCTCGTACGCTCGTCGGCCTTAACCTGCCGTAACACCTCGATGCCGTCGACTTTGGGCAGCTTCAGGTCGAGGAACATCACTTTGGGCCCGCTGGTAACATCGCGGCCCGCATATTTGCCGCGCCCGAAGACGAAATCGAGCGCCTGTTCACCATCGCTGACTGTTACGACGGAGTTGGCCAGATTGTTCTTGCGCAGAACCCGAAGCGTCAGCTCCAAGTCCCGCGGGTTGTCCTCCACCAGGAGGATTTCCACTTCATTCATGTACAGCCTCCCGCTGTTGCCACTCTGATCTCCTCACGTCGGACGTCTGATCGTCCGCTGCGGGCAACGAAAAAAAGAACGTCGCTCCTTTTCCGGGTTCGGACTCCGCCCACACACGGCCGCCGTGTCGGGTAATGATCCGTTCGACGATGGCCAGACCTACGCCCGTCCCTTCGAACTGCACGTCGTTGTGCAGACGCTGGAACACGCCGAAGATTTTCTCCGCGTATCGCATGTCGAAGCCGATGCCGTTGTCGCGAACCCAGTAGATGTTGTGCGCTTCGTCGCGTTGGCCACCGAGCTCGATATGGATGTCGCCTTCGGGCTTCGCATATTTGGCCGCATTGGTCAGCAGATTGACCAGGACCTGACGAAGCGTGGTTCGATCGGCAAGCGCGGGCGGAACGTCTGCGCACACGAAGTCGATGACCCGATCTGGCCGTCGCGTCCGAATCTCGCGCATGATCTCCTCACATAACTGCCGAAGTTCAACGGGGGAGACCGTCAGCGACTGACGTCCGAACCGCGAGAAGGCCAGCAGGTCGTCGATCAGTGCTCCCATGCGTCGTGACTCGCTGCGCACCACGCTCAAAAGGCGCAGACCTTCCTCATCCAAAGCGCCGGCATAGTCTTCTTCCACGATTCGGGCGTATCCATCGATGGCGCGAAGCGGCGCGCGGAGATCGTGCGACACGGTGTACGAGAAGGACTCCAGATCGCGATTCGCCGCCTGCAACGCCGTGTTGCGCTCGGCCAGAGACTGCTGGAATCGCTTCACTTCGGTGATGTCGGTAGCTGCCGCGTAGATCAGGTCACTTCCGGCGGCTGTCGCCGCATTCCAGAGAAGCCAACGGTAGGACCCATCTGCGCAGCGATAGCGATTCTCGAATCGGATCGCCGGCATTCCTTCCGCGAGCTTCTGACCCTCGGCGATGGTCTTTTCCACGTCGTCTGGATGAACGAAGTAGAGCCAGGGGTGCGCGCACAACTCCTCATTGGAGTGACCGAGGGTCGCTTCCCACGCGGGATTGAGCCTCTTGAAATAGCCGTCCAAACCGGCGATGCAGAGCAAGTCCAGCGAGATCGTGAAGAAACGATCGAGGCCTTCCTCCGCCCTCTTGAGCGCCACTGCCATCTCACGAAAGACGCGATCGACTTCAGCAATCTCATCTCCCGGAGACAGCGGCGGGAGCAGCGGTTGCCGTTTCGCCAATCGCTGTGCGTTCTCGCTGAGCACGTACAAGCGTCGATTGATCCCTCTCGTAAGGACCGCGGTGAGGATGGCGACGAGCACTACGTTCAGGATCAAGCCGCCCGTGACGATGAAGTAGGCCATGCGGTTCAGCGCGTAGGCCTGGGAGTGTCGCGCGTTGGCGAGCCGCTCCTCTTCTGAGAGGAACTCGTTCATCGGAACGAGGAAACGGTCCATTAACCGGTTCCCCGTCTGCTGACCAATCCGATCGCTGGCTTCAGCGGTGCGACCCTGGTCGACGAGACTGGCGCAATCGTTCTGGAACTTGATGAAGTCGACGCTCGTCCGAGCCATCTGAACCACGAGGCGAGTCTGTCCCGGGTTGTCAGAAACCAGATGCAACAGCGCGGCAATTTCGGCCGGCACTTCCGTTTCAGCGCGGGCGCATTGCGCGCGGAAGTCAGCCTTTTGCGTCAGCACGTAACCCCGCAAGCTGGTTTGCGCCATGAGCAGCGACGCTTTCAGGCCGTACGCGCGGCTTAGGACCTGCTGCGAGTGCAACTCCCAGTCGTGGACCTCGACGCCCTTCCGACTGATGACAAGCAGCACGATTCCAAACACGAACTGCGCGACCAGAGGAATCGCGATGAGAAGAAATCCCTTCCGGCGGATTGTGAGCGAAGCCCCAGCCGGTTTCATGGCGCGTTCCCCGGCGCCGGCACCCTCCGCTTCGTTCATCCTCGGTTTCCCCCCAGTGACTCGCCCCGAGCTGCTTCTTCCGTCTCTAAGTGAGTGCCCCTCTGCAGAATTACATCTTTCTCATCCTGGGGCGCTCAGCGTGTGACGGGCATCACTACGAACGCACCTCAAGAGAGTAAGTAAATCGGGCCCGAGCTGTTGGACGTTTCACTGGTCTTCCACCACAGCAATCGAGATGCCGATTCTTACGGCGCCAACGGGCGGTAGCGAACGCTTCCTGAACCGTAACGGCGAACGGTCAGCAATCGAACACCTGTACGGGTCTTGAATAAAACGTTCGGCCGAGGCAAAGGCGATAACAAATTTCGATTGTGCGGTTTATGCGCAAATGGCCGGATGGCACCGTCATTGGACTAGACAGACTCGAAGGAGCCATCATGACCACCGATCCTCGCCGCATCACTTTAGTCGCCCGCCATCCTGGCCTTCCCTCTCGCAACTGGGACCTGTCGCACCACGCTCAGAGCCGCGTGATCTTCGTCGACGCGTTCACGACGCTCCGCTTCGCCGTCGACCACGGAATGGAGCTGGCGCGCGACGTGGAGCGGGTGATCATCGACCGCACCGGAAGCGCGATGCAGTACCTCGACTTCCTCGCCTCGCTTCCTCACGAATTCCTGGGCGAAGCGATGTTCGTTCGCGCCGATGGCAGCGCGTATCTCAGCTCAGTCGGCCGAGGCGGGCATCGGGTCCTCTACGCGTTGAGCGAAAGGGACGTGAACTTCTATCTCGATACGCACAACCTGACGCACTCCGAAATTCAATTCGAGATCGAAACTCCCGTGGCGGCACGACAGAGCGCGTAGTCATGCTATAAGCCCCGCGTGCAACTGTGGACGGCCTTTTTACAGACGGGATGGGTGGGAAAGGCGGTCCTGACGATTCTTCTCATCTTCTCCATCCTCTCCTGGGCCACGATGCTGATCATCGCCCGCCGATTCCGGCGATCGTTCGCCGCCTCCCGGCGCTTCATCGCCGCCTTTCGAAAGGCCAAGCGTCTCGTCGACGTGCAGGCTGCCACCGGCGCGACGCAGCACTCCTCGCTGGTCGGTCTGTTCAAGGCCGGCTACGCGGAGATTGAGGCCCAGATCGCGCACGCGCACGGCGCGCAGACGATCCGATCGCTCGACAGCGTAGAGCGCTCGCTGTTGCGGGCGTCGCGCATCGAGGCCTCCCGGCTGAGCCGCTACCTTCCCTTTCTCGCCACCACCGCCGCCGCCACGCCCTTCATCGGCCTGTTCGGAACGGTGTGGGGCATCATGGATTCATTTGCCAACATCGGCTCAATGGGAACGACGTCGATCGTCGCCGTGGCGCCCGGAATCAGCGAGGCGCTGATTAATACCGCAGCCGGACTCTTTGCCGCGATCCCTGCGCTGCTGGCGTATAACCATTTCGTGCAGCGACTGCGTCAGGCCCGCGGCGAGATGGAGGATTTCACTTTGGAGTTTTTGAATCTGACGGAGAGAAACTTCATGTAGTCGTGGCCCGTGTTACTTTCACGCTGAAAAAGACGTCAAACACGCGATGGCCTTTCGATTCGAGCACGGCGACGACTACACGGACATGGCGGAGATCAACGTCACGCCGTTGGTTGACGTCATGCTCGTGCTGCTCATCATCTTCATGGTCACGGCGCCGCTGCTGACGCAGGGGCTCACGGTCGCTCTACCGACAGCCGAGGGAAAGAGTTTCGAGCTGGCGTCGAACAACCCTGCCAGAATTCAGGTGACCGCGAACGGAGCGGTGTATCTCGATGGGACGGCGGTCGGCTCCTCGAATCTCGATCTGTCCCTAGGCCCGATGCTTCGCGCGCGGCGGATCAAGCGCGCGTTGCTGGAAGCGGACAAGGCCGTTCCTTATGGGCGGGTGGTGGCGGTGCTCGAAATCATGAATCGCGCCGGCGTGGAACAGCTCGGAATGATCACCCAACCGCGGGAGGCAAATGGACGACCGCGTCGGTGACATTCTCCTGCAACGCGCGGCGCTGGAGAACGGCGCCGGCGCTGCGATCTTCGTGTCGATTCTTCTCCACGCTTCACTCAGCGGGCTGGCCGTGTGGGCCGCCTGGCGTCACGCGACAACGCCGCAACCGACATCGGTCATGACCATTCGATTTGCATCGACGCCGCGCGCGGAGGTCGTCCCGGCAGTCACTGCCAGCGCTCCGCCGAAGCCGATCGAGCAGCCGAAGCCTGCGCCGAAAACCGTTCCGTTCTCCCCATTCGGCAAGTCGACGAAGAAGGGATCGGAGGCCCCGCCGCCGAAGCCGAAGCCTGTTCCGGTCGCTTCTCAGCCCGCGGCGATAGCAGCGGAGATTCCGATCGGGGGCGCGGGCGTGACCGCGCTGGAGGGCGGCGATTTCCCGTACACCATCTATATCGATCGCATGAAGACGCTGATCGGCAGCCGTTGGTTTCGGCCCCAGGCGGCGGCCGGACCGACGACGACGGTGTACTTCGTGATCGACCGCGACGGCTCGATCCGCGACGCAAAGACTGAGACCGCAAGCGGCAACGGCACGTTCGACCGCGCCGCTCTCCGCGCCGTGCTCGAATCTTCTCCTCTGCCTCCTCTTCCCTTCGGCTACAACGGCACGTACCTCGGCGTTCACCTCACATTCCGATGAAACGCGTATGTCATTCTGAGCCGCGAAGACGGCGAAGAATCTCCAGATGGAGTATCGGGAGATCCTTCGCTGCGCTCAGGATGACGATCGCGGCCCTCGCGTTAGCCGCGCCGCTCCAGGCCCAGACCCAGATCCAGACCACGCTTGAAGCGAGCAAGGCGACGAATATCGTTCGCATCGCCATCCCCCGCCCGGAGACAACGCTGCCGATCGAATCGATCAACGGCCCGTTCTTTGCCCCGCTGACGCGCGACATCGCGGCGTCCGGCATCTTCGCCATCGCTCCCATTCCGCCGAATATCCCGGCAGACGCTGATCTGGCCAAGGCGTCCAACGCCCAATTCGTCCTGGCGCTGCGCGTCACTCCGGAAGAGCAGGACTACGTGATCGAGGCCCGGCTCCTCGACACCACCGGCGTCTCGCAATTTGGAAAACGTTATCGCGGCACAGCGCCTGCGCTCTCGCGGATGGCGCACATGATCGCTAACGATCTGGTCCGCACGATCAATGGCAAACCGGGGATCTTTCTCTCGCAGATCGCCTTCGCCTCGAATCGGAGCGGCTTTTACGAGATCTGGCTGATGGATTGGGATGGGGCGAACCAGCGGCAGATCAGCCGTCACAACGCGCTATCGATTCTTCCCAGCTGGTCGCCGGACAACGACCGCATGGTCTACACCTCATTCACCCGCGGCACGAGCGACATGTACATCATCAACCGCCGCGGCGGCGGACGGATCCGCCTCCCTACGGGTCTCGGATTGAATACATCGGCCACCTTCTCTCCGATCAGCAGCGACATCGCCTTCGTCGGCTCGATCGCTGGCAATCCCGACATCTATCTCATTCGCGACGACGGCACGAACATCCGCCGGATCACGACCACGACATCGATCGAGTCGACTCCGGAGTGGAGTCCCAACGGGCGCCAGATCTCGTTCACCTCCGGGCGCAGCGGGACGCCGCAGATCTATGTGATGGATGCCGAGGGGACCAACGTGCAGCGGATTTCATTCGAAGGAGAATGGAACGACGATGCGACGTGGTCGCCCGACGGCGAACAGATCGCGTACACCTCGCGCGTCAACGGCCGCTTTCAGATTCGCATCATGAACCTCGTGACGCGCGAGAGCCGCGTGATCGCCGGCGAGGGCTCGAACGAGCAGCCGACCTGGTCACCGGATGGCAGATGGATCGCCTTTCAGTCGAATCGCAGCGGCGAGTGGCAGATCTACAGGATGCGCGTCGACGGCTCCGACCTGATCCCGCTCACCGTCGACGGGGAGAACAAGGATCCGGACTGGTCGAAGAAGGCGGAGTGACCAGCGTGGACCGCGAACACGAACTGTTATCATGCGAAAAGGAGTCGAACGGACAATGAAAAAGGTTGTGCAAGGATTTCTGTGTGGCATGGCGGTGATTGCGCTGCTTCTGGTTCCTGCTTGCCGAAGCAAGAAGACCGTGAAGCCCAAGGTGGTTCCAACCGAGACAGCGGCGACAGTGCCTCCGGTGCCGACGATGACCACCACCACGGAAACCAAAGTCACGAATCCTCCCGACTTCGTACAGACCGAAACCCAGCCGCCGCGGGTCTCGACGGAGAACCTGCCCAGCGATGTGGAGGAACTCAACCGCGCCGTGCAGCAGCGCGGATACCTGCAGGACGCCTTCTTCTCCTTTGACGAGGCGACGCTGCCAAACGACGCGCAGGCCGCGCTGACCACATCCGCGAATTGGCTCAAGAGAAATCCGCAGTACAACCTGCTGATTGAAGGACACTGTGACGAGCGCGGCACCGAGCAGTACAACCTCGCCCTCGGCGATCGTCGCGCCAACACGGCCAAGGAATACTTGATGACGCTGGGCGTCGACGGCAACCGCATGCGCACCGTGAGCTACGGTGAGGAGCGGCCGTTCGACTCGGGACATGACGAAACGGCGTGGGCCAAAAACCGCCGCGCCCATCTGGTGCTGGTAGGAAAATGAGCGTGATGAAAACAATCCTGCTCGCCGCTTGTCGCTCGCTGCTCGCTCTGCTCGCCGTCGGCTGCGTCACATCCTCCGATGTTCAAAGGTTGCAGAGCCAGATCAACGAGCTCCAGGAGCAGGTCGCGCAGGTGAAACGGTCCGCCTCGAGCAAGGAAGAAGTACAGACGGTCAATCAGCGGATCGCCGATCAGACCCAGACGCTTTTGAAATCGAACGCGACGCTGGTGGCGAAGGTCGATCAGATCGAAGACAAGATGAACAACACGCAAGGCGGAATCGAGCAGACGAACTACCGTCTCGATCGCCTGGCCCAGCAGCTCACGCAGGCGCAGCACGACATCGAGGATCTGAAGGCCGCCGCCGCGCGCGCTGCCGCCCCGCTCGCCATCGGGCCCGCCCCTCCGGCCGGCACGGCACCGATGAGCGAGGTGACGGTGCCCGCGCCGGCCGGGACCGAAGATCCGATGCAGACCTATCAGGCGGCGTATCGCGACTACCAGCGGGGCAACTACGATCTGGCCATCGCCGGCTTTCGCGACTTCCAGACCAGGAACCCGGCATCCGACCTGGCCGACAACGCGGCGTACTGGGTCGGGGAAAGTCTTTTCTCGCAGAAGAAATATCGTGAGGCGATCGAGCAGTTTGACACCGTCGTCACGAAGTACCCGAAGTCGGACAAAGTGGCCGGCGCGCTGTTGAAGAAGGGTTACTCCTACATCGCGCTGGGAGAGCGGGCCCAGGGAGTGGTGCAACTGCAGTACGTCATCCATGAGCATCCGAACTCTCAGGAGGCGGCGCTGGCCCGACAACGCCTCAAGCAGCTCGGAATCGAAACCCGGTAAAACAACACACAAGAGGAGCAAGACAACACATGGCGAACATTCGCTCGGCCGAGAAGCAGCGTCGGCAGGCAGCAAAAGCTCAGGTGCGCAATCGGACCGGAAAGTCGCGTCTGAAGAGCGCGCTGAAGAAAGCTCGCACGGCCATCGCCGGCGGCGACACCGACATCAACATCCTGCGCAGCGGCTACTCGGAGATTGACAAGGCCGCGCGACGGGGTCTCATCAAGAACAACACCGCCGACCGTTACAAGTCACGGCTGGCTGCGGCGGCCAAGCGCGTCGCGAAGTAGCGCCGGCTACCAGCCGGCCGGTGCGCGGGCTACCAGCCCGCGCCGGCAAGTTGCCGGCGCACCCGCCGCCGAGTCGGCGGCGCTCCTCACGGCAGAAACGCGGCGAATCCCTTCATGACCTCTTCATCCGCGGTCGTCGGCCTTCGCGATTGCCGGTCCACCCACACATGCATGCTATGGCCGGTGGCGTGCACCCGGTCGCCGCTGCTGTTGAGCAACTCGTAGCCGAACTTCATGGCCCGGCTGGCCGCTTCGGCAACGTACGTTCGAATGAGCACTTCGTCATCGTATTGGTACGGCGTGCGGTAGCGGCAGGTGATCTCCGTCACTACCAGAATCAGGCCGCGCTGCTCGATCGCCTTGTAAGTGAAGCCAGTCTCCCGACAGAGGTCCGTGCGCCCGATCTCGAACCAGACGATGTAGTTCGAGTGATGCGCGATCCCCATTTGATCTGTATCCTTGTATCGAACACGGGTCCTGCTTTCGACAAATCGTGGCACGGGCGGGACGGAATGTAGCACGGCCTCAGCCTTGCTCATGTAGATGACATGCGTCGCGTAAATCGACTCCGCCAACTCTCGCTCCCGCTGCTGCTGGGCGGCGCGGCGATCGCCGTTGTGGAAGTGGCGCGCAGGGCCTTTCGTCAGACGCGACTGCTGTGTCCCGAGCGCAAACCTCTGATCGGTTGGAACCCGGAGGACTACGGGATCCCTCGCCTGAGCGTCGAGGAAGTGTGGTTCGAGAGCGGCGATGGAGAGATGCTCTACGCATGGTATTGCCGGGCCAAAAAACCGATCGCGTCCGCCGTCTTCTGTCACGGCAACACCGGCAACCTGACCAATGTGGCTTCGATCATCCCTCACCTGCTCGACGGCGGGGTGAACGTGTTCATGTTCGACTATCGCGGCTTCGGGCGGAGCAGCGGACGCGCCTCTCTGACGGGCGTGGTCATCGATGCGCTGGCCGCGGCTCGCTTCCACGACAAGATTCGGCCGAAACACGTGCCATCGATTCTCTACGGTTACTCTCTCGGCGGCGCGGTCGCCGCGCAGCTCACCGGCCGCTTTCCATTTGACGGCTTGATTCTGCAGTCCACGTTCACCACGTTGCCGGAGATCACCCGCGCTGCGTATCCTCGCCTGCCTTTGCATCTGATCAGCGGGCGTCTGTTCGACACGTTGAGCGCCATTCGCAAGCTGGAGATCCCGCTGCTCATTCTCCACGGCAGCGAAGATGAAGTTTGTCCCTGCTGGATGGCGCACGCGCTGTACGACGCCTGCTGCGGGTCCAAGCGGATCTATCTCGTCGAAGGCGGACTCCACAAGGATCTGTACCTCCGCGATCCGGACACGATGGTGTGGGCAGTCAATCGCTTCGCCACCGACCTTCCGCGAAACACACGCGCATTGAACGGCCAACCCTCGCGTCTCGAGCGTTTCCTGGAAGGCCTCCTGCGTCACTTCCGTCGGCCGGAACCGCGCGAAGCGCTGTGATACGATCCGCCGTCCTGTGGCACAGGCACTCCTGCCTGTGCTGACGCGTCACTCATTGTTGATGCAAGCCGTCGTCAAGTCCGCGCCTGTTGATGGTGTGGCCGGAACGGAGGTTCGCGACACTCCCGTTCCCAAGCCCGGCCCCGACGAGGTGCTGATCCGCGTCGCTGCCGCGGCCATCTGCGGAACGGACAAGCACATCTATCACTGGGATCCTTCCATCCGCGATTCCGTTCGCCCACCGCGCATCTACGGACACGAATTCTGCGGATTCATCGAGGCCGTCGGCGAGCGCTGCGGCCGCGAAGAGCTGAAGATCGGAGAGTATGTCTCCGCGGAGATGCACGTCGCCTGCGGCGAATGTTTTCAGTGCCGCTCGGGCAACGGTCACATCTGCGCCCGAACGAAGATTCTCGGCCTGCACGAGGATGGCGCCTTCGCCGAGTTCGTCAAGGTCCCCGCTTCGAATGTCATCTGCCTCGGGCCGTTCGTTCCCCTGCGCGTCGGCGCGTTTCTCGATGCGCTGGGCAACGCGGTGCATGCCACGCAGGTCGTCGACCTGGCCGGCAAATCGGTGGCCATCACGGGCTTCGGTCCGATCGGCGCGATGGCCGCAGCGATCGCTGAGCAGAGCGGCGCCAGCCTGGTCGTGGTGACCGATGTCAGCGATCACGCGCTGGAGACGGCGCGGCGCTGGGCAGCCGGCCGGGCATTCGAAAACCTTCACGCCTTCAACGTGCGCACGACTGACGCCGCTACGGTGAAACAGGCCGTGAACGCCATCACCAACGGACTGGGGGTTGAAGTGGTGCTGGAGATGTCCGGCTCCCCGGCTGCGATCAACTTCGGTCTGGACATCGTGCGCATGGGCGGTTTCCTTTCCCTGCTCGGCCTTCCCGCCGGTCACGCCGTGACCATCAATGACTACACGCGCAACGTCATCTTCAAAGGAATTACGATGCAGGGCATCATCGGCCGGCGGATGTATTCGACCTGGCAACGGATGCTGGCCCTCCTCCGATCCGGCCTCGATGTGGAATGGATCGTCCAGGCCACGTTCGATTCACTGCAGGACTTTCATGAGGGCATGGGGCGCTTCGATCGACATGAGGCCTTGAAAGTGGTCTTCTTTCCTGAGGGAGAAGCTGCAGCGACTCGACGGCTGCAACGATGAAGCGCATCGGCATTCTCACTGGCGGCGGCGACGTCCCCGGCCTGAACGCGGCGATCAAGTCCTTCGTCTGGCGGCTGGGTGACGAGGGCTACGAGATCCTCGGCCTGCGCCGCGGCTGGTCGTCTCTGCTCAACATCATTCCTGATCGCGGCGCCGACAACTCCGATTGGTTGATGCCGCTCAACCGGCTCAACACGCGCACGATCGATCGCAGCGGCGGCACGATCCTGCACACGTCACGGGTGAATCCTGCCATCAGCAGGGCGGAGCAGGTTCCACCACACCTGGTGGGCGAAATGGGCCGGCCCGATGAGCGGGGCAGATATGACCTGACCCAGCCCGCGCTGCGCGTGCTCGATTTCCTCCGTCTCGATGCGCTGGTGGCGCTCGGGGGCGACGGGACGCTCACCTTCGCCCGCCGGCTGCATCGGGAGGGCGTGCCGCTGGTCGCGATCCCCAAGACGATGGACAACGACGTCTACGGCACCGACTACTGCCTCGGCTTTTCCACGGCCGTCACTCGTTCGGTGATGTTCATCAACGACCTTCGCACCGGAGCCGGATCGCACGAGCGCTTTCTGGTCGTCGAGCTCTTCGGCCGCAATTCCGGTGAGACATGCCTGCTGGCATCGTATCTGGCCGGCGTCGATCGCGCGATCCTGGCCGAGGTTCCGTTCGATTGCGAGAAGCTCTACTGCATGCTGGCTCGGGACAGGAGCGAGAATCCCAGCAACTACGCGGTCGTGGCCATTTCCGAAGGGGCGACGATCATCGGCGGAGAGACGATCCAGACTGGTGATCCGGACGCCTTCGGGAATCGGAAGCTCGGCGGCATCGGCGGCCTGGTCAGCGACTATCTCGAGAAACGAAGCCGCGAAAAGGTCATCTATCAGCGGCTGGCCTATTTGATGCGCTCCGGCACGCCCGACTCGCTCGATCAACTGGTGGCCAACAACTTCGGCAGCCTGGCCGCGGACCTTCTTCGACGCGAGGAGAAGGGCAGAATGGTCGCCGTGGTCGACGGCCGCTACACGGCGGTGCCCATCGAGATCGGCGCCGAATCGAAGAAGCGGGTCGACGTCGATCGCTTCTACGATTCGGAAAACTATCGGCCGAAAGTCGCAGACGTGATGGGCATGCCGATGTTTCTACACTGACGCCTATTTCACTGTCGCCGCGAACTCCACATCGAAGGAAAACGTCATCGTGTTCGTCTTCACGCGGCGAGATGAAGCGTTCCCTTCGACCGTTCCACCTTCGCTGCGGCGCGATTTGAACCGATACTCATGCGCATCCTCCACGTAGCCGCTGTCGTACGTGCCGATCGGATGCTGCACCATGACGTGCGACACCTTCCCGTCTGAGGTAATCGAAACGACCAGGCCGAGGACATCGCCGGGAAACGAGAGATCGATCTCATCCAGCTTCACTGAATCGGCCAGCGGTTTGTTGGTAATCACCACTTTGACCTCGTCGGAGCGCCTGTGATCTCGTTCTTCTGATTGCCGACGGCGTAGGCGTAGTAGAGATCGATGCGCGTGCTGTCCACAGTCACGCTTCCCGCGGCCCTCCCGAGATCGACCGCAAACGCGACGACGGGAAACGAAAGCAGCGCCAACGCGAATGTGAGTGCGCGCATCGGGCATCCTTTTGGAGATTGCGGTCAGTGTAACACCCCGCAACGTCGACAAGGTCCAAGGTCCGGTTCGCTTCAGCCGCGGTGGTACCTTGATCCGGACTGATTTCATCCATAAGTTGCCATCATGAACAGGAGGTGCTCCCAAGATGGCTAAGAAAAGCAGGGGCGGGAGAATGACCGCCGCCAAGAGGCGAGCTGCGAAGTCGCCTGGCGGAAAAGGTCGCGTTAAAAAGCGTAAAGCAGGTCGAAAGATTATGAAGACGTGAGAACACAGTTGCAGTGAAATG
>QHVS01000046.1 GCA_003223635.1 Acidobacteriota bacterium | reverse complement strand
AGTCGACGTCACCGCTCCGCACGAATTCGTCCCACAGCCGCGACGGAGTCACCGGGCGGAGCATCTCCACGAAATCATTCTCGGAGAGGATGCGGTAGCGAATCGGTTCCATCGAGCCGGAAGCCCGGAACATCGGCGGGCGTCCAACGGTCAGATGAAAGTCCGAGGCGGCCCGGTCATTCATCAGTTTGAGAAATCGATCGATCTTCTGCATCTCCAACTCATCCCCGCGTCTTCTTCAAGAAATCCGGCGGCAGCAGCGACTCGAAATCCTCTTTCTTGGTGGCCGCCATGTACGCGGTCTCGGCCGTGATCTGATTCCGCTCCACCAGACCGCGGAGCGCCTCATCGAAGGTCTGCATGCCTTGCGACCTGCCGATCTGCATGGCCGAGTAAATCTGAAAGGTCTTTTCATCGCGGATCATGCTGGCCACGGTGCCGGTTCCTTTGAGGATCTCGAAGGCCGCAACCTGCTTTCGTCCTTCTCTGGCCGGCAGCAGACGCTGGGCGATCACGTATTTCAGCGACTCGGAGAGCGAGGCCCGCACCTGCGGCTGCTCGTCGACGGGAAAACTAGACAGGATTCGGTCGATTGCCTTTGGCGCACTCGTCGAATTCAATGTGCCCAGCACGATATGACCGGTTTCCGCCGCGGTGAGAGCCAGGGAGACCGACTGGTTGTCGCGGAGCTCACCGATGACGATGACGTCGGGATCTTCGCGCAGGGCAGCGCGAAGAGCGCGTGCGTACGATCCGGTGTGCGTCCCCACTTCGCGTTGATTGACCAGACAGCTCTTGAAGGGGTGCACGAACTCGACGGGATCCTCCATCATCATCACGTGATCGTTCCGCGTCTCGTTAAATAGATTCACCAGCGCGGCGAGGGTGGTCGACTTCCCCGATCCGGAAGGGCCGCAGATCAGCACGAGGCCCTGGTGATAGTCGGCGATCTCCGCGAGGTGGGAAGGCAATCCGATGTCCGCGACTGTCGGTGGCTTCTCAGGAATGCCCCGGAATACGGCGTTGTAGCCTCGATGGTCGTAAAACACGTTGGCGCGATAGCGCCCCGCCTGCGGAATGTAGTAGCAGAAGTCCACCTGGTAAGCGCTTTCCAGCGTGTTCCACTGCCCTTCGGTCATGATCTCTTTCAAAAGCGCCGCGGTAACCTCAGCAGTAAATGGTTCGCCCTGCGCGCGCAACAAGCCCGCGGCCAGACGAACCATCGGAGGCTGCCCGACGCTGAGGTGAAAATCCGATCCTCCCTGATTTCGCGTAGCGATGAGCAAGGCGCTGAGCCGGCCGTCGCTCTTCGACGCCGTAGCCGCCAGAGCCTGGGAGCGAACCGCATCGACCTGAGCGCGTGAGGGATCCCCCGGCGGAGAGAGCTCGTCCAGAATATCGATGGCCCGCGTGCGCACCATGCGATCCGGATCTTTCTGGGCGACCTCCAGCAAGGCTGACTTCACCTGGGGATGGACAAAATTTCGCAGGGCTTGCATGACTTCGATTCGGACGTCCGACGCCGGGTCACCGAGCATCCGGCCCAGCGCCGGGAGGGCCCGCGGATCGGCGATCCGACCCAGGGCCTGGACCGCGGACCATTTCACCTCGGCATCGGAAAGGGAGGAAATCAACGGCTCCACGGCCTGTACCGCTTTCAGCCTTCCCAACGAATCGGCCGCGGAGATCCGAATCCACCAATCGGGATCCTTCAGCAGTTCGATCATGGGCAAGGCGATGCGGGGGTCTTCGATTGCGTCGGCAACCGCGATGGCGCCGGCTCGAATATCGGCGTCGGGATCGCGAAAGAGATCGATGGTCGCGTTCAGGAACTGCGGTCCGAAGCCGCTGATCGAATCAAGAGCGCGGTCGCGAACGAATCCGGCCAGCGTTTTTGCGAATTGAACGTAGCGCTTGAGGATCGCCGTGGTGTCGCCATTGGCGACCAGAATCTCGAGGACCGATTTGCGGATCGTTGCGTCGCCGGAGGCGATCAGAGGAAGAAGCTTGTCCGCGAGTTCAGTCCCCTGGCTGGCAGTGGCACGGGTTAGCGCCTGCACGAGGCGCTGTCGGATCGGATCGCTGACGCGAGGAAGCTCCTGAACGAACAGATCGATCGAGGTGCCTGGCGCGCGCGCGGCGAGGATCTCCAGCGCCTTCTCGCGAACCTGCTGATCGGGATCCGCGGCCATCCGCTGCCATCGCGCAATCGAGCGGTTGTCCAGGTCTCCTGACGCCAGCTTGGTGACGAATTGCAATCGCTCTTCAGTCGCTCCGGCGGATGCGAGCTGCCACAAAAGTGGCTCGGTCGATTTCGTCACCGGTCCTTCGAGAAGAATGCGGCGGGCGATCGCTTGGTTCTCGCGCGATTCCTTCGTTTCTCTTGCCGGAGGGGCGAGCATTTGGGTCAGGCGTTGCTCGAGGCCCGCAATTCCCAGCGCCGATAAGCTCGCCGCCGCCGCTCGGATTGCCGGCTCCGGTTTGCCCCGTGCCTCGGCGACGAATCCGTCGAGGGTTTCGGGATCCCCGAGCCGCGTGAGCAGGTTCACCGCAGCGTCCCGCAAGGCGCGGTCAGGCCGAAACAGCATCCAGAGAACGTCGCGGGCGCGCACACCCTCGGAAGACGCCAGCCGTTCCAACAGCTCATCGCGTTCTTCGGGGGAGGCAAAGTCTTTCGCCGAGAGACGGCGCACCGTCTCCTTCACATCCGATTGGAAGAGGGCCATCGATGTGAGTGTATGGTGCGGAACGGCACCTCGCCAAGCTCCGGGAAGATTCAATAATCTGAAACGTTTACCTCTCGTCGCCCGTCGAAAAAGACGGATAACACCAGAGAATGCCTGAATTTATCGTCAGGGTCGGTACCCCCGACGGCCAGATCCTCGAGCGCCATGTCCAGGCCTCGACGGCCACTGCGGCCGAAAAGGAGCTGCGCCGCCAGGGGATGCACGTTTTCGCGGCCAAGCGCGGAATGCCAGCCCTTCGGGATTTCCTTCCCCGCTCGCGCAAAGTCGTCTCCGTGGAGCGGTTCCTCCTCTTTAATCAGGAGCTGCTGGCGCTCGTGCGCGCCGGTCTTCCGATCCTGCAGTCCTTCGACATCATGCTGGAGCGCCAGAAGAACCCTCGCTTTCGCGAGGTGCTGGCCGATATCCGGGAAAAATTGAAATCAGGCGTCTCGCTGTCCGATGCCTTCGGCTCGTACGGCGACGTCTTTCCTCCGATTTACTCCACTTCATTGCGGGCGGGCGAGCGGTCGGGCGATCTGGAAGGCGTGTTGCGGCGCTTCCTCCGTTATCAGAAGATGATCGTGACGCTGCGCAAACGCGTCGTCAGCGCCCTGATCTATCCGACGGTATTGGTGACGCTGTCGGCGGCGATGGTCTTCATCATGCTGACCAAGGTGATCCCGCGCTTCGCTGAGTTCTATGCCGGCTTCAATGCGGACCTCCCGGCGTTCACGAAGCTGCTGATCACCGTGGCCACGGCGCTCAACGACCATCTGATCATTACCGTGGTCGCGGCGATCATCATTGTCCTCGTCGTGCGGCGCTGGATCGCCACCACCGGCCGGGTCACCTGGGACAGCCTCAAGCTGCAGCTTCCCATGGTTGGCGGAATCCTGCATCGCTTCGCCATCATGCAGTTCACCCAGTCTCTGGGAACGCTCTTGAGCGGCGGCACGCCGATGGTCCCGGCCATCGAGATCGCCTCGCAATCGGTCACCAATCAAATGATCTCGTCGAAGGTTGCCGGCATCGTTCAAAATGTGCGGGAAGGCGAGCCGCTGTGGCGCTCTCTCGAATCGACGGGGGTGATCAGCGACCTGGCCGTGGAAATGATCAAAGTGGGTGAATCGACCGGCGCACTCACGGAAATGCTCGGCAATGTGAGCGAGTTCTACGATGAGGAAATCGAGTCCAGGCTGTCGCGCCTGGTGGCGGCCATCGAGCCGGTGATTCTGGTATTCATGGGTCTGGTGATCGCCACGCTGCTTTACGCGTTCTATCTCCCGCTGTTCCAGCTCACCTCGGTGGGGCAACAATAAGTCATGGCTACTGATCCCCGCTCGCTGTACAAGGCTGCCGATCCGACCGGCGAGGCTGCACGCGCGCAACGCCTGGCGGAGCAGTACGGCTTCCCTTACGTCGATCTGGAGCATTTTCAAGTCGACCACCAGCTTTTTCGCGACGTGCCGCTGGAGCTGATGATCCGCTACCAGTTCTTGCCCGAGAGGCGAGAGAACGGCTACATCTCAGTGGTGGTGGGCGATCCCACCGACGTCCTCAAGCTCGACGAGCTGGAGCTCCTCCTCGGCGCGCCGCTGAAAGTGAAGGTGGCCTCACCGGCGGCCATTCGCGACAAGCTGGAGAAATCGGAATCGACACAGCGCGTCCTCGATGAGGCAACGGAAGGCTTCCGACTGCAGCTTGTCGGCGAGGATGACGAGGGCGAAGAGACCCTGACGATCGACTCCATCACGCAGCAGGAGTCGTCGCCCATCATCAAACTGGTCGACTCGATCGTCTTCAACGCCATCCAGCGGCGAGCGTCGGACATTCACATCGAGACGCGCGATAACGAAGTGGTGGTGAAGTACCGCATCGACGGCGTGCTGTACGAAGCGCTCGACCCGATCGACAAGCGCCATCACTCCACGATCATCAGCCGCATCAAGGTCATGTCGGAGCTCGACATTGCCGAGAAGCGCGTGCCGCAAGACGGCCGCTTCAAGCTGCGCGTCACCGGCCGCACCATCGACTTCCGCGTCTCCATCATCCCCAGCGCCCATGGCGAAGATGCCGTCATCCGCATCCTGGACAAGGAGTCGATGAACAAGGAGTTCAAAAACCTCCGCCTCGACGTCCTCGGCTTCGATGACGACATGCTGGTGAAGTTCCGCAAATTCATCAAAGAGCCATACGGCATGGTGCTGGTCACCGGCCCCACCGGCTCGGGCAAAACGACCACACTCTATGCCGCGCTTTCCGAGATCCAGAGCCCGGAGGACAAGATCATCACCATCGAGGATCCGGTGGAGTACCAGCTCCGGGGCATCACCCAGATTCCGGTGAACGAGAAGAAGGGGCTGACGTTCGCCCGCGGACTGCGCTCGATCCTCCGGCACGATCCGGACAAGATCATGGTCGGCGAGATCCGCGACGAAGAGACCGCGCAGATCGCGGTGCAGTCGGCGCTCACCGGTCACCTGGTGTTCACCACCGTGCATGCCAACAACGTGGTCGACGTCCTCGGCCGATTTCTCAACATGAAAGTCGATCTCTATAACTTCGTGTCGGCGCTCAACTGCGTGCTGGCCCAGCGCCTCGTGCGGAAGATCTGTCAGGAGTGCAAGCGCGAGGTGCGATATCCCGACGCGTTCCTGATCGAGTCGGGCCTGAATCCGGCGGAATACCGTGACCAGCTTTTCTCCGAGGGCGCGGGCTGCCTGGAGTGCAACGGAACAGGATTCCACGGCCGCTCGGCCATCGCGGAACTTCTCGACCTCTCGGATCGTATTCGCGGAATGATTCTCGATCGGCGTCCGGCGTCAGAAATCAAGAAAGCGGCGAAAGAAGAAGGGATGACCTTTCTGCGCGAATCGGCGCTGAAGAAGGTGATGGAAGGACGCACCACGCTGCGCGAAATCAACAAGGTTACGTTCGTGGAGTAAAGATGAACGATGAACGCGGAACGATGAACGATGAACTGAGACAACGAACTCTCAGCCGTCGAGCTCTGTTCATCGTTCATCGTTCATCGTTCATCGTTTGACCATGGCCCGATCCTTCCCTCCCGACGTCATCGTTCTCGATTCTGACTCGCTGATCCACGCGCGGCTCAGTCGCGGGCGCAAGGATCCGCAGATCGTGCAGGCCAAGAGCTACCGCCTCGGGGCGGCGACGTTCGCGCCCGGCGTGGTCACACCGGATCTGGTCAACCCGGCAGCCATCGCCGACGTCCTGCGCCGTCTGCGCGTCGAGAGCGGCCGGTGGGACAAGGCCTCCATGCTCCTCCCGGACTCGTGGTTCCGCATGAACATCCTGGAACTTCCGTCGCTCCCGGAGGCGAAGGACGAAGCCAATCAGATGGTTCGATGGAGCCTGAAGCGGACGATGCCGATCGATCCAGCGATGCTGCGCCTGGCCTTCGAGGTGCTGTCCCGCACTCCTGCTCCAGCCAGAGTCCTGGCCGTCAGCGCCATGGAAAAGACGCTGGCCGGCATCGAGCGCCTGTTTGCCGAAGCTGGGATCGAGATCGTGCTGGTCGAACCGATGGGCCTCAACATCTGGAACGCGATTACCGTGCGCGAGCCGGCCACCACCGGCGACCGCATCTTCTTCTTCGTGCGCGAGCATGACTTCACCACCGGGGCGTTCCGCGGCAACCAGCCTCTTTTCATCCGGTCGCGCAATCTGAATGGCCAGCGGACGCTGGACCAGGAAATCAAACTGTCGGCGAGCTATCTGCGCGACACGCTGCGGACGGAATCGATCGAGAGCTGCTATCTGGCCGGCAACCGCATCGACGGCGCCCTCTCCTCGGCGATCGCCACGGAATTCGGTGCGCCGGTGCGCACCGTAGCCCTGAGCGATTTCGCTGAACGCGTCCCGGAAGGCATCGGCGCGTATGAGGCGGAGTTGACCGCGTGCACGGGAGTGTTCGCGTGAAACCGTTGCATCTCAATCTCGCCTCCCGACCCTATCGCGACTACCGGCCGGTGTACGCCGTGGTCGTCGTCTCCTCTTTGCTCGTTGCCTTCATGATGTTGAACAACATCGATACGTACTATCGCTACATTCGGGACACGAAGTCGACGCGCAACAAGATCACGGATCTGGAGAGCCAGACCCAACAGGAACAGCGGCAGACCGCGGAACTGACCCAACGTCTCCGCGGGTTCAACGTGAGGCTCCTGTCTGAGCAGACGCAATTCGCCAATGCCAGGCTGGCGGAGCGAGCATTCTCCTGGAGCGAGTTGCTCGATCGGCTGGAGCGCGTCCTGCCCGATGACGTTCGTCTGGAGTCGATCGCCCCGAACTTCAGCAAAGACGGCTATGTGCACCTCGTGCTGGCCGCCGTCGGCAAAAACAGTGAGAGCATGGTGCACATGCTCGACCGCCTGAATCACGATCTTCGCTTCAACAAAGCATTTCCCACATCGGAAGATCGAGGCGACAGCGGCTATCGGTTCGGAATCGGCGTCGACTACCGGCCGTCTGTTACGAGGATCCTGCAATGATCTGGCGAGAAAAACGCATCGTGCTCGCCGTGCTCGGCGTTCTTCTGATCGCCAACACGCTCTTCTTCTTCACGTATCGCGTGCAGTACGAGAAGAGGCTGCAGGATCTCGACACGCGGCTGCATTCCGCCGAGGAGCAGCTGCAGCGCGCGCACAACGGGCGCGTTTCAGCGGAGCAGCAGCTGGCCGCCTATCTCAAGGTACAACAGGATTTGCAGACGCTCTACAACCAGCGCTGGGCCACTGAGTCCCAGCGGCTGACGGCCCTGATCAATGAAGTAAAGCGGCTGGCAGTGGCCAGTCAGCTCGTGCCGCGGACCTATTCCTTCAACAAACAGGAGGATACGCAGGCTCAGAAATCGGGACGGATCGGCACGGACACGGTCATCATCAGCTTCACCGTGCAGGGGAACTACCAGCAGATCCGCAGATTGGTCAATCTACTGGAGCTGTCGAACCAGTTCGTGATCATCGACGCGATCACGCTGGCCGGCTCGGGGGGCTCCGATTCAACGCTCACGATGAACCTTCGGTTGAAGACCCTTTTCCGCGAGCCTCCACGCGGCGCAGCGGTCAATCAGCAGATGTGATGGATTGGATGAGCTGGAAAACCTGGACCACGATCGGGTTGATCATCGTCGCCCTCTTCGCCATCTATACCTTCGCGGCGACGCAGAGCTCGCACGCCCGCGACGATGCGGCGATCACCACCCGCCCGCCCACCGGCACCTCCGGCCGCACCATCGGCGTCACGGCAGCAGGCGTGCCGCGCGTCCACGACGAATGGCTGGAAGTGCCGAGCGGCAGCTACAAGAGCCAGCGGAACCTGTTCGCCTACAAGGAGCCGCCACGACCCCCGCCGCCCCCGCCCCCGCCACCCGTCGCGGTCGTGGTGCAGCCGGTGGTTCCGCAACCTCCGCCCCCGCCTGCGGCGCCGCAACCGCCGCCGTTCAACTATAAGTACATCGGCACATTCGGGCGGCCGGAGAATCCGATCGCTACGTTTTCGGGCAGCGGCCAGATCGTGAACATCCGGGTAGGAGAAACGATCGACGGAAAATTCATTCTTCGCACCATCGGCATCGAATCGGTGGAGATCGGCTACGTTGGTTTTCCGCCCGACGTGAAATCGCGTATTCCCTTGGGACAGTGACATTTATTTTGGACGAGCGTCAAAAGATGAGAGTCCTGCGTCCTGAGTCCTGCGTCCTGAATTCTGAGGACACAGGACACAGGACACAGGACACAGGACCTACAGAATGAATCGACTGAAAACAACGAGCCTGGTGCTCGCTCTCACACTGACCGCCGGCTGCGTGAGCTTCAACGCGTATCAGAGGGGCCTCACGGCCGAACGGCAGAAAAACTGGGACGAGGCCGTCATTCAATACGAGAAGGCGCTGGAGATCGATCCCGACAACATGCGTTATCGCATGAACCTCAACCGGGCCAGGCTCGAGGCTTCACGCGTCCACTTCGAGAAGGGCAAAACGCTTCGTGCGGCGGCGCTGGCGGCCAAGGGCGCTGAACAGACTCGCCTGGCGCAACTGGCCGCGACGGAGTTGGAAGTCACGGTGAAGCTCGATTCAACGAATCAGTTCGCCGCCGTGGAGCTGGAGAAAGCGGTCAACATGATCCAGGAAGCCAACCGCGCCGCGACGGAGAACATCACGATCGATGAGCTCAAGCGGCGGGTATCGGCAAGGGGCATCACCAAGGCCCAGCCGCCACAACTCAATCCGGCGTCTCAGCAGCCAATCTCTCTTTCCTTCCCGCGCGAAACGCCGGTGAAGGATATCTATCGCGCGCTGGGCAACGCGTTCGGCATCAACGTTCTCTTCGATCAGGCGGTCAAGGACGATCGCATCTCCATCGAGCTGCGCGACGTCACGGCCCAGCAGGCCCTGGAGCGCGTGATGCAGGCCGCGAATCACTTCTACAAAGTTCTCGACGAGCGGACCATCATCATCGTCCCGGACAACCCGCAGGCTCGCCGCGACTACGAAGACCTCGTCATCCGCACCTTCTACCTCTCCAACGGCGACGCCGAGCAGGTCACCAACGTCGTCCGGACCATGATTGAGGCCAGAAACGTCTTTCCCCTCAAAGCGCTCAATGCCATCACCATCCGCGACACAGCGGACAAAGTGCGCATCGCTGAGAAGATCATTCAGGCCAACGACAAAGCCAAGGCGGAAGTGGTCGTCGACGTCGAGCTCCTGCAGATCGATCTGAGCAAGAACCGCGACCTCGGCCTCGTCGTCAATGGATACAGCACGGCCAGTCCCGGCATCATCCAGCCGATGACGGCGGACGCCAGCGGCAAAACGAGCCCGCTGGCGGCCGGCACGATCAACGACCTGCGAAGGATCAACAGCGGATTGATCAGCTTCTCCATTCCGAACGCGGCGTACGCTGCGCTGAAATCGATCAGCAACAGTCAACTGCTGGCCAACCCCGAACTTCGGATCTCCGAGGGGGAGAAGGCGACGCTCCATATCGGCAATCGCATCCCCGTGCCGGTGTCCACCTTCACCAGCGTGAGCACGACCACATCGGGCACGTTTGCGCCCGTGACGTCGTATCAGTACCAGGACGTGGGCATCAAGGTTTCCATTGAGCCGCGCGTCCACCACAACCGCGAGGTGACGCTCAAGCTCACCGTCGAAGTGTCGAACCAGGGGCCTGATGCTCCGGGTGTGGCCGGCCAGGCTCCGCAGCCGACCTTTGCCACGCGCACGATCGAGTCGACGATCCGTCTGAAAGACGGCGAGACGAACTTCCTGGCCGGTCTCATTCAGCAGAACGACACAGATGCCAATCAGAAGACGCCGTTCCTGGGCGATCTTCCGGTGATCGGCCGGCTGTTCACGGCCAATCACAAGGGCACTTTGCGCACGGATCTGATCCTGACCATGACGCCGCACATCATCCGCATTCCGGACATCACCGAGGATGATCTGGCACCGTTGTGGGTGGGAACGCAGAGCAATCTTTCGTTCCGCGGTCTCTCTCCTCGGCTCGAATCGCAATCGGGCACCGATCCCTTCGCCGCACCGCGCGGCGCCACTCAGTTCAGCGGCCGCGATCCGGCAACCGGTTTGCCGTTGGCGCCGGACGGCGAACCGGGCAATGTGATGCGTCCGGTTCCAACTCAGCCTCCACCACTGGGAACTGCGCCCAGCGATCCGTTCCACAATCAGCCCCCGCCCCCGCCACCCGTCCAGCCGGAGGCGCAGTTGCAGACGCCGGCAAGCGGCGCGTCGCATGTGGCGCTGGCTGCCAGCACCGAGTCGGCGGCGGTCGACACGAGCAGCAATCTCTCGCCGCGAATCGCGCCGCAGCCAGTGAAACTGATGGTCAAGTCGGGCGAAGAGAAGCTGTGGGACGTGGTGGGGATGGATCTCGATGGTCTGACCACGACGCAACTGATGCTGCACTACGATCCGCGCACCATCGATGTCAGCGAGGTCATGTTCGGACCGGCCATCAAGCTCGATCCGAAGACGCCCCCGGCGGTGATCATCGATCGTGACAAAGGAACGATCAGGATCAGCTCATCCGACGGCAAGCCCCTGGCGTTCAACAGCGGCGGCGAGATCGCCGCGCTGCGCGTCCGGGGTGGCATCAGCGGCGAGACGTACCTGGTGATGGAGAACCCCGACCTGAGGAACGGCCGCGGCGAAGTGGTCGCCTCCGCCGTCTCCGGAGGTCGCGCCAAGGTGGAATGAGAAACGGCGGGTCGCGGGGTGCGAGCAGCGAGTCGGGATTCTCGATCGCGGAGCTGATCACCGTCGTGGCGATCATCGGAATTCTGGCGTCGGTGGCTGTGCCGGTGGTCAGCTTCGGCATCCGCCGGCAGAAGGAGCTCGAGCTCCACGAGCGGCTGCGTAAACTCACCGACGCGATCGATCGATATCATGAGCTGCGGATGGCCAACCCCCCGAACAACATCAAGAAGCCACCCGACTTCGGCCAGCGCGACTATCCCAAGAATCTGGAAGAGCTGACCAAACCAATCGAGTTGAACACGGGCAAGAGCGTGCGCCTGCTGCGGCAGCGCGATCTGATCGATCCGATGACCAACAAAAGCGAGTGGGACACGCTGTCCGACAACGATGACCCCACGAGCTCCATCCGCAGCGGCGACAACGTCTTCGAAGTGCGGTCGAAATCAACCGCCGTCGCGCTGGATGGAAGGACGCATTACAACGAATGGTGAGAAATAAAACGATGAACGATGAACGCGGAACGATCAACACAGCACGGCCGGTGAACGTTCATCGTTCATCGTTCATCGTTCATCGTTCGAAGAGCCGTGGCTTCACGCTGATCGAGCTGATCGTGGTCGTCACCATCATCGGCATCCTGGCCGGAGTGGCCATTTCCAATGTTCGATACGCGCAGCAGAAGGCGCGCGAGGCGGCGCTCAAGCACGATCTCTTCGAGATGCGCAAGGCCATCGATGACTACTTCGCCGACAAGCAGAAGTATCCGGACAGCTTGCTCACGCTCAAGCAGGACCATTACCTTCGCAACCTCCCGAAGGATCCGATGACCGGGGCTGCCAATTGGGAAGAGGTGCAGGCCAGCACCGATCCGAATGATCCAACGGTGGCCACCGATCCGAACGCGCCGGAAGCGGCGGCAACGCCCGGCATCATCGATGTACGCAGCACCGCAACCGGAGTCGGTCTCGATGGCATCGCCTACAAGGACTGGTAGTCGAAGCCAGAGGGGATTCACTCTCGCCGGCATGATCGTCCTGCTGACGATCGTGATGATCTTCGTGTCCTACACCGTCCCCCGGCAGTGGTCCGCCATTCTGCAGCGCGATCGCGACAAGCAGACCCTGTTCATCATGAGGCAGTACGCCATCGCTATCAGCGCCTTTCAGGACAAGCACAAGACCTGGCCGGTGAGCATGAACCAACTCGCGGACGCTCGACAGCCGCGATTCCTGCGGGGACCAAAGGACGGCTACATCGATCCCCTGACAGGAGAAGTCGACTGGCTGATCATCCCTCAGTCGGCGGTCAGCACTCCCCGGTCGGTGCCGGGGGTGCAGCCGGCTGTCGTACCCCCCATTCCCGGCGTCCCGATGAAGGATTATGCAGGCGGACCATTCGTCGGCGTGAGGCCCAGCAAGGTCGGAAAGAGCTTTCTGGCGTTCAACGGATCGGACAGCTACGAGCAGTGGATCTATACCGCCTTGGACTACCGGACTGAGCGGGACGCCCGGGTCGCTGCTGCCGCCAGGAAGTGGGAGTAGGTCGCTCCCGCTTACAATCCTTTCGTGGCCTCGAAACTGGCGACGGTCAGCCGTCATGTCCTTCCCTCCGGCCTGACGATCCTCATCGAGACTCTCCCCTACGTCCGCTCGGTGGCGCTGGGGTATTACCTCCGCAGCGGATCAGCCGTCGAGTCGGAGGAGCACGGAGGGGCGTCGCATTTCCTGGAGCACCTGGTGTTCAAGGGAACGGCGACGCGATCGACAAGCGACATCGCCCGGATCATCGACATCCTGGGCGGCGATGTCGACGCCTTCACCGGCAAGGAGTACACCTCGTTCTACGCTCATGTGCTCGATGAACAGGTGAACACGGCGCTCGATCTTCTAACGGATATCGTCGTCTCGCCGCGATTCTCGCAGGCAGATCTCGAATCGGAGCGGTCGGTCATCCTGGAAGAGATCAAGATGGTGGAGGACACGCCGGACGACCTGGTGCACGAGATTTTCGTCACGGCGTTCTGGCCCGACCATCCGCTGGGACGCCCGATTCTCGGAACAGCGGACACAGTCACTCGCCTGGGCCGGGATCAGATCCTGGCCCACTACGCCGAGACGTTCCATCCCGCGAACATGATCTTCTGCGCCTCAGGGAACGTGCGTCCCGAGCAGTTGATCCCTTTCCTGGAGAAGTCGTTCCCCGCGGACGACCGCATGCCGCAGCGCCGCGACTGGCCGGCTCCGCTGCCGAATCAACACGTCATGCTCCGGGCGAAGCGCGAGCTGGAGCAGGTGCATCTCTGTCTCGGATCGCGCGGGTTTCCTCAACAGGGAAACGAACGCTTTGCCGCGGCGCTCTTCAACGGCATCCTCGGCGGCGGAATGTCATCACGCCTCTTCCAGAGGATCCGGGAGAAAGAGGGCCTGGTCTACACGGTGATGTCGTATCACAACGGCTATCTCAACGGCGGATATGAGGCGGTGTACGCGGCCTGCGCGCCGCGCAATTTGAAGCGCGTCCTCGATCTGACCCTCGACGAGATGCGGGCCATCAAGCAGCGCGGCGCGACGCCCGAGGAGCTGGGCGCAGCGAAACTGCACCTGAAGGGATCGATCCTCCTCTCGCTCGAATCGACCGTCAGTCGCATGTCGGGGATCGTCCGACAGGAGTATTACTTCGGCCGGCAGTTCACTCCGGACGAGATCATTCGGCAGATCGAGGCGGTGACGCTCGACGACATCCAGGAGGTTGCCCGGATCATCGTCGATCCAGCTTCGCTCTCCCTGACCCTGCTGGGCAACCTGAAGAGTCCCGGCGTGTCGACCGACATGCTGCGCGCCGCGGTCGCGTGACCCGGATCGTCATCGACACGGTCATTCGAGCGCCGGTGGAGCTCTGCTTCGAACTCGCTCGCGATGTTGCCGTTCATGCGAAGAGCGCTGCGTTTTCCGGCGAGCGCCTGGTCGAGCCGGGACGAATGTCAGGGCTCCTCGAGCTCGGCGATCTGGTGACCTTCGAGAGCCGCCACTTTGGCGCCCGGCATCGCTTCACCACGAAGATCATCCAGGTCGAGCCACCTCACATCTTCGTGGATGAGATGGTGCACGGCGCGTTTTACTCGCTCACGCACATTCACGAGTTCCATCCCCACCAGAGCGGGACGTTGATGCGTGACACTCTCGAATGGCAAGCTCCTCTCGGCTGGCTCGCCGACGCGCTTTTCCTGAAGCGGCACATGGATTGGTTCGTCCGCACCAAACAGCAGCACCTGAAGGCGATCATCGAGTCGAGCTATGCTCGCCAGTCAAAAGGAGGAGCAACATGAGCCGCGAATCGAGGTTGATCGCAGGTCTTCTGCTCGTCATTCTTCCCACGGTAATGTTAGGCGGGGTCAGCATTCTCACCCTGCTGATCGGAACGCCTGAGTACATGGCCAACAAGCTTCGCCAGGATCTCTGGCGAGCCGGCCACGCCCACGCCGGCGTCTTCCTCATCCTCGCCCTTATCCCCCTGCGATATGTCGATGAAGCGGCGCTCTCGGACTGCGAAACGCTTTGTGCGCTCCGGCATCCCGTCCGCCGCGATCATCCTGCCAGTCGCGTTCTTCTTTTCCGTCCTGACGCCCGACGCCACGAAGCCGAACGCGATGATCAACCTGGCCTACGTCGGCGCTGTGGTGCTGGCGCTCGCCGTGGTGACGCTGGGGATTGGGCTGATCCGCCGGCCCGCGTAACCGTGTTCATCGCCTGGCCACCTTGGCCTCGGCTCCTTTCGTATCGACGAACGAGACCAGCACGCCCGCGCTGATCCGGCGCTCCAGCTCCGCGGCATCCCAGTTGGTCAGACGCACGCATCCATGCGACGAGACGTATCCGATCTCGTCCGGCGACTTGGTCCCATGAATCCCGTAGTGCTGCTTGCTGAGCGCTATCCACACCACGCCTACCGGCGAGTTCGGACCCGGGCTCAGATGCGCGTCCGGCATGGAATCGGGAACTTCGTGATAGAGCGTGGGGTCGTAGTGGAAGGTGGGGTGATCGAAGATCTTCACCACTTTCACCGTCTCGTCAGGCGAAGGGTCGTACTGCGAGCCCACCGTCGTCGGCGCGTGGAACACGAGATTCCCGTTCGCATCGAAGCCGTTAAGCGAATTGCCCGCGATGGAGATGACCACCTGAGCGATGTCGTGTTGATCGGTGGTGAGCGGCGGCCGAACGTTGGGCACATTGATGGTCTGACCGGCCTGCAGGTCTTCGACCTTCACACCGGGATTCAGCACCGGGAAAAGGTCCTCATCGGAATGAAACTCTTCGGCCAGTTTCTCGCGGAGCGACTGATAGCAGAGGCAGTCCAGCCTCTGCTGCTCGTACACATCGTCGGGAATGTGCACGAACGGCCCCTTCACATCATCCGCAGTGAGCTGATGCGGCACCACTGCGTCTGGAAACCCTGCCGCCGCGGCGAGCGAGCGGAACGTCGCCTCATCGACGTCGCCCGTCGCTTCCATGCCGTGTGAGCGCTGCCACCACCACGTCGAGATCGCTGAGTTTCTCCCCCACCGTCCGTCGATCACTCCGACCGAGAAGTGCACGCGGTCGAGATAGACCTGCGCTTTCAACACCGAGGGGCCGCTGATATCTCCAGTCACCGGCACGTTGATGGGCGAGTTGTTGATGGCGATGGCGTCGAGTCCCTTGAACTTTTCCTTGACGCCCGTGACGAAGATGAGCGGCTTCGGTGGCTGGGTCCGTGCCGCTAACTGCTTGAAACGGGCGATCTGCTGGACTCGGAAGTTCTGAAGCTGCCGCCAGCGGGAATCGAAACGCTGTGTTTCTCGCTCTTTGGCGTTGCCCGGCTTGCCCAGCGGCGCGCTGATGTCGTCGGCGACGTTGGCGACCGTCTTCATCACGTGTTCCTTACACGCCGCCAAAGAAAGGACAGTGCAGAGAATGATCAGACGCTTCATGGGTCGCTCCCGAGCACTGCCAAAGCAAAGTTGCTGCCGCACCACAACGCGCTACACTTCGGCCGTCGGATGATCAGTTACCTCAAGGTGCAGAACCTGGCCATCGTGGAAGAGTTTGCGATCGAGCCGGGAGGGGGACTGAACGTACTTACCGGGGAGACGGGAGCCGGCAAGACGCTGCTCATCGACTCCCTGGAGTTCCTGCGCGGCGGGCGTGGGTCGTCGGAAACGATTCGCAGCGGCGCGGAGAAGATGTCGGCCGAGGCGCTGTTCCATCTCTCGAACGGGGATGAGGTCATCGTCAAGCGCGACATCGCCATCAGTGGACGCGGCCGCGCGCTGATGAACGGCTCTCTGCTCTCCATCCGCGAGCTGGCCGAGTCGATGGACGCAATCCTCGACATTCACGGGCAGAGCGAATCGCATCATCGCGTGGCTGGGCAGAGCTACCGCGAGGTACTCGATGAATACGCGGCGCACGAGGCGCTCCTCGAGGAGACGCGTTCAACCTACCGCGCATGGCGCGATACGGCAGCCCAGCTCGAAGAGCTCACCCACGCCCAGCGCGATCGCGCGCTCCGACTCGACCTCCTGCGATACCAGATCGAGGAAATCTCCGCGGCAAAGCTCGACCCGCCGGAAGAGCAATCGCTTCGGGACGAGAAGAGCATCCTGGCGCACGCCCGGGAGCTGATCGAGGCGACAGCCGGAGCGTTTCAGCTCCTGGAGGAAGACGAGGCCTCCGCGCTGGCGCAGCTCGGCCGGGCCATCCATCTCCTGCAGCCGCTCTCGCGCGAGATCTCCTCGCTCGGCGAAGCAGCGAGCGAGCTGCAGGAAGTCATCTATCGACTGCAGGACGTCGCCCGCAAGCTGGCCGGACTGAGCGACTCCGTGCGTCACGATCCGGCTCGCCTCGACGAAGTAGAGGAGCGCCTCGTCACCATCGAGCGGCTGAAGAAGAAATACGGCGGTTCCATCGACGCTGTGATGGAGCATCTGGCAACGATCGGGGAAGAGCACGCGCGGCTCAGCGACTACGAGGGCAACCTCGGCAAGCTGCAGGCTGCCGAGCACCGACAGTCGGCCGCCTATCGAACGGCGGCGGAGAAACTGTCGAAGTCGCGACAGAAGGCGGCGCGCGCGTTCGAAAAAGCGATCCAGGACGAGTTGAATGACCTGGCCATGGAGCGGACCACCGTGCGCGTCGCCGTGGAGCAGGGAACCGATGGAGCCGACGGCTTCGATCGCTTCGACATCCTCGTGGCGCCCAATCGCGGCGAGGAGCCGAAACCGATGCAGCGCATCGCCTCCGGCGGCGAGCTGTCGCGCATTCAGCTGGCCATCGCCGCCGCGTTGTTCAAGGCCTCTCCGCGCTCGGCCGCCGCCACGCTCGTCTTCGACGAGATCGACGCCGGCATCGGCGGTCGCGTGGCCGAAGTGGTCGGCCGCAAGCTTCAGGAGCTCGCGGTCCGGAATCAGGTCATCTGCGTCACCCATCTCCCGCAGATCGCCAGCTTCGCGGCCACGCATTTCTACGTCTGGAAAGAGGACTCCGGCGGCCACACACGCGCGTGCATCCGCCGACTGGATGCACACGAGGAGCGGGTCGCGGAGATCGCCCGCATGCTCGGCGGCGAAAAAATCCCCGCCTCGGCCGTCCTCCACGCGCGCGAGCTCCTCGATGGCGCCCGTCCTCGCAGGGCGAGAGCGCGCTCGTGAGGCGATGGCAGGTCGACGGCGAGTTGACCGCAGCCCAGATCGCTGAGATCGTGGCCGTTTTGCGCAGCGGCGGCGTCGTTCTGATGCCGACCGATACGATTTACGGCTTGCACGCGCGGGCGGACGACGCAAACGCCGTCGAGCGGCTCGCTGCGATCAAGGGGCGCGACGAGACGAAGCCCTTCATCGTCATCGCCGCGTCCGCCGAGCAGCTCGAATCGTTCGGCGCGACCATTCCGCCAATCCTGCGTGAGATCTGGCCCGCTCCACTCACCGCAATTCTGCGTCGCGGATCATCACCTGTCGGCGCGCGAGTCCCTGATCTGCCCTGGCTCCGCTCAATTCTCTCCGAGAGCGGTCCGCTTTTTTCCACGAGCGCCAATCGAAGCGGCGAAAATCCGATCAGCGCGCCTGCGGAGCTCGCCGAATCGCTTCGAAAGTTGCTCGACGGTATTGTCGACGCCGGCAAACGCGATGGAAAAGCTTCAACGATCGTCGACTTTACGGGCCCCGAGCCGAAGATCGTGCGGGAAGGTGACCGGATGTTTACACAGAAACTGCGGAAAAGGCTGCGGAAATCGCTGTGAAAAACGCAGAAGCGCGTAACCAATCAGCCGATCTGAGCGAAATGCACAAACGTGTGGGCGAAACAACCTAAAGCACAGCCGGAGTTGAGTTTCTCTTGTTTTTGACCGCGCTGTTGCATCGCCACTTGTGCACTTTTGGCCCTCGCTTTTCACTTTCCACATGCCCATCCCGAATTTCGGGGCGTCGGCGATTTCGATTTTACGTAGGTTTCATGCGGTAGTTTGGACCCCACACATCATTATTTTTTAGGACGGCACGGCACGCGCTGCCCGCGGCGCTCGGCGTAGAATCGCGCCATGACCATCACGGAAGTCAAAACCGAGTCCGCGCGCGAGGCGGACGCAGCGATCCGGCGCCAGTTCGTCAACTTCATGTTCTTCAAAGCAGATCGCGCCGTGCGGCGCGAGAGTGCAGAGTTCAAAAGCGAGGCAAAGCGCCAGTTCGCTGAACTGTTGAAGCGTTACGAAGGACGGATGATCCTTCTCCCCTACTCCACGCTCGGATTGAAATCGACCGTCGACTTCATGCTGTGGCGCATCAGCTATGACCTCGAGCCGTTCCAGCAGATGGCTTCCGACATCAACAAGTCGCTCCTGGGCCGATATCTCGACATCCCGCACTCCTATCTTTCGATGACCAAGCATTCGCAGTATGTCGACGAACACGTGCACGAAGGACAGGAAGGGCGGCGGACGCGCATCGTGCCGGGAAAGAAGCCATTCCTCTTTGTCTACCCGTTCGTGAAGACCCGGGACTGGTATCTGCTGCCGATGTCCGAAAGACAGCGCATCATGAACGAACACATCGCCATCGGGCACAAGTACCCGCGGGTGAAGATCAATACGACCTACTCATTCGGGCTGGACGATCAGGACTTCGTGGTGGCCTTCGAGGCCGATTCCCCCGCCGAGTTTCTCGATCTGGTGCAGGAGCTGCGCGAGACCGAGTCGTCAAAGTTCACCGTGCGCGACACGCCGATGTATACCTGCCGCCGCTCGACAGTCGAGGAAATTCTGGATTCGCTCGTGTGAGCGGTTAACGGTTAACGGTTAACGGTGCCAGAGGCTCTGCCACCGTTAACTGTTAACCGTTAACCGTTGACCTCTCCCCGCGCCTCCAATGATCCCGATGCGTGCCGGCGCGATCGCTCCACCCAAATTGCCACCCAGGCGATTCCCGCCGACACGATCAATCCTCCTCCCAGCGTGAACATCGTCATGGGCAATCCGCGGTGTTCGGCGATCAACCCTGCGATCAGGTTGCCGAACGGCAGAAAGGCGTAGAAGGCAAACGTATACATGCTCAGCACGCGGCCGCGCATGGCATCGGGGACGCGCCGCTGGATCGATGTATTGCACAGCGCCACGCAGACCACCATCGCCGCGCCGCAGACGAAGAGCACCGAAGTCATGGCCGTTTGGGAGCGAACGTAGCCGACTGCGACCAGACTGACGCCGAAGATGACCAGCGAAATGAGAATGATCGACGCGATCCAGCGGCGCGACGGCATGCGCAACGAGAGAGCCAGGGAGCCGGCCAGCGCTCCGCCGCCGATGCCGCCCATCAGCACACCGAGGCCGCGCGCATCGTCGGTGAAGAGTGAGCGGGCGATCATCGGCATGATGCTCAGATAGGGATAGCCGAACAGGCTCGCCGCTCCGACGATGGCCAGGAGGATCAGCACGACGCGGTCGCGCAGGACGTAGCGGAATCCCTCGGCGAGCTGGGACACCATCGGCCCGCGCTCCGACCGATGCTGACGATCCCGCAGGCGTCCCAGCACCCAGATCAGCGGCAGAAACGAAATGGCGTTGAAGAAAAAGCACCAGAAGCTGCCATAGGCGGAGAGCGTCACGCCTGCCAGCAGCGGACCGATGGCTCGCGAGAGATTGAACTGCAGAGAGTTCATGGCCACCGCATTCGGGAGGCGCGAGCGGTCGTCGAGCAGGTCGACCACCATGGCCTGGTACGCGGGGGCGGAGAAAGAAACCGCGATCCCCACCACGATCGCCGCGACGAAGATCTGCCACGTGCTGATCTGATGCGTGCGAATCGACGCGGCGAGAAAGAGCGCGCAAAGCGCCTGCGCCCATTGCGACGCGCTGATCACACGGCGCCGATCGAACGAATCCGCCACCACGCCGCCCGGCAGCATCAGAAAAATCGTGGGGAGGGAGTTGGCGAAGCCGACGAAGCCTAGAAGGAACGGTGAATCGGTGAGGTGATAGACGAGCCATCCCTGCGCCACCGCTTGCATCCATGAGCCGATGTTGGAGAAGAACTGCGACGTCCAGAAGAGGCGGTAGTCGCGTTCTTGAAAGGCTTCGAACGCCATTCGCCTGCGATGATACATTTGAGCCGCGGATGACTGACGATGTCGTGATGGCGAGAAGCTCTTAGCTGTTAGCGGTTAGCGGTTAGCTGTAGGGCCCCACTCTCGCGTTTCCTCGTGATGCGCGATGCTCCGTCGTCCGGTTCATCAATTCCGTTCGTAGACGATCGCCTCTTCTGCATCGTACAAATCAAGAAAGATCACTCTCTCCATGTCCCGGACCTCCGTTTTTCTCCTTGGCGCGCTTCTCTTCTCGGCCATTTCAACCGCAGCTCAGATCTCCACTGACGAGGTTCCCGTCAGTGCCCCGATTTACGGCGCGGCTGCATATGAGCAGTCTCCACCACTCGTGGCTAGCGATGGCCGTGATTATCTCGGCGTGTGGCCGGAACAGCGCTGCTGCTTGCCAAATCCAACGCGCGAATACTTCGACCTTCACGTCGCGCGATTTTCAGCAACTGGCGAACGTCGCGACATCACGAGCCTCTTTGTTCCTTTGCACACCAACCGGACGTTCACGGCTCTCGTGTACGGGGGCGGACGCTATCTTCTCAGCTCCGCCGACATGACTGGCGTGTATGGAAGATGGGTGTCACCGGAAGGCGTAGTGTCGGAAGAGTTTTTGATCTACGCGACTGGAGTTGGACCGGCCGGCGGCATACCGCCGCCTTATCCGCGCGTCGCGTGGAACGGACGCGAGTTTCTTGTCGCATGGCGCGTGGGTAATAGCAGCAATCATCCAAACACGTTTCTCGGAGCGCTCGTTGCGCCCGATGGATACGTGTTGAAAAGCGACTTGGTGATCACGAATTCAGGCGGTTTTGAATTTGACGTTTCAAACGACGGTACAGGGTTTCTCTTTGTTACGACAGTGGGACCTCTGTTTTCAAACCAGCTTCTGGTGGTGCCGATCGGCGCCGACGCGCGCACACAATCCCCATTCAGGGTCGATGTGGAAAGCGTGTACGGCATGCTTCGACTGACGTACGACCGCATATCTTACGTTGCTGTCTGGAAGAGCGGGAGTGGATCGACGTCGTCGGTGAAGGCCCGCCGAATCGATAGCGGCCGAACTTCTTCTTCGTGGACGATTTTTCAAGGCGACGGTTTCATTGCAGATATCGCCTCTGGGAACGACGGTGCGGTCGCGCTGATCGGTGCACCTCTTCAGCAAGACGGTGGCGCACGACATTTGTTCGCTGTCCGCGTCGAGGATGCGCGGACTCAGCTCCTCGCAGAAACATTCGCCTTCGGAGCGGCCGTCGCCGCGAGCGGATCGAACTATTTTGCTGCGTGGCGCGACATGCGCAACGTACCGAAACTAGGAACGCCTCCGGGAGCGGGAGTCGACCTTTGGGGGAACATCGTCAGCTTTTCTGCCCCTGGTGATCTATTTTCCGCATTTGAGTTCGCGCGCTCCGCGACACATCAGGAGTCTCCGTCGATCACCCCAGTCGGTAGTGACTTCTTCATTACCTGGCAAGAGTTTGTCCCTTCCGAGAAGAAATCCATCGTGTTCGGCTCGCGTCTGCTGGCGACGGGCGAATTGCCTGACGGTCGCGGAATTCGAATCGCGGATTCAGATGCTCATCAGCTGACGCCGCGCGTTGCGTCCAACGGCAATGTTGTCCTTCTGGTCTGGCGCGAAACAGATCCTGACTCGATTCGCGCCAGACTCATGACGATCACCGGTTTGCCGCTGGGCGACCCGATGCTCATTTCGAATGATGACATTCATTATCAATTCCCGCCGGATGTGGCGTGGGATGGGTCTGAGTTCGTCGTCGCTTGGACGGCCGGCCATCTCTCAGGTTACATCGATGCAGCCCGCATCCAGGCCAGTCGGATCACCGCGAGCGGGTTGCTTCTCGATCCTGGTGGGACAACGATCTCCACCGGAACGAGCAATCGCGGGGCAGCGATCGCCTCTGCGGGCAATTCACAGGCCTTGGTTGCATGGGCAAAAAATGGCGTCGGGCTGTATAGGAAAAGCGAATCAGCGCTCGATGTCGTACTCGTTGAGAACGGGATTCCTAAGAACAGGTTTGAACTTCCTACCTACTGCATTCAAGCGACTGCCACATGGGCAGGCTCGCATTACGTGGTTGCCTGGAGAGGATCGGACTCTCTCGCGTGGGTCGTGGTCGGCCCCACGGGAGATGCCATCTCAAAACCGCAGGTGCTGCCAATGAGCGCAACAATGTACGACGGATCGGTAGCGCTGACGTCAAGAGGATCGACAACTGTTCTCGCGTGGGACGAAACAAGCCAGACAGGCAACGTCGACCTGTACGCGCTCACCCTCAACGAAGATGGTTTGGTCGGAGAACCGCGGCGAATCATTTCACGCGCGCAAGATCGTCAGCGACAACCCAGGCTTGTGTCGGCAAACGAGGGCATCTTGCTCACCTATACGCGCCGGGCCAACGAATCAGCGTATGGCGGTGTCGATCGAGTTTTTCTGAAGTTGTTGCCTTCCGTCCCGCGCCGGCGCGCCTCAGCGCAGCCTTAGGCAGCTCTTAGCTCTTAGCACTCGACGGATCGTAGACCCGCCTCCAGTTCGACTTCAGGCGTCGAATGGCCTCTTTCAGCCGTCGCTCTCGCGTTTCCTGTTGTTTCGCTTCGCTGATCCAGCGGACGTAGTCGCGACGATAGCTCGCCGGGAGTGCGGAGAATTTCTTCTGCGCAACCGGATCGTTCGCAATACCGCGCGCGATGAACGCGGGAATCGGATCGCCGCTCTCGTGTCGCCGCGGCGGCGGAGCGACGTCCGCCGGAAGCTTGGACCGTCCGGCTTCGGTCATGCGACCTTCAGCGACCATGCGTCGGAATCGCTCCAGGTTGATCTTCGACCAATTCCGGAGGTTGGAGCGAGGGGTGAAGCGTTGCGTGTAGTGCTCGTCGTCGAGCCGCTTGACGGTCGTGTCGATCCATCCGAAGCAGAGCGCCTCCTCCACCGCTTCGCTGTACCGAAACGACGCTTTGCCGGTGTGCCGTTTGGCGAAGACGAGCCACACCTCCGACTCCCTGGCGTGATTTCGCTTCAACCACGATCGCCACTGCCTGCGCGTGCGCAGTCGGAGCCGATTACGATTCGCCGAGAGCGGCGGTGATGGCATCTGTCGAGCGTACCAGACCGATTCTGGGAAAGATCGTCCCGATTGCGAACTGATGCGCCTCTGAGCTCAGCCCGGCCATGGCGTCTTCGGCGAAGACCAGCTCATAGTTGCGCTCCCAGGCGTCGCGCGCCGTCGATTCCACGCCGAAGTTGGTGGCGATTCCGGCGAGCACGATGGTGCGGATCCCACGCCGCCGCAGTTGCAGATCGAGCTCCGTCCCGTAGAACGCTCCCCACTGGTGCTTGGTGATCACCAGATCGCCGTCGAACGGACCGAGCTCCGGAACGATGTCGGCAAAGTCCGGCGGCAGGGGAACGCTGACCGGCGCCGCCGCGTCGGTGGGTGCCTTGAGACGATCGGCATCGTCGCGCGAGTATGTCACTCGAACCAGCACGACCAGCGCGCCTGCTTTGCGAAATGCGTCCGCAAGCTTCTTCGCTCGATCGACGACGTCGCGCGACGAGTGCGGCGCCGTCTGACGCTGTACGATGCGCAGTTGCAGATCGAGCTCCGTCCCGTAGAACGCTCCCCACTGGTGCTTGGTGATCACCAGATCGCCGTCGAACGGACCGAGCTCCGGAACGATGTCGGCAAAGTCCGGCGGCAGGGGAACGCTGACCGGCGCCGCCGCGTCGGTGGGTGCCTTGAGACGATCGGCATCGTCGCGCGAGTATGTCACTCGAACCAGCACGACCAGCGCGCCTGCTTTGCGAAATGCGTCCGCAAGCTTCTTCGCTCGATCGACGACGTCGCGCGACGAGTGCGGCGCCGTCTGACGCTGTACGATGCCGCGCTGCAGATCGATGACCACCAGCGCGGTCGACTTCGCATTCATCCAGCGAGCGCCTCGTACTCTTCTTCGCTCAGCTCAATTCCCGCCGCCGCCACATCCTCCTCGAGGTGCTTGACGCGCGACGTGCCCGGAATGGGCAGCATTACCGACGATCGCCGGAGCAGCCAGGCCAGGGCGATCTGTGCCGGAGTCGCAGCGTGCTTCTTCGCAATCTGAGCCAGCGCACCGCCGCTCGTCGCCAGTTTCCCTGTCTGCAGGGGAAACCACGGAATGAAGCCGATGTTCTCTCGCTGGCAATAATCGAGAACCGGCTCCCACGTCCGGTCAGTCAGGTTGTAGCGGTTCTGAACCGAGGCAACCGGAAAGAATCTTCGCGCCCGCTCGATCTGCTCCACGCTCGCCTCTGACAACCCGATGTGCCGGATCTTCCCTTCGCGCTGAAACTGCAGCAGTGTCTCGAACTGCCGCTCTTCAGGCACCGCGGGATCGATGCGATGGAGCTGATACAGATCGATTCGCTGCAGCCGCAGCCGGCGCAGGCTTCCTTCCACCTCTTCACGCAGCCGCTCGGGTCGCGCGTTCGGCTCCCACTTCCCCGGACCGGGACGATCGAATCCACCCTTGGTGGCGATCACCAGACCCCGCGGATACGGATAAAGCGCTTCGGCGATCAACTCCTCGCTGACATGCGGCCCGTACGATTCCGCGGTGTCGATCAGATTGACATCCAGCTCGACGGCGCGCCGGAGGACGGCGATCGCTTCCTTCCGATCGCGCGGCGGTCCCCACACGCCCTCGCCGGTGATGCGCATCGCGCCGAAGCCGAGGCGATGAACGCGAAGATCTGCGCCCAGATGGAACGTGCCGCTCCGGGCTGCGGTGACGGTTTGAGTGGTCATACAAATCGCGCGTGCACCATTGATGCCGCGTGTTATCGCGTGGCGATGATCTCCAGCACGGCCGGAGTGATCATGCGCGTATGCGGCGTCGCTTCCAGCGCGGCGAACTCGGCGCGAATCGCCGCTGCCCGCTCCTCCGGAATATCGCCCAGCTCGATCAGACGACGCAAGCCGACTTCCACAAACGCTTTCGGCCACTGCCAGGCGAAATCTGACGGCGAGATCACGTCGACGATCGGTCGGAGAGAGTTGATTCGGAAACCGCTCTCCTCCAGCCAGACGGAAAGCGCGGGCCCGATATTCGGCTCGCCGCCGGTGGCCCGCCAGCTTCGGATCACCGTGGCGACGAACTCTTCGAACAGCGGCGATCGGCGAGTGAAGCGCCACGCCGCGTAATCGAAATACTCGTGAACCACGAGCGCGGCGCCGGGCCGCAATGCGGCGCCCAGGCGCGACACCAGATCGCGCGGACGAGTCAGAAAACCAAAGACCCAGCGAACCCACGCCCCATCCGCGCGCATGGGCGGCAGCTCGTCGGTATCGAGATCGAGCTGATGCACACTGATGTTCTCCAGCTCGCGGCGCCGTGCGCTGCTCTGCAGCGCGGCCAGGAAACGCTGCGAGCGGTCAAGCGCGATGATTCGACCGCTCGGGCCGACGATCTCGGCCAGATCGACCGCGGCGTAGCCTGGCCCGCATCCGACGTCGATCAGCGTCTGCCCGACCGTGAATCCCGCCCTCCGCCACGCGTCGAGTGCCCGCGGCCTCCACACCCGATGCTGCAAGCCGAGCCTCAACAGCTCTTCGTCGTGCGTGCCGAGGACGTAGTCGCGCTCGCCGGTCGTCTGCGTCATGTCCACATGAACACGGTTGCCGTTCTGTTCGTTCGTTTTTACGCGCTCAGGACGAGGAAGAGTGCCACCGCGGCCGGCGCCGCCTGTACCCAGAGGATGGATCGCTTCGCTGTCACCGCACCGAACACTCCGGCCACGATGACACAGATGAGAAAGAACGATTCCACCGCACGGCCGGCCATCAGGCCCCAGATCAGCCCCGCGCAGAGAAATCCGTTGTACAGCCCCTGATTCGCGGCGAGGGACGCCGACGCCTGAGCCAGCTCGGGAGAGAGGCCGAAGATCCGCCTCCCGATCGGCTTCGTCCAGAGAAACATCTCCAGGATCAAAAACCCGAAATGTTCGACGGCGACGAAAGCAACGGCGAACTTGGCGGCGAGTTGCACCTGGCCATGATACGTAAACGAGGAACCAGGAACAGGGAGATAATCGGCGGGACATGCGACGCTTCTCCATCGTCGTTGCCTGGATCGCTTTCGCCTGCATTCCGACGGTCGCCATCTCGGTGTTGATCTTCGGCTGCTGCGCTCTCCCCTTCCATCGCGTCATTCATCGGATTCTTCCGGTCTGTTCCGGAATCATGAAGACGCATGAGTCGCACATTCCGACGACGCCGGCAACAGTGGCTGCGAAGCGCGCGCCGGTCGTCTTCGCCAGGACCGTGTCCAAGATCGCCACGACAATCGCCCCCCTGACGCCTCGCCCCGTCCCGCTTCTGCGGAGCCGCATCGCCCTCGGCGCGCTCCGCTGCGATGACGATGTCGGCCTGCATCTCCTCCTACTGATCCTTCTCATCTGATCCTCCGTCTGCCCATTCCCAATCAAGCAGACCCAGGAGGACTCCGTGAAAAAGTGTTTTCTTCTCATCGCGCTACTTGGCGCGCCTGCATTCGCGCAGCACGAGCACCAGATGCCCATGCCAATGCCACAACCGCAAGCCCAGCCACAGCACGAGCACATGCAGCACGAGATGCAGATGCAGCACGACGCCGTGGCCGACTTTCTGATGCAGCAGGCGTCGGGAACGAGCAACAACCCCGCAGCCGCGCCGATGCACATGTCGATGCTCCACTACCGCGGCTGGATGCTGATGGACCACGCCTCGCTGTTCGCTGGCCAGATCGTGCAGACCGGCGACCGCGGCGGCGACCAGCTCTTCGCCACGAACTGGTTCATGGGCATCGCCGAGCGCAAGCTCGGGCCCGGACACCTGATGCTTCGCACGATGCTGAGCCTGGAGCCGCTCTTCCTCGGGAAGCGCGGCTATCCCGAGCTGTTCCAGACCGGCGAGACCGCGCATGGGCAGCCTCTGATCGATCGGCAGCATCCGCATGATTTCTTCATGGAGCTTGCCGCCGAATATGCGGTGGATATCGGCAACGGAACGATCGGATACGTCTATGCCGCGCCGGTCGGTGATCCTGCGCTCGGGCCGGTCGCTTTTCCGCATCGAATCTCGGCGATGGAGATTCCCCAGGCCACGCTCTCTCATCATCTGCAGGATTCGACACACATCGCCTCGCGCGTGCTCACCATCGGCGCGAAGCGAGGCGAGTTCGGGCTCGGTGTCAGCGGATTCCATGGACGCGAACCCGACGAGAATCGCTGGGACATCGACCAGGGGCCCATCGATTCATGGTCCATCCGCGGCACATGGGATCCATCGCCTCAGTGGACAGCGCAGATCTCCACCGGACATTTGAAGGATCCGGAGGCGACCGAGCCGGGCAACATCCAGCGGACCACCGCCTCCGCGACGTACGTCAGCGGCGATTGGTCGTCCAGTCTGATCTGGGGCCATAACCAGAAACACGATCACGGCATCGACGGCGTTACGCTCGAATCGAATCTGCGTTTCAACGTCTCCAATTACGTGACCGGCAGACTGGAGATCGTTGACAAGGACGAGCTGCTCCCGGGAGTCTTCAAGGTCAAGGCGCTCACCTTCGGCTACACAAAGGATCTTTTCCGCACGAGCGACCTTCTCGGCGGTGTCGGCGGCAACGTGACCGCCTACGCGATCCCCGCAGAACTGAAGTCGTCGTACGGCGACCGGCCGCTCAGCTTCTACGCGTTTGTGCGCTTGCGGAGTCCGTCCATGCATTGAGCACGGCCGGCAATTCCCGCAGATCGGCGATCGTCGCGTCGGGAACGATGTCGTGCCCATGTTCGAACGGCGGGGCGACGGCGGTGCCGCGCACCGGCGGGATGAAGTGAACCGCACGCATCCCGCAACGCTGCGCGCCGAGGACGTCGACGTAGAGGTTGTCGCCAACGAAGAGCATCTGGTCGAAGTCGACGCCGAGAAGTCCTCGCAGCGCCTCGAAGATCGACTGTTGCGGTTTGCACTCGCCATGTTCGTTCGAAAAGACCATGGCATCGATGAAGGGTGCCAGGCCGAGCTGCTCGAGGATTTCCCGCAGCGCGTAGCCGGGCGTGCGTCCGGTGTTGCTGATCAGGCCGATCCGAAGACCGCGGCGCTTCATCTCCGCGAGCACCTCTGGGGCGCCGTCGACCATCGCCGGCAGCACCTCCACCGCGGCTCGCGCGTACGCCTGCTCCAGCGCGTCGAGCGCCGCCTCATCGGTGATTTTGAGCTCCAGCGCCTCGAGAAAATGATCGATCTGCGTCCGGCACGAGATGTCGCGATCGGAGTCCCAGTAGAGCTCCTGACAGCGACGCCACCCTCGCCGGTAGGCTGCCTCGATCTGCAGCGCCGTGGCGCCGAATCCACGCTCGGCGAGGATGCGCTCCATCCGCTCCAGGCGCAGCCGTTTGTGCTCACGCGACTGCTCGAGCGTGTTGGTGATCAGAGTTTCCCAGAGATCGAAGGCGATCGCTTTGAGCGTCACTGCAATTTCACGCGTCCCGGAAACCCTTCGTCATACGTATGAAAATACTGCAGCGATTCTTCCGGATATCGCCAGCAGTAGTAGCCGCTTCCATTGTCGAAATCGATGAGCCAAAGCCCCTTCACTTCGATGCCCATCGAGGTGATGGCATCGGCCCAGCGGCCGATGATGGTCTGGTAGGAGTCGCTGTCGCTGTTCTCGGCGAGGGACTCGACCTCGGCCACGGCGTCGCCGGTGAGGCGCTGCACTTCCGGCAGCAGTGCGGCGGCCTCTTCGTACGTGAAAAGCTTTTTCAACCCGCGCAAGGGTATCAGCGAACCGTTCGCGGTTGCCTCCCATTTGTGCTAAAAACCCACCTGCACTTCGGCAGCCCCAAGCAGGATGGAGGAAGAGACCGATGTCGGTAGAGGAACGGGTCAAATCAATCATCGTCGAACAACTCGGAGTGGATGCCGACGAAGTCACTGCGGACGCCTCCTTCGTGGAGGATCTCGGCGCCGACTCGCTCGATCAGGTCGAGCTGATCATGGCCTTCGAGGAGGAGTTCGGCGTTGAGATCTCCGACGACGAGGCCGAGAAGATCAGGAAGGTCAAAGACGCGGTCGACTACATCGAGAAGCGCGCAAAAGCGTCGTAAGTGCCGCCGCGCTGACCCCTCTCCATTGGGAGCCCACTCTTGAACAAGCGCCGCGTCGTCGTTACCGGCATCGGCATGATCTCGCCGCTGGGCATCGGCAATGAGCCGACCTGGCAGGGATTGATCGAAGGCCGTTCCGGAGTCGGTCGCATCACCAAGTTCGACGCCACGAACTACGCCTGCCAGATCGCCGGGGAAGTGCGCGGCTTCGAACCTGAGGCGTGGATCGAGAAAAAAGAGGTCAAGAAGTCCGACACCTTCATCCACTACGCCATCGCCGCGGCGCAGATCGCCGTCGATGACGCGAAGCTCGACTACAAGTCAGAAGACAGCGATCGCTTCGGCGTGATCATCGGCTCCGGAATCGGCGGACTCCCACTGATCGAGGAGATGCATACCAAGCTGATGGAGCGCGGGCCGAGCCGCATCTCGCCGTTCTTCATCCCCGGACTGATCGTCAATCTGGCCGCCGGCCACGTCTCGATTCGGTTCGGCTGCCGCGGTCCCAGCTCCGCGCCGGCCACGGCATGCGCAACGGGGGCGCACGCCATCGGCGACGCGTTCAAGATCATTCAGCGGGACGACGCGGACGTGATGTTCGCCGGCGGCAGCGAGGCGGTGATCACTCCGCTGGCCGTCGGAGGCTTCGCCGCCATGCGCGCGCTCTCCACCCGAAACGACGAACCGCAGCGCGCGTCGCGGCCGTGGGATCTGAACCGCGACGGCTTCGTCATCGGAGAAGGAGCCGGCATCATGCTGCTGGAAGAGCGCGCCCATGCCCTGGCCCGCGGCGCGAAGATCTATTGCGAGGTGACCGGCTACGGGATGTCCAGCGACGCGTACCACATCAGCTCACCCTCCGAAGACGGCGGCGGGATGATCCGAGTGATGCAGCGCGCGCTCAAGGATGCTTCTCTCGCGCCGAGGGACATCGATTACATCAACGCGCATGGAACCTCGACCGCGGTCGGCGATCGCACCGAGACGATGGCCATCAAGGGCGTCTTCGGCGAGCAGGCCTACAAAGTCGCCGTCAGCTCCACGAAATCGATGACCGGACATCTCCTGGGCGCCGCCGGAGGGCTGGAGAGCGCCATCTGCGCGCTGGTGATCACCACGGGGATTCTGCCCCCCACGATCAACTATGAGACTCCTGATCCGGAATGCGATCTCGACTACGTCCCCAACAAGGCGCGGCAGAAAAAGGTGCGGCACGTGCTGTCCAACTCGTTCGGGTTCGGCGGCACGAACGCGACGCTGCTATTCTCAGCGCATGAGCAGTAGCGTCCCGGACAACAGACAACCGACTACCGACAACTTTTCCCCGTCGTGGTGGCTCCCCGGCCCGCACTCTCAGACCGTGTGGGGGCGCCTGGCCCGTCCGCGACGCGCTGTCGCCCTTCGCCGTGAGGTGCTGCGAACGCCGGACGACGACGATCTGGTCGTCGATCACCTCGATCAGGGCGTGACCAATCGCTCGGCGCGCTTCGTTCTGCTGCACGGCCTGGAAGGAAGCTCCTACTCCGTCTACATTCAGGGCATGCTGAGCGTCATCGCCCGATACGGCTTCGCAGCAACGGCGATGAATTTCCGCTCCTGTGCCCGTGATCCGAATCGGATGTCGCAGATGCTGATGAATCGCCGGCCGTGGCTCTATCACTCCGGCGAGACGGGCGATCTCGATTTTCTGATCCGCACGCTCACCGAACGCGATCCGCACACGCCGCTGGTGGCTGCCGGGGTCTCTCTCGGCGGCAACGCGCTGCTCAAATGGCTGGGCGAGCATCCGCAGCAGCGATCCGTCATCGCCGCGGCGACGATGTCCGTTCCGTACGATCTGGACGCGGGAGCGAGGCAACTGGAGCGCGGAGCGGGCCGCCTCTACGTCGCCCACTTCTTCCAGACCATGCGGGCCAAGACGCTCAGCGTGGTGGAGCGATTCCCCGAAACGCGACCGAAAGTCGACGTGCCCGGGGCCATGCGGGCCCGGACGTTCTACGAGTTCGACAACGCTTCGACCGCGCCGATCCATGGCTTCCGCGACGCGGAGGACTACTACACCCGCAGCAGTTCGCTGCCGTTTCTTCGCTTCATCTCCATCCCCACGCTCTGCATCAATGCCGAAGATGATCCCTTCCTGCCGGCCGACGTGCTGATCCGCGCGCGGGCGGCCGCTTCGCCCTCCGTCGAATTCCGCGTGACGCCGCGCGGTGGCCACACCGGCTTCATCGCCGGCGCCACGCCGTGGCGCGCCGAGTATTGGGCCGAAGAGCTGATGGTGCGCTGGGTCGCCCAACAGGCAGGGAGATGACGGCGGCGCAGCGAGCCACAGCACTCCGCGTCTGCGCAGCGATCTACGGCCTCGGCGTGGCCATCTCCATGACGCCGCTCTGGGTGCGACCGGCCCCCTCCGGCCAGCCGCCCGGCTTCATGACCTCGCTCGGCTACGACGCCTCCGCATCGCTCTTCTTCGTGGCCAGCCTGATCGTCATTCCGTTCATCGCCTCGCTGACGTGGGGGCCACTCCTCGATCGTCTGGCCTCCAACGAGACACAGCGTTGGGCCCGAAACGCCGCGGCGATCGCGCTCCTCAGCGCGCTCTGGACGGCGCTGCAGACGAAGAACGTTTACTGGACGGCGCTGGCGCCGGCGGTCGCCGTGCTCGCCGCGTTCGCCGCCCGGCGCATCCATGCCGACTTCACTCGCCGCGATCTCATCCTGCTGCCGACGATCGCGACGGTGTTTCTCGCCTTACTCGACATTGCGTCGATGCCGTTCGATCAGATTTTCATGATCGCGGTCTTCCTGGTGATGGCGGTCAGAGTCGAAATTGCGCCGCCCCTCACCCTGACCCTCTCCCCGCAAGCGGGGAGAGGGCACTCGCGCGAGGCCCCTCTCCCCGCCGCGCGGGGAGAGGGTGGCGCGGAGCGCCGGGTGAGGGGACTCGATCCAGGATTCTGCTTTGCCCTCTCGCCGCTCGCCGTGATTCTGCAGACGCACTTCTTCGCGCGCGATCAGCGGCATTTCGGTTGGCCGCCGCTGCTGATCGCGCTGCTGATGCCGATCGCCATGAGGGTTCTGGCCCCTCGCCGCGCCGAACGCTTCCTGCGCGTCGCGCTGGCCTGGGTGATCTACCCGATCTTCTGCTACGCCTATCTCAGCGCGGGGAGCCTGTTCTCCGCAGAGGGAGAACCGCGGGCGGCGATCTTCGAGGATGCGCAGCACATTGTGCCCGCCCACGAGATGATGCGAGGCGAGCACGCCTACCGCGACATCATCCCGCCACACGGCTTCGTCCAGGACGCGCTGCTCGACTACCTGCTGATGCGGCGCGGCGACGACACGCTCGGCCGGCTTCTGAAGTCTCGCGGCACGATCAGCGCACTCAACTCCATGGCCACGTACGCGGTCGGCGTCGCCGCCACCGGGTCGCCCGAAGCGGGACTGGTCTCCTTCTTTCTGGCGGTTACCACGGGCGGAGGCGGAGGCACGTTTCGTTTTCTGCCGGCGCTGATCACGCTGGCCATCGCTCTTCAGGCCGTACGAAGGCGTCAGCCGCGTCTTCTGGCCTGGGCCGGAGCGTGCGCCGTCTTTGCGTTCATGACCAGCCTCGACTTCGGCTTGTACGCCGGTCTGACGCTGCTCTTCGCCGTCACCAGGTTTCCCGGCCGGCGATGGCGAGCGCTGCGCGATGCGGCCATCGGCGGCGCGATCGTGGCCGTGATCTTCGCGATTGGATTCGCCGTCGCGGGCATCCTGTCCGATTTTGTTCGCGTGACCTTCACTGAGGTGGCCACGCTGGGGCCGGCGTACGCGCTGTCCCTCTTCGATCCTCCCGCGGGGCTGGAAGCCTCGCGCGTCGTACCCGAGCTGCTCGCGTATTTCGTGGAGCAGACGTCGTATCTCTATCTCATCTGGGTGGCGGCGCTGATTTTCCTGGTCGTCGCGCTCACGATGCGAATGCGGATCAGCGAGCGCCGTCGTGCGCGTCTGGATACGCTCGTCGTCCTCGCCGCGTTCGTTGTCGTCTGCGGCATCGCCTACGCGGAACGGCATCATCTCTATTTCAAGACGGTCGTTCCGGCGCTGCTGATCGCAACCGTGGTGACGATGCTGCACGCACGCCTGCCCGCCGTGCGCCTGGGCGGCTGGGCCGTCGCGCTGCTGGTACTGATCCTGGCCCGTCCCACCGTTCATCTGTCGATCACAACGATGCTGCGCCACTCGCGGGGGCCGATTGATCCGACCGTTCATGAGATCGTCGACATCGTTCGCGCGCGCGGTGCTCTGTTCCCGGCGCGCGACGCCGCCATGATCGCCAGCGTGAATCGCTACGTGCCCTTGCACGTGCCGCCCGGTGCGACGTTCTTCGATTTCACGAATCGCGGCCTGCTCTATTTTCTGTTCGACCGCGACTGTCCGATTCGCCAGATCGAGGTCGCATTCTACGAGTCGGAAAATCGCCAGCGCGAGGTCATCGCCCGAATCGAGCAAAACCCGAACATCCGCGCGGCGCTCGTCCCTCCCTCTGCCGATTCGCCCGATGTCGATGGCGTCCCCAACGCCGTGCGCGCTCCGCTGGTATGGCAATACCTTCAGCGACATTTCACGCCGGACTTCCAGGAGGGCGACGTTGTTTTCTGGCGGAGGGTAGAATTCCCGCAATGACCGCGACCACCGAAGCGGCGACGCGCTCGAGTACCACGCTGCTCGGCCGCTTCGCTGCGTTTGTGGCCGAGCGCCATCCATTCGCTCTGCGATCCGCCGTCGCCGCCATGGACATGGTGCTCGCGGCGCGGCCCACGGATGAGCGCGACTTCGCCGGCATCGACGCGCTCCGCGAGCCGCTGCGTCGCATCCTGAATCAAACGCTGGCCGATGCTCTCTCTCCCGATGCCTCCGCCGCGCAGAAGCTGAAGGGAGAAGTGCCGGAGACCACGCCGCGGGTCAGCGTGACGGAGCGTCTTCGACAAGCGGTGGCCGCCGTCGTCGTCGACTGCGACGGCTTCGTGCGGCGCGAAGCGATCGCCGCTTCGCTTACCGTCGACGAAAAGCTGGAGATGCTGCGCGGCATGATCCTCACCCGCGCCGTCGACAATCGCCTGAAGCAATTCTTCACCGGCGGCGAGGTGCGTTACGGCAACGCCTCGTTTCAGGGAAAAGGATTTCGATCGCTGGGCCAGGAGGCGATCTACGCCGCTCCGATGCGCCTGCGCCGCGGCCCGCAAGGCGATGTGATCTCCCCCCTGATTCGCGACCTCGGCGCCGTCCTCTGCATGCGCAACGCACCAGAAACCGTGCGCATGGTCCTCAACGCGCAAATGGGAAAAGCCGGCCCGCCGATGGATGGCAAAGACCTCCACGTCGGCGATTGGGAGTGGGGAATTCTGCCGGCAATGGCGCCGCTCGGATCGCCGTCGCTGACGATCGCCGGCATCGCCATGGCGTTCTCGATGAAGAGTGTGGGCAAGCAACCGCGAGTCGCTGTCTCTTTCATCGGTGAAGGTGGCACGTCACTCGGCGAATGGCATGAAGCGATCAACGCCTGCGCCGTGCGCAAGCTCCCGGCAATCTTTTGTGTGCAGAACAATCAGACCGCGCTGGCCACACCCGTTCCTGAGAATTCAGCCGCTCGCGTATTCGCCGACAAGGCCGTCGGCTACGGGATTCCTGCGGTCACCATCGACGGCACCGACCCGGAAGCCATCGCTGCTGCTTTCGGGTGGGCTGCCGAGCGCGCCCGCAGCGGCGACGGGCCGGCGCTCATCGAGCTCCTGTCCATGCGCATGTGCGGCCACGCTCACCACGACGACATGCTCTACCTCGGCAAGGATCCTCAGCCGTCATGGTCGTATTCACCGCTCACCGAGGGCGGATACGCCGATCGCGAATGCTACGAGTACTGGCGCCAAAAGGATCCGATCGCGACCTACGCGGCGAAGCTCGAGGCGCAGGGCGTCGTCGACTCCGATGATGTCGACGACTGGAAGCGCGAAGCGGAAGAGATGGTGGAGCGCGAAGCGCGCGCGGTCATCGAAGCGCCATGGCCCGACCCCTCGGCGATGGGTCTCAGTGGGGCGCCGGCGCCCTCGCCAGCGATCCTTAAAGTCGAAGACGCCCCTCCCTTCGACCCCCGGGGCAAAACCTTCCTGGAAGCCGTGATGCTCGGCGTAGGCGACGCTCTGCGCAGCGATCCGAGAACATTCGTCTACGGCGAGGACGTCGGCGGAACGTATGGCAACGCGTTTCTGCTCTTGCGCCCTCTGCTCGGTGAATTCGGCGATCGCATCATCAATTCGATTCTGTCCGAGGGAGCGACGCTGGGGGTGTGCGTTGGAGCGGCGCTGGCCGGCATGCGCCCGATCGGCGAGATTCAGTTCAATGACTTCGTAGCCACCGGATTCAATCAGCTCGTCAACAACGCAGCGAAGATTCGCTACCGCTGGGGCGGTTCGGTGCCGATGGTGGTGCGGATGCCATGGGGCGGGCTTCGTCACGCCGGTCCTTATCATTCGCAAAACACCGAGGCGTGGTTCTATCGGACGCCGGGATTGAAGATCGTGGCGCCGTCGACGCCACACGACGCGCGTGCGCTGATGGCTTCGGCCGTCGCAGACGAAGATCCGGTGCTCTACTACGAGCACATTGCGCTGTATCGCGATCCGCGCGTGAAGCAGACCATCAGCGATGAACCGCCGCAGCCGATTCCGATCGGAAAGGCCGCGCTGCGCCGCGCTGGGAAGGATCTGGCCATCATTTCCTACGGCGCGTACGTCCACGTGGCGATGCGCGTGGGGGAGAAACTGGCTGCCGACGGCATCGAGGCGGCGGTGCTCGACCTCCGTTCGCTGATGCCGCTCGACCGCGAAGCGGTGCTGACACTGGCGCGACAGTGCAATCGCGTGCTCATCGTGCACGAGGACACGCGCACCGGCTCCATCGGAGAATCAGTGGCCGCGATCATCCAGGAGCAAGCCTTCGACCACCTCGACGCCCCCATCCGCATCCTCGGCTCCCTCGACACCCCCGTCCCCTACTCCCCGCCGCTGGAAGAGGAATTCCTGCCGAGCGAGGAAGAGATCGAGCGCGCCGCGCGGGAGCTGGTGGCGTACTGATTTGTCTCGATACCCGCACGCGACAAGGCTTATGGTTGATAAATGGAGATCACTGTGGAGAATCGCGAACTAAAACATGCCCCAGTTGCAAAAACAGAAATGCTGATTCGCAGACCGGCTGCTGAGGTATTTGAGGCCTTTATCGATCCTGCTATCACATCCAAGTTCTGGTTTACCAAAAGCAGCGGAGCACTGGAACCTGGCAAACAAATCCAGTGGGATTGGGAGATGTATGAGGTTTCGGTACAAGTTCGTGTAAAAGCGATTGAGCGAAATCGGCGAATACGAATTGAATGGTCGGCCTATGGGAGACCCACAATCGTGGAATGGCTCTTTACTCCTCGAGCAGATGACACGACGTTCGTCAGCGTGACGAATACCGGTTTTAGCGGCGATCCGGATGAAATCGTAGGACAAGCCATCAGTTCAACAGAAGGATTTGCACTGGTCCTTTCCGGGCTAAAAGCACTTCTCGAGCACAACGTCGTGTTGAACCTGGTGGCCGATCGTTTTCCCGATGGGCCGCCAAAAGGCTGAACCTCTTCATGCAGTTTCGCCGCTTCTGACCTGCTCGCACTTTGCGGATTGCCCCGTCAGTGAGCTAGGCTCGGCGACCGGTAAGCGCAGGATGGCAGTCGAATCAAAGCCGCCAGCTCGTGCATGGATTGCCCGTGCGTTTATCGCAATCGAAGATGTCGTCTACGCCGGGCTTGGGCTGCTCCTGGGGGCGAGTGCTCTCGTTCTCCTCGTCAACGGAGCCGTCGCGTTCGTCCAGAACGTCGCCCGCAACACGCTCACCGCGAATATCGTGGTCCTGCTCGACTCCATCCTGCTGATCTTCCTGGGTGGTCGAGCTCCTGTACACGGTTCAGGTTTCGTTTCGGGAGCACACGATCGCGCCGGAACCCTTCCTCCTGGTCGGAGTGATCGCAGCCATCCGGCGCGTGCTCGTGATCACCGCCGAGTTTGGTCACGTGCCGGCAGTGGCAGAAACCATCCTTCAGCGCTACGTGCTGGAACTCGCCGTCCTGACGGTGCTGATCCCGGTCCTGGTGATCTCGCTGCTGCTTCTGCGGAAGGGACGCCTCAACGTGGCCAGAGCCAGCTGAAGATTGCTCCCATCACCACGCCGTAGATCACTCCGTCGATCATCTCCTTGAACGCCACTCTCCACGGCTTGCCGTACCAGATCGCATCGCTCACGCTTCGGAAGCCGTAGCCAAGGAAACCCGCTATCGCTGCGAAGTGGAAGACTTCGTGAGGGTCCGCACCCGGGCCGCGGCTGCATCCGGTCAGGTAGCCCACGATGACGGCGATCGCCAGGCCGTACAGAAAAAAGAGGGCCAGGGCTGGGCCGAAGGAGAACTTCGCCGGATTGCGAACCAGAATGTAGGCGACGGGCCGGCTCTGCATTGCCTGGCGCTCATCGGCTGATAGTTTTCTCCAATCCACCCGCGGCACGAGGTACTGGCCGCTCTTCGCCGTCGACAGTGCGTCGAGAATCGCCTTCTCCTCCGGCACTCGGCCATAGTCCGCGTTATGCCAGAAGGGCAATGCCATCCACAGGATGTTGCTGGCGATCAGAACCGCGATTGCGGAGAGAAGGATCGGGAGCCAGAGCATGGAGAGCGTGACCGTGTCAAACCTCCTTGATGAACGACTACTTCTTCAAATCGGCGTCCCAGTTGAGCACGACGGTGAGCGGCGTAACCGTGTCGCTGTGAAGCGTCTCATTGACGATAAAGCGCTCGTCGCGGGAAACATCGTACGGCCAGCCGCCCGGCTTTGCGCGAATGGTGAAAAGCGGTTTGGGCACGCCGGCCTCGAAGGTATCCCCGGCCTGGATCTCGACTTCCATGATCTTGTTGTCCGGGCTGAAGTAGAAGATTCTCTTTCCATCGCCTCTCCAGCGCGGCTGCGATCCGCCCGCGGTAGAGATCAGCCATTTCCCCGTGGCTACTGGAAACGGTTGTACGTACACCTCGTTTCGTCCCGAGACGCTGGAGGCGTACGCCAGCCAACGCCCGTCCGGAGACAACCGCGCGCAGCAATCGACCGACGGCGTTTGGACAACGTGAAAGGATTTGCGGTCGGGAATCGAGTATGCGTCGATATCGAGACTCGTTTTCGAGCGCGTTTCGATGATGTGGTAAAGCAGCGTCCGACCATCGGGTGACCAGTCGGTGAGCGAGAGGAAAGGAGCCGTCGAACTGAAGATTGTCTCCGGCGCTCCGATGCCACTAGCTGGCTTGCGGACAATCTGCCGAGTCCCCCGCGTTAACTCCTCGGATGAGTAAACGATGAAGCGATCGTCGGGACTCCAGATGCCATTCGTGTTAGAACCCGGCCCGAACGTGAACCGCGTCGAGTTCTGTCGAGTCAAGTCGTAAATCCAGAGGTCGGAGTTTCCTTCGGAATCAGCAATCTCGAACGAAAAGTGACGGCCGTCGTGAGCGAGTTGAGGTCGCTGATAATCTCCCGGCCCACCGGCCGTCCCCACCACGTTTCCGGCTTTATCTTTCCAGACCAGTTGTGAGAGTGAGCTGCCCGCTCCACCGAAGTAGGCCAGAACACCATGCTGCGAAGTAGAAAACGCGTGAACTGCGCCGATTCCGACGTTGTATACGTCGTCCGCGATCACGATCGGTTCCCCACTGACCTCCAGCTTTTTTGGGTCGAACTTCTGCGCCATCAGAGTGCGACCGCGACAGTAGAGGAGATGGCCGGTCGGCGAATACATCGCCGCCGAGTTCGCAACGACGATCAGTTTGACTGCATCGGAGCCGAGGGTGCCTGCGTAAATCCGGCCGCGGTCCTGGGCGGTACCAAACGTCTGGGCCAGATACAGAAAGTGTTTCCCGTCAGGGAGAAACGAGGGCCAGCGGTGGCTGTACTCGCGGGCAGGATCGAGCTTTGTCACTGGCGTCGGGGGGCCGCCGGAGGGCAATACGCGATAAATCGGTTCCCGATCGCTCGGCGAGAAAAGAATGTCGCCTTCAGGTCCCCAGGTTGCACCGCGAAGCACGGTCACATCGGAGATCGGCTGCGGCGAACCACCTGACGTATCGACTTTCCGCAACTTGCCGCTGCTGGCAAAGCCGATAAAGCGGCCATCCGAAGACCAGAAAGGAAAGGTTGGCACCTCGGTGCCGGGCAACAACTGGGTCATGCCGTTATCCAGTCGACGGATCCAGAGCATGACTTTCCCATCAGCGCTGCGCGCCGGAAAGACAATTCGCGTTCCGTCAGGAGAGATCGCGGGCGTGGAAGGGCCAAACACGAATTCCGTACCTATCGGCGGCAGAATGGAGGCTTCCACTCGTCGCCGCGGCGCGATCGTCGCACGCCACATGTAGGCGAATGCCGCCGCCGTGGCCAGCAACAGAACGGCGATGATCCAGGGCGCCCATTGGCGCGAACGCTTGGCTGCAGCGGGCGCTTCTTCGGTGATCCAGCGCAGTTCGGCGGCCACGTCGTGCGCCGATTGCCACCGCTCGTCGGCATCCTTGACCAGACAACCGCGAACCAGCCGCTCAAACGACGGAGGCGTCAACGGCTGCCATGCGGTGATCGGCTGCGGCTCGGTCGTCAGGATCGAAGCGATGAGACTCGCTTTCGATTTGCCTTCGAACGCGCGCTTGCCGGTGGCCATCTCATAGAGCACTGCGCCGAGGGCGAAGATGTCGGTACGGGCGTCGACTTCTCCTCCTTCGAGCTGCTCGGGCGCCATGTACTGGAACGTCCCGACCAGCATCCCCTCCTCAGTAAGATTCCTCTTTTCCGTGCGCAGGTTGGTCAGCGCGGAGAGAACCCCGCCCGTAGTTGGTTTGGCTAATCCGAAGTCGAGAAGCTTCGCCCCCGATTTGGTGATCATCACGTTGCCCGGCTTCAGATCGCGATGGACCACTCCAGCCTTGTGCGCCTTCTCCAGCGCTTCGGCGATCTCGATCCCGTAACGCAGCACCTGATCGAGCGGCAGCGGACCTTTGGCCAGCTTCTCGGCGAGCGTTTCTCCTTCCAGCAGCTCCATCACCAGGTAGTTGTCGCCCACGTCGTAAAGCGTGCAGATGTGCGGATGATTGAGCTGCGAGATGGTCTTTGCTTCACGCTCGAATCGCGTCTTGAGCTGCGCGCTCTCGGCGAATTCGGCCGGGAGCACTTTGATGGCCACCGATCGATCCAGCCGCGTGTCGCGCGCCTTCCACACCTCCCCCATCCCGCCCGCCCCGAGGGGCGAGAGGACTTCGTACGGCCCGAGGCGCGTGCCGGCGGTGATCATCGTCCGCCCTTTGCCGCCGGCCAGTTCACGATGACAACAATCGGCGATACCTGGTCGAGCACCATGGTGTTGATCACGAAGCGCTGCCCGTCGGCGGAGACGTCGTACGCGCGGTCGCCGGTGTAGCGAGCGCGCGTCTGAAACAGGGCTTGGGGCGTGAGGGCGTTGAAATCGCCGCCATCGGTGTGCACCTGGGAGGCCATCATTTTTCGATCGGACGAGAGGAAAAAGATTTCGCTTCCGTCGTGGCGCCAGCGCGGCTGCGAACCTCCTCCGGCCGAGGAAATCTGCCATCGCCCGGTCATCGAAGGAAAGCGACTGACGTAGACGTCAGGCCGCCCCGCCTCATCGGATGAATAGGCGAGCCATTTTCCGTCCGGCGAGATCTGACCTTCCTTTTCGTTGGCCGGTTCACGCAGCAGAGGCGTGACCCGACGATCAGGCAGAGTCAACACCGACAGGTCCCACTTCGTCTTCGGATCGATATTCTGGAAAACGATGCGCGTGCCATCGGGTGACCAGTCGGTCGGCTGCTCGACCGCAGGCGACTGATGCAGCAGTTCCTCGTCTCCGCCGAACGACTTTGCGAAGATGTGAGCAGCGCCGTATCGGTTCGAATCGAAGATGATTTGTTTTCCATCGGGAGACCAGCTCGGAATGTGGTCGAACGTCGGAAAGTAGGTAAAGCGAGTGGGCGCGCTCGTGGCGACGTCATAGAGCCAGATGTTCGAGATGCCGGTATCGGGATCTCGCCGGGTCACGGCGATGCGCTTTCCATCCGGCGCAATGCGAGGATCCTCGTAGTCGTCCGGCGGACCGATGGCCCCCAGCGTTTTGCCATGACGGTCGTACCAGGTGAGATGAGAGGTGGGGGGACTGCCGCCTTCCTCGTATGCCAGCAAGCCGGTATTCGAGGCGGAGAAAATTCCGATGGCTGTGTTGCGATACAACTGGACCTGATCGGCGACGGGGAATGGGTCGCCCGAGACGCGCAGGCGCTGCGCGTCGAATGGGATAGCCATCAGGTTGGATTCACGGATGGTCAGTAGATATCCAGGGTCGACATAGATGACCTGCGAGTTGGCGCGCATGAGCAGCGTTCCGTGCGGCTGATCGAGTGAGGCGAGATAGATCGCTTGCGACCCGCCGCGTGCCATCGCAGCGCTGAACTGCAGGTAAAGAAAGTGGCGGCCGTCGGGAAGGAACGCCGGCCAACGATGGCTGAATTGATGCGAAGCGGCGTCGAGAATCGTGACCGCTGACGGTTGCCCTCCGCTGGAGGGCACTTGATAGAGCGAATCGTACTGCTGCGGCGCAAAGAGAATCGTTCCTTCGCGATTCCAGGTGCCACCACGGCCCGAAGGAGCGTCGCACAGCGTGGTGACGGCCGCGCCATTCGCGGCAACGCGTTTCAATTTTCCGTCGGCGAAGAAGCCGAGGTTTTCGCTGTCGGCGGACCAGAACGGATACGACGCTCCCGTAGTGCCGGCCAGGCGTTGCGCGGAGACGGCATCCAGACTGCGAACGTAGAGTTCTTTCGCACCATCGGCTGTGGTGGCCACGAACGCGATCCGCGTCCCGTCCGGCGACACCGTGACCGGACCGGCATCGCGTCCGGCGAAGTTGAAGGCCGCAGTCGGCGGCGGATTGACCACGAACCGCGTCACATGTGCCGTGGTCGTTGGCTGTTGCCGCCACTGCCGAAAAAATACTGCGGCCGCAGCCGCGGCGAGCAACGCGACGAGAAGCCAGGCGATCGCCTCGCTCGGGCG
>QHVS01000287.1 GCA_003223635.1 Acidobacteriota bacterium | reverse complement strand
CCCTCGTCACGGATTTTCTGGATCTGCCGGTTGACGTCGTCCGATCCGGAGATGGACTCGTTGATGGCCGTCCCGAGGTCCCTGAGAAGCTGCTTGATCTTATCGTCCACGTGCGTCCCCCCGTTGCACGTAAACGTTGCGAATCAGCAGCTCGGTATTACGTGCACCCGAAGTGAATATGGCAAACGAGATCGACCGCGGTCAAGATTCCGATTCGTCCGCGGAGGGGAGTACACTACTTGCCCCCTCGCTCCAGCGGCTGCAAACGTTCGGCCACCGTTTTCCACAGCTCGGACCAATACGCCAGGTATTTCCATCGGCCCCACTTTGCGTAGCGGCGGAGCAGCGTGCGATCGGAGACGCGGCGGCTGCGGTGATACCGCTCGCGAACGAATCGCCGGAACTCCGTATCCACTGCAATGAAGTCATGCCTGCCATCCATGGCCAGCAGATGCGCCGCGCCGTACGGACCGATCCCCGGGAGCTCGCGGTAGCTGGCGAACAGATCTTCCGTGCTCTGCGCCGGATCGGTGATGCGGGCGAGATCGAGCGAGCCGTCGGCGATTCCGCGGGCCAGCTTGTGAATCGACTTGGCGCGGTACCCCAGGCGACAGCGCTCCTGAAGTTCGTCGACGGAGACCCGCGCGATGTCCTCCGACTCCGGAAACGCGGCGGCACCGCTCGGGGAGCGGCGTCCATAGGCCTGACAGAGCAACTCGCACATGCGCATCGTCTGCCGCCACATCGTGTTCGTTGTGGTGATGATCTTCACCACATCCTCGAAGAGCGTCGCGCCGCAGAGCAGGCGTCCGAAGCCGGACTCTCCGACCCAGGCGTGCGACGGGGAATCGCGCGTGAGCAACACAAACTCCGCCGTCTCGACTTGAAGCTGAAACATGCGGCTCATCTTCGCCCGGAGCTCTTTGGAATCATTGGCGCCGGCAATGCGGAGCGCGCTCCCGCTGAACGTGATCGTCAGATCGACGGCCTTCCCACCCAACACGTCCGCCCTTCGAAACGTCTGCTCGTCGCGCGACCATCGGCACGGCGCGAGCAAGTACCAGCCGTGGGACACGACGGTCGATTCAAACGAGAAATTGGAGGGGGCAGGAATGGAGGCGACGGCCGGAATCGAACCGGCGAATGAAGGTTTTGCAGACCTCTGCCTTACCACTTGGCTACGTCGCCTTCCTGAGCTGGGCAAGAGGATTTGCGAGTCTAGTGAACGCCCCGTGAAGCGTCAATATTCGGTGACGATTTATCGGCCCGCGACCGCAGGCGCGGATTTCTGATCGTGTACCTCCAATTGAAGCGTCGGCGCGCCCACCGCTTTTCCGTTCGCTTCCACGCGCGGATAGATGAAGAAGTTGAGCGGTTCGGCAGTGGCCGGAGTGAGCTTCAGATCGCGGCCCATGGTGAACTCCACGCGATCGGCAGGCAGATTACCGAAGAGAAACGCCCGTACCGCAGGGTCATTCGATTTCGAAGCCTCGCTGGCATCGACGGGAATCCATCCCTTGCCCGCGACGTAGAACTCCGCCCAGCAGTGATAGCCCTTGATGGTTCCATCCGCCGGCGGAAGAGGGAAGCCCATGACGAAGCGCGCAGGAATGGATTTGGCGCGGGCGAGGGAAATGAAGAGCGAATGAAAGTCGGTGCAGTTGCCGGCCCTGATGTCGCAGGCTCGCTCCGTGTCGCCGTTGCCCCATCCGGGGATCGTCTTGTCGTATTTCATGTTCGTGACGACGTACTGATAGATCGCCTGAGCCTGATCCATCCTCGTCGTCTTGCCTCGGGTGATTTCATCCGCCAAATGCCGGATGCGCGGAGAAATGGTCACCATTTTGTCGGGCTGGAGCGCGCGGCGAAGCTCGGCCCTCGTCGGTGTCACACTGGCCACTCGCTCGGCATTGACCGCGCCGCGGCTGCCGACGAAATGCACGCGCACCATCAGTTCGCCCGTCGCCGGCGCCGGCACTCGGGCAAATGCGTACTCGTTTCCGAACTCTCCTTCACGAAACCGCTGCCAGTCGTAGGGCGGCTCGATCTTCACGTCGCTGATGTTCTGGGCTGACCGCGTCTTGGGAAGCGGAATCCAGACACTCAGTACGCCAGCGTCGGGCGGGATGTTGGCGATCGTGGCGATGTACGTCGCCTCGAAGTTACGGTTTGCTGGTCCTTCCGCTGCAAATGCGGAGACGGCCGCCAAAATGAGAATTGAGGAAACGATCAGTCTGTTGCGCATGGGCCTCCTGAAAGGATGCAGAGTATCAAGTGACGGTCGGCGTTGACAACGGCAACCATCTGGGCGACCATCCGACCCCCGCTGACATTGCTGTGGTGTAGCTCAGTTGGTAGAGCGGCGGATTGTTAATCCGTTGGTCGGAGGTTCGAGTCCTCCCGCCACAGCCAATCTTTTCACTTCCTATTCATCAACCGCTGCTGCAGATTCAACCAGTTACCTGGTTGAGAATCGATGGCTTCAGATCTGCGTTCTAAATTCCAGTCCAGCATAGAGAGGCACCCAATCACTACTCGAATCGACGTGTCGCGTTGAGCAACTCAAATCTCGTCTCCCAACCGAAAGACGCTCCAATCGTCTCGAGCCTCGGTCCAGAGCCGTGGGCGGCGCCATGGTGGAAACCTGCGCAGGGAGATCGGATGACGTTCTTCTATCTGCTGGCGATCCATCTCCTTGCCCTGATCGGCCTGATCTTCTTTCCTGCTCCGGGCTGGAAGGTCGCGGCCCTCTCCTTCGGCATCGCCTGGCTCGGAGGAATGGGTGTCACGGTGTGCTATCACCGCACGCTGGCTCACACAGCTCTTCGACTCCATCCCGCAGTGAGGCATCTCCTGATCCTCTTCGCGATGTTCAACGGATCGGGGGCGCCTGACACATGGACGGCCAATCACCGGCAACATCATGCGAAAGTCGAAACGCCGGAGGATATCTCCAGCCCTTCGATCGGCGGCTTCTGGTGGTCGCATCTCCGATGGCTTTGGCAGGCGGGGAACGTTCCGCTGAGCCGCTGGTGTCCCGATCTGGACAAAGCTGAATATCGCTTCTGGAATCGTCTTCAGGTACCGCTGCTTGCGCTGTCGCTGTTCGGTGGCCTGGCACTCGGTCCGGCAGCATTCTTCTGGCTGGGGCCCATGCGCCTGGTCGGTTCACTGCACATGCAATGCTTCATCAATAGCATTGCTCACATGCGCGAGGGGCGAAAGCCAGGCGAAGACTCGTCCCAAAACATTGTGTGGCTCGGATTCCTCCATTTCTTTCAAGGCGAGAACTGGCACGGCAATCATCATGCGAAGCCGTCGTCGGCGCGTCTGGGTTGGAAGCTGTGGCAAATCGATTTTGGGTGGTATGCCATCGTGCTGCTCGAAGCGGGCGGTCTGGCCACAAAGGTGAAGCGGCCCAATCTTCTGACGCCCGGCGCGCGATACCGTCTGTGGCCATTTGCGTCGACGCCAGCCACTCCAGAAAATTGAATCGCTCGTCCAAACTTGTTACCTAACTTCCTGCCTGCACGGGCGTCACACTCATTGATGCGCGAGGCCCAACGTTTCGACAAGCCTTCACTTCCCGTGACCTTCTGTTCACTTTGTTGCGCATCCGTCCCCGTATTTTGTGCGTAGGAGAAATCCGCGCAATCTCGAACGTGCGCGGCCGGTAACTCACAACGAAGTTGTTCGTACATACGGAGCACATGGTAGTTCCGGTGGCAGTCCCGGAAGGTGGAACGCCCCACACGTGCAGCCATTGCTCAACGGACGGAGTCGTCGTGTGGAACGACACGCCGCTGTGCAGCGAATGCTTCCTCGCCGCGTCCATCCAGCACGCCACCGGGCGTGAAGATCTCTATCTAACCCTTCGCACACTCCCGCCGCGCGCCGCCGAACACGTCATCCGAGCGATCCTGCGCCAGGTGAAGGCGAAAAACGAACCGCGCTAGCGCGCTTCGGTGACCCAACCGTAACACCTCGATTCGGGGTGCCGTCGCGATTCAAACGAATGGCCGAACTGTTTTCCGTTTTGCGCAACGTGCTCACAAGAGTTAAGCGTTGCGCAGAAAACAGTTAGCTCATCTGGCCCGCTCGGCCGACCCCATGCAGTGCCACGACTCTCGACACGCAAGTGAAAGGAGTCGCTATGCACAATCGAAGTCCCGTGAAGTTGTTGGTCACGCTCGTACTCGCAGTGCTCTGCGCGGTGGGAGCGTATGCGCAGTTCCAGACCGGGAACATCTACGGAAAAGTTCAGGCCAAAGATGGATCCGCCCTTCCTGGTGTCACTGTCACGCTGACCGGCGTCGGCGCACCTCAGACGACGGTGTCCGACGGGCTGGGCAACTTCCGTTTTCTCAGCCTCTCGCCCGGC
>QHVS01000147.1 GCA_003223635.1 Acidobacteriota bacterium | reverse complement strand
CGAGGAGGATGGCCACGTGTGCGTCGTGTCCGCAGGCGTGCATCACGCCGACTTCCTGGCCGTTGTACGTCGTGCGCGCCGTCGACTTGAAGGGCACGTCGACCTGCTCGGTAACGGGCAGGGCATCCATATCTGCTCGCAACGCGACGACACGGCCCGGCTTTCCACCGCGCAGCAGTCCGATCACGCCCGTGTGGGCGATCGGCGTGCGCACCTCGATGCCCAGGGCCCGCAGCCGGTCGGCGACCAGCTTGGAAGTTCGGAATTCGCGATTGCCGAGCTCCGGATGCTGATGGATGTCGCGGCGGCACTCGATCACTTTCGATTCCAGCTTCCGGGACGCTTCGTCGATGCGCTGGTCGAGGGTGGCAGCTTCTGCGGCTGTGGTCATGATCAAAGCTCCGATGACGATGAGTGTTTTCATCGTTGTGGGATTGCGCCGCGCAGCGCTTCGGCCTTTTCGACCAATTCAGCAAACCACTCCGCGAAGTGCGGCTGATTCTTCTCGTCGGCCAGCCGCCGCGTTCGCGAGGCCATGTCGATGAACTGATCGACGAATCCGCGCAGATCGTCGGCCACGCCGAGGAGCATGAGAGTCGTCGATTGGTCCTCGATGGCCTTGAAGGCCTGCAGCGCCTGCGCGTACTCGTTGCTGAAAAACTCGAAATCTTCGCGAGACTCGTTGTCGTGTTCGTCGCTCATGGCTGGGGCTGCGCTAAGGCGTGAAGGTCGCTCAAACTGCGAACCACTCCAGAGCGAACAACGTACCGGATCTTCCGGAAGTTCGCCACGTCAGCACTCGGATCGCTTCCCACAATGACCAGGTCGGCATCCTTCCCCTTCTCGATCGTGCCGACCTGCTTGTCCAGGCCCATCGCGCGCGACGCTATCTCCGTGGAGGCCACGATGACCTGCATCGGCGTCATGCCGGACGCCTGCATCGCTTCCATCTCAGCGTAGATCGCCGGACCGTGCAGCGTGAGCGGATTGCCGGCATCCGTTCCCGTGGCGATCGGAATCCCCGCCGCGATGAGGCTCTTGAGGTTTGCGCGCGTCACGCGCGTGAAGCGCTCCGCGCGCTGCTGGCGGGCGGCCATCCGATCGGCCGGCACGAGCGACGGATCGACCGTCGCGGTCTCGGCGACTCTGGCCAGCGTCGTGCGATCGACGCAGCCATTCGGGTCATCGACCGCCGGCGCCTTTCGATCGAGCACGCCGCGCCACATGCGCATGTAGCCGTCGACGACGGTGAGCGTGGGAATCACGATTGTGGCGTTGTGGCGGGCCAGGTCGATGAACTCCTGATCGACGGGAAGATCTTCGACGCTGTGCACGAGGACATTCGCCCCGGCGCGGAGGGACGCTTTCGCCTCCGCCAGCCCGGTGGCGTGAACGATCAGCGGAAGCTTCTGCTTGCGCGCCTCGTCGCCTGCCGCGACAACGGCGGGCGTCGACGCCTCCACCGGCAGTTGCGGCGTGACGATGAACCACACCTTCACCGCTTTGGAACCTTGCGACTCTAGGTAGCGGACACCGTTGCGCGCGCTCTCCTCGTCTTTCAACACGATGAACTGCCGCTCCGCGGCGAGATTCAGCCAGTGATCGAGTGTAGAGAGCAGCGGCCCGGCGGCAACGACGTGCGGCACCCGCGTATCGCCCTCGAATCGATCGTGGAGCCGCAGCGTCCATGGATAGCCGCCCACATCGAAGACCGACGTGACGCCGGAGCAGAGATACGAACGTCCGAAGCGATCGGGATTGGCCTTCAGACCGGCTTCCACCTGCTCATAGGGATGCATCGGCCGCACATCGATGGAGTCCGGTCGCCCGTCCGCCCACCCGGTCTGCGAGAGGTGCACGTGAGCATCGATCAGTCCCGGAGCGATCCACATGCCGCGCACGTCGGTGACGTCGATTCCCTCCGGCACGGGACACTGGGCCGCCGCGCCGGCGCAATCGATCTTCCCATCGCGCAGGATGACATTCGCATTCGGAATCGGCGCGCCGCCACGGCCATCGATGAGCGTCGCGCCGGTGAGAGCACGCGGCGGGGCGGGCGTGCCGGGGGGCGCATCGATCGCGCCGGTGACCGCGATCTTCCAGCCGTCCGGCGTGTTGACGAACAGCCGCTCGGAGATCCCGCTGTGCTCGTCGCCGCTGTAGCGGACTCGATAGCGATAGGTCCCGTACACCACGCCCGGCTGCACGCGAACGAGATGAATGTCGCTGGCCTCGATTGAATCGGGCCAGGGGCCGCGCGCTTTTGCGAACTCGTCATATCCGAGAGCGAATCCCGATGGACCGCCTACGGCCAGCGTCTCCTTGTGCAGGTAGTACGAGAGGTACCTGTCGCGATCCTTCTCCCGGATCGCATTGAGATTCGCTTCGAAGACCGCCCGCGCGCCGCGAATGTCGGGTTCGTCCGCAGCAGCGATCGAAGGCAGAGCGACGAGAAGGATAGCCAGCAATGTGAGGCGGCGCATGGGACGAGAGGTTACCGCAACGCCCGTACAATGTGCGACGTGGCTGAGGATCAGAAACGCCTCGCCGAGCGGATCGAGCTGAAGCAGCCGATCGAGGGAACGATCGGCGACGTTGCCGTGCAGATCGTGGAGCTCAGCCTGCTCAACTGCCGAGTCGAGCATTACGGCCGATTGACGATGGGCGCCAACGCGTCGCTGCATTTCCAGTGGCGCGGCGAGAAGATCAAGCTGAAAGGGAAAGTCGCGCGGACGGAGATGCGGCCGATCGGCGGAAAGCCGGGCTACAGCTCGGCGATCCAGTTCGCAACCGCGCTGGAAGACTCCCCCGAGGAACTGCAGCGAGTCATGCGCGGCCTGGTGCAGATCGTTGGCGCTCCCGATCTGGCGCCATCTCCAGCCCCCGCTGCGAAGCCGGGGTTTACGAAGCCCGCTCCATCGCCGAAGCCGATATCCAAATCCGCAACATCAGGCAAATTCGCTCCACTGCCGAAAGCTGCGCCGTCACCGAAAGCTGCTCCGCCACCTGCTCCGGCAAAGCCGAAGGCGGCGCCTCCTCCGCCACCTCCTCCTCCTCCACCTCCCCCGCCACTCTCGGAGCCGGCGCCATTCCTTCGCGATTTCGACGAGGAGGACGAGATCGAAGAGATCGACGCCTCGGCAGAGATCCTTCCGGTTACTTTTGTTCAGTGCGTTCTCACGGCCGGAAAATGGACGAAGAAGCGCGTCGATGATCCGAAGCAGCCGCGCGAAGGCTTCACGATGATCGATCCGGGAGACGACGCGGAAGTCGACGAGTTCTGCAAGACGTACCAGGTGGCCGATCCGGAAACGAGGCGGATGATCCGAATCTCCTTCGAGGTGGGCATTGCCCAGAAAGGGCACGGCTGAGGGGATCGGATCTTGCTATCGAGGAGGTCCCACCATGTCGATTTCCTGGACCGAAGACGTAGATCAGGCGCTGGCGCAGGCGAAAAAGTCGGCCAAGCCGCTGCTGCTGGACTTCACCGCCGCGCCGATGTGAGGGGGTTGCGCTCGGCTGGAAGCCGAGGTGTACCCCGAGCCGCGAATCGATGCGTTCGTCAGCACGAATTTCGTTCCCGTCCGCCTGCATGTGAAGAAGCATCCGGAGGCCATGGAACGATTCGGCGTGCAGTGGACGCCCACCATCCTCATCCTCGATTCCGACGGCAAGGAACGCGATCGCATCGAAGGTTTTCTCCCCGCCGACGATTTTCTGGCTGAGTTGCAGCTCGGATTGGCGCATGTACAGTTCGCCAGCAAGAATTTCGCCGACGCCGAGCGGCTGTTCCGCGATGTGGTGGAACGAGCGCCGAACCCCGAGGCTGCGGCGCAAGCGATGTATTGGGCGGGCGTGTCGCGTTACAAAGAGAGCAATGACGGCAGCGCGCTCAAGGCGACAGCCCAGGCGTTCAAGCAGCGCTATTCCGACACGACCTGGGCGAAGAAGGCGAGTATCTGGGGTTAGTCTGGAGTGCGGCGGCCATGCCGCCGCTCTTTGGACATGCTAATTGGCGTCATCTCCGACACGCACGGATTGATCCGGCCCGAAGCGCTCGGAGCTCTCCGCGGCGTCGATGCCATCCTCCATGCCGGGGACATCGGCGGACAACACGTCGTCGCTGCGCTCCAGGAGATCGCGCCGGTCAGCTTCGTTCGCGGCAACAACGATGACGCGGACGGCCTGGAGATGGTTCGGCTCACGATCGGCGGGCTGCGGATTCTACTGACCCACATCCTTCCGCGCCCCGCAAAACTGCGGACCGCGATTCGCGCCTCCCTTTCGAAAGAGCCCACAGACCTCGTCATCTTTGGTCACAGCCATCTTCCGCACAACGAGATGGTCGACGGCATCCGCTATTTCAATCCGGCCAGCGCCGGACCGCGCCGATTCGATTTTCCAGTCGCCGTGGGGATCGTGGAGAGCGATCGCGCGACGCACGTCGCGCTCGACGAGCGGTCTGTCGCCGCGCTAACGAAGCGGATGAACCAGTTGAGTAAGCGATAATCGCCGCGCATGCCCTTCCTCCAGGCGCGCGATCTGTCGAAAACCTATCGCAATGCCGAAGTTCCGGTTCAGGTATTTGAAAATCTGAATCTGGAAGTGGAGCGCGGCGAGATGCTCGCCGTGGTCGGGCCTTCAGGAATCGGCAAGTCGACGCTTCTTCACCTGATCGGTGGACTCGATCGCCCCGACTCAGGCACCATTCGTGTGGACGATCGGGAAGTGACGACCATGTCCACCGACGAGCTGGCGCGTTTTCGCAATCGCCATGTCGGTTTTGTTTTTCAGTTTCACCATCTGCTTCCGGAGTTCACGGCGGCAGAGAACGTGGCGATGCCGGGCTGGATCGGAAGAATCAGCCGGGAGGGAGCGTTGAAGAAGGCCGCTGAGATGCTGGCCGAGCTCGGCCTGGAAGCGAGAGGTCGACACTTTCCGAATCAGTTGTCAGGCGGAGAACAACAGCGTGTGGCCATCGCCCGCGCGTTGCTAACGGACCCGAAGTTGTTCCTCGCCGACGAGCCAACCGGAAATTTGGATCTCCAGGCCAGCGCGCGCGTGTTCGATCTAATGCGTGAATGTCATTCGAAGCGAGGATTGACCTCGGTTATAGTTACTCATAATCCAGATCTGGCGTCACGCTGCGACAGAGTGTTCGAAATGAAGAAGCAGCGATAAAATGGATCATGTTCGAGAAATACAACGAGAAGGCCCGCCGCGCACTCTTCTTCGCCCGCTACGAGGCGTCCAAGCTGGGCTCGCGGGTCATCGAGTCCGAACACATCCTCCTGGGCGTCCTTCGCGAAGGGGAAGAGATCATCAAGGAGATCTTTTCCCGCTTCAACGTCAAACCTGAGCAAATCCGCCGCGAAGTGGAAGGCGACCGCCTCTTCGTCGATCGCATCTCCTCCTCCGCCGAGCTTCCCCTGTCAGAAGAGTCGAAGAAGATCCTGGCCTACGCCGCCCACGAAGCGGAATCGATGCTCCATCAGTACGTGGGCACCGAGCATCTGCTGATCGGGATCCTTCGGGTGGAGTCGTCGACCGCGGCACGAATCCTCACCTCCAAAGGTCTCAATGTCTACGGAGTGCGTGAGGAGACGATCTCCATCCTCAAAGAGCGCGAGGCGGACAAGCAGAAGAAAGAGCTCCCTTTCCTGGCCGAATACGCGCGCGATCTGACGCAGATGGCCCACCAGGCACAGTTCGATCCGCTGATCGGACGGGAGAAGGAAGTGGAGCGCATCATCCAGATCCTCTCCCGGCGTACGAAGAACAATCCGATCCTTCTCGGCGAGCCCGGCGTGGGCAAGACCGCAATCGTCGAAGGGCTGGCGCAGCGGATCGTCGACGGCAACGTGCCGCTGTTCATCGCCAACAAGCGGATCCTCTCGCTCGACCTCTCGCTCATCGTGGCCGGCACCAAGTACCGCGGGCAGTTCGAAGAGCGCCTCAAAGGGATCATCAAGGAGCTGAAAGAGAATCCCGACATCATCATCTTCATCGATGAGATCCACTCGCTGATCGGAGCCGGATCGGCCGAAGGCTCGCTCGACGCGGCCAACATTCTCAAGCCAGCGCTCTCCCGCGGCGAGATTTCCTGCATCGGCGCGACGACCATCCGCGAATATCGCCGCTACATCGAGAAAGATCGCTCGCTGCTGCGCCGCTTCCAGGCCATCACCGTGAACCCGCCCACCGAAGACGAGACCCTGCAGATCCTGGAAGGCGTCAAGGAGCGCTACGAGGCCTTCCACACCGCGGTGTATCAGTCGAACCGCTACATCACCGATCGATTCTTCCCCGACAAAGCGATCGACATCCTGGACGAGGCCGGCGCCAAAGTGAAGCTGCGCCGCGTGGCCGATACGCAGAACCTGCGGCGGCTGGAGTCGGAGATCCGCTCCATCGTCAAGGAGATGAAGAAGGCGATCTCGGACAAGGACTTCGAGAAAGCTGTCTTCCTCCGGGAGCGCGAGATCGAGCTGAAGGAAGAGGTCGAGCGCTTCAAGCAGGAGCGCGAGAACATCGGCGAAGAGCTGATGGAAGTGACCAAGAGGGACGTCGAGGAGATCATCAGCTCCTGGACCGACATTCCGGTCACCTCCATCGAAGCCGACGAAGCGGCGAAGCTCATCAACATGGAAGAAAGCCTGATGCGACGGATCGTCGGTCAGGACAAAGCGATTCGCGCCATCTCGCGCGCCATACGACGCTCGCGCCTTGGCGTCGCCTCCCCCAATCGGCCCATGGGCTCATTTATCTTCCTCGGCTCATCCGGCGTCGGAAAGACAGAAGTGGCGCGGCGCCTCGCGGAGTTCCTCTTCGGCTCGATGAAGCACCTCATCCGCTTCGACATGTCGGAGTACACGGAGAAGCACGCCGTGTCCAAGCTGATCGGCTCACCGCCGGGGTACGTGGGGCACGAAGAAGGCGGACAACTCACAGAGCGCGTGAGACGCAATCCCTACTCGGTCGTGCTACTCGACGAGATCGAGAAGGCCCATCCCGACATCGCCAACATCCTGCTGCAGATTCTGGAAGACGGGATCCTCACCGACTCGCTCGGAAATCAGGTCGACTTCCGCAACACGCTCATCATCATGACCTCGAACCTCGGCACGCGGTTCCTGGCCACCAAAGGTCAGATGGGATTCCGGGAGAAGACGCTGGAAGGCGATCAGAAGAGCGCCGAGCAGATGATCCATCAGGAGCTGAAGCGGGAGTTCTCGCCGGAGTTCATCAATCGCATCGACGACATCATCATCTTCAATCCGCTCTCGCAACCCGAGCTGCGCCAGATCTGCCGGCTGCTGGTCGACGACGTCAACCTGGCCCTCATCCATCGCAACATTCACATTGCAGTCGATGACACGGTGATCGACTGGCTGCTGAAGAAGGCGGAAGAGGAATCGAACTCCGGTGCGCGTCCGCTGCGCCGGGCCATCCAGCGCCACATCGAGGACGAGCTGTCGGAGTACATGATCCGGCACAAGGACAGCGTGCCGGAGCGGATCGACTTCACCATGAACGGCGAGGAGATCGCGCTCATCGCTGTGCCCAAGGATGTCGATCTGATTCCGAACTAACGAGCGGTGGAGCGGCGGCCTTCAGGCTGCCGGGCTGAAGCCCGCCGCTCCACTAGCCGCCGGCTACCTGCGCAAACTTCGCCTGCAGCTCCTCGACATGGCGCATGATCCGGGCGTACTGCTCGCCATCAGGTGCGAGGCGCGCCGCCAGCGTGTAATTCACGAGCGCGCGCGCGAGATCGCCATTCTGCACGTGCGCCTCGGCCAGGCTGTCGTACGCGTTCCAGGAGTCAGGATGTGCCGCTGCGTTATCCTCAAGAAGACTGATGGCTCGGTCGATCCGATTCCGCCACAGAAGTGTGTAGGCGTAGCAGTTGAGATCGACCTCTGAGGCCCCGGCGATCGACCGCTTCCGCAGCCGGTCGGCCGCCTCCACGTTTCCGCACAGCTCCAGAGCGTCCGCCTCGATCAAAGCATCGATGCGATCGGGATGAGTCACCGCGACCTGACGCGAGCCGTGCGTCGCCATAGTTTCCATTTCTGTAGTGCACCGGACCCTTTGGTGCTCCGAATAATATGCACCGGTTTGGCGGCCTGGTCAATGTACCTTTCGGTAGGCTTTCGCAGCCTCTAAACCGCAGCCGCTACAATGCGCGCCCATGCCTCTCGTCAAGCTCTACCTTCGCAAGGGAAAGTCGCCGGAATACGTCCGCAGCGTGGCCGACGCAGTGCACGAAGCGCTCGTGGCTGCCGCAAACGTCCCGGCGGACGATCGGTTTCAGATCATTCAACAGCTCGAGGACGATCGGCTCATCGCCCATCCGACCTATGGTGGAGTGAATCGGTCGCGTGACCTGATCATGGTGGAGATCACGCTGAACAGCGGCCGGACAGTCGAGATCAAGAAGAACCTGTATGCCGAAATCGTCTCCCGTATGGGCAGGGCGGCCGACGTCCGGCCCGATGATGTCCTGATTTCGCTGGTCGAAGTGAGCAAGGAAAACTGGTCCTTCGGCGGCGGCCGCGCGACCTACGCGGGCTAGAATGCGCCGCGCTGGAGAGGTGTTGTGGGCTCGCGGCGTGACCTCACCCATTGATTACCCGTCTCAATCACGCAGCGTTGCTCTGGTTCGCCTTTCTTCTATGACTCGACTTGCAGCGATCGCATTGGCGGCGCTTATCGCCAGCACAGCCGGGGCGCAGGCGCCCACCAATCAGCTGCCGCCGAAACCGAAGCCGGGCACCATCATCGAGCGGCCGGAACCGGGGCGCATCACCACAGCGCCTGCTCCGGAACCTGTCGCGCCGTCCACGACGCCCTCCGCGACCCTCTCCGGGCAGCGCGTTGAACGATTCGAAGCAGTTGGTAACACATCTGTTGCAAGCGACACGATCCGCGTCTACCTGGGCATCGTTCCAGGGGAGCCATACAACCCCGATCTGATCCGAAAGAACTTTCTCAATCTGTGGCAGACCGGCCTCTTCGATGACATCCGCATCGAGGCCGAGCGTGGCGAAAGCGGCGGCGTCGTCGTGCGAGCGGTCGTGAAGGAGCGACCGCGCATCGGCTCCGTGGAGTTCCGCGGCAACAAGGAGTTGAACACTGCAAAGGTCAATGAGGCGCTGGAGAGGGAGAAGATCGATCTCCACGTCGGCAACACCATCGAACAGACGCTGGTGCGCCGCGCGGCCGAGGCCATCAAACGCGCCTACGCCGAAAATGGATTCGAGGGCGTGACCGTCGACAGCACAACCGAGGATCTGACGGAGCCGGGGGAGAAGAAGATCGTCTTCAATATCAATGAGGGCATCAAGGCTACGGTTTCCTCCATCGACTTCACCGGCAACACGCATTTCTCCGACCGCCGTTTGATCCGTCAGATGAAAGAGGTGAAGCCGAACGGCATCATCTCCTGGATCCGCAAGAAGAATCTCTACATCCCGTCGAAGCTCGATGAGGATCTGGAGAACGTCAAGAACTACTACCAGGACTACGGATACCAGAACGTTTCCTTCGGCGATCCGGTGATTACCACCATCCGCACCGGCCGCAAGCCCCGGGTGAAGATCACCATCCCCGTCAAGGAAGGAACGGTGCACAGGTTCGGCGACGTGTCGGTCTCCGGCAACACCGTCTTCACCAAGGAACAGATCATCGGCAACTGGCCGCTGAAGAAGGGCGACATCATCCGGCGCAAGCCGATCCAGAATCGGATCGACGCGTTCAGCGACGCGTACCGCGCTCGCGGATACATCTACTCCTATGTCAACCCGGAGTATGTGGAGAAGGAGAACAATGTTACCGACGTGAACATCCAGGTCTTCGAGGGCGATCAGTTCCGCCTGGGCAGACTGGAGTTCCAGGGAAACACGACCACGAAGGACAAGGTGCTTCGCCGTGAGATTTTCCTCGAAGAGGGAAACATCATGGACATGGAGACCTTCAAGCAGAGCATCTACAAGCTCGGTCAGCTCGGTTACTTCAAGGTCACCGACAATCCCGAGTTCAAGGTCAATCAGGAAAAGAAGACCGTAGACATCAACGTCAAGGGCAACGAAGAAGGGAAGAACGACATCCAGTTCGGCGGTGGCTACTCCGAAGGAAGCGGTTTCTTCATACAGACTCAGTTTTCCACGCGCAATTTCATGGGAGAGGGGGAGAACCTCGGTCTCAGCTTCCAGCGTGGAAACCGGCAGAACTTCTTCTCCCTGTCGTACGCCGATCCGTGGTTCATGGATACGCCGAACAGCCTGGGCATCTCGATCTTCAACCGCACGACGAATTACCCGCTGTCGTTCGGATACGACGAGCGCAGCCGCGGTGGCTCATTGGCCTACGGCTATCGCCTGCACCGCTTCGACAGCATCTCCATGGTCTACGGCCTGGAGCACGTGCGCAGTCACTACGAATCGAACACGGTGCCCGATGTAAACGGCAACGTACCGCTGCCCGACATCTCCGATTTCACGTTCACCCAGTCTTCGATCGGACCGGCATACTCCTACGACTCGCGCGACAATCCGTTCGACACCACGCGCGGCTTCCGCCTCAGTCTCGGCGGCTCGTATTCCGGCGGTCCGCTGGGTGGATCCATTCACGCCTTCCGGCCGACACTCGGCATCACGAAGTTCGTGAAGCTGTCGCGCCGCAGCTCCCTGAGCTTCAACTCGGACCTTGGGTACATCCTCCCTCTGGCCAGCGGCTGCGCGAACACGCTGGACGACGCGGTGGCAAAGAATCAGAAGCTCTGTGTGCCGAAGGGTCAGCGCTTCTTCGTCGGCGGCGAATACTCCGTGCGCGGATTCGAATACGGCACTCTCGGCCCGAAAGAAACGTTCGGCGGAGTGCAGCAGATCGCCGGCGGCTACAAGCAGATGGTGTTCAACACGGAGTACATCTTCAAGGTGAACGATCCGCTGCGCCTGGTGTGGTTCGCCGACAGCGGATGGGGCTACGGCTACCGCGACAAGATCCAACTGGCCAAGCTTCGCTACTCCACGGGCGCCGAGCTGCGCATCTTCCTCCCGGTGTTCCAGTTCCCCATCCGTTTCATCTACGCGATCAATCCGCGTCCGAAGCCGGGCGACAAGTTCCAGACCTTCCAGTTCACCATCGGGAATACGTTCTAAACGACTGAAGATTTACGATCTGTCCCCAGTCCCCGGACAACACAAAGGAGATCTCATGAGGAAGTACGTAATTTCGATCGCCGTCGCCGCCCTGGCCACGCCCCTGTTCGCCCAAACCGCGGCTCCCGCGCGTGTGGCGGTGATTGACGTGCAGAAGGTCCTGACCACTTCGAACGCTGGAAAGACCGCATACGAGCGGTTGAAGAAGCTTCAGGACGACAGAATGGCGCGCGCTCAGAAAATGCAGGAAGACATGAACGCGCTCAACACCGACATCAACACCAAGAAACTCTCGCTGAGCGAAGAGAAGCTGACCGATCTGCAGAAGCAGCTCACCGACAAGCAGGTCGCGCTGCAGCGCTTCGGCCAGGATGCTGATAAAGAGATCACCGAGGCGCGCGACAAGGCGCTGCAGGAGCTCGAAGGAAAGATCAAGCCGGTGATCGACTCGCTGGGCAAAGAGATGGGGTTGGCGGCGATCTTCAACAAGTTCGAGTCTGGTCTGGTCTACGCGTCGGACGCCATCGACATCACCGACACGGTGATCAAGCGCTTCAACGACGCGACGGCGAGCGAGACACCGGCGCCGGCAGCCGCCACGAAGAAGCAGTAAGGCTGGTCGCAGGTAGCGGGTGGCAGGCCGGGCCCGACCCGCGAAACTCCCTTACAATCGCTGCCCATGTCTGCGGTCCGGGTGGATGACATTGTGGCGCTCGTCGGCGGCCGATACCACGGGCCTCGAGAGCGCCTCATTCGCGGTGTTGCCACTCTTCACGACGCGTCCGAGGAGGAGATCAGCTTCCTCGGCAATCCAATGTACGCTCCGCAACTGCGGACCACGCGCGCCGGCGCGCTGCTCGTGCCCAACGATGTCGAGGGCGACGATCCGCGCTACATCCGGGTGGCCAAGCCGCACTTTGCGCTCGCCCAGGTCGTCTCACGTTGGTTTGCGGCACGACCAAAGCTGGCCGGCGTTTCCAAACTGGCTTCCATCTCACCGAAGGCCACTCTCGGATCGAATGTGGCCGTCGGGCCGTTCGCCACGATCGGCGATGGCGCCATCATCGGCGACAACGTCACCATCTATCAGAACGTGTCCATCGAAGCCGGCGTCACGATCGGCGAGGGATCGATCCTCTATCCGCTCGTTTCGATCTATCACGGCTGCAAGATCGGCAGCAGATGCATTCTCCACAGCGGCGTGGTGATCGGATCGGACGGCTTCGGATTCGCAACCGAGGGCGGGCGGCACCACAAGATTCCGCAGATCGGAACGGTCCGCATCGAAGATGACGTGGAGATCGGCGCGAATAGCACGGTCGATCGCGCCGCCCTCGGCGAGACGGTAATCGGGGAAGGGACCAAGATCGATAATCTCGTGCAGATCGGCCACAACGTCCGCATCGGCAAGCACTGCCTGCTGGTCTCGCAGGTCGGCATCGCCGGGTCTGCGGAGTTTGGCGATTACGTCGTCGCGGCCGGGCAGGCCGGGGTCTCCGGCCATCTGAAGATCGGCAAAGGCGCGCAGATCGGCGGCGCTTCAGCCGTGTTCCACGACGTTCCAGACGGAGCGAAGGTGGTGGGCAACCCGGCCATTCCGTTCCGCGAATACGCGCGCCGCGACATGATGCTGAAGCGGCTGCTGGCCAGGAAGAAATGAACATGCTGACGATTCACGAGATCATGAAGATTCTTCCGCATCGCTACCCGATGCTGCTGGTCGATCGCGTTCTGGAGATCGAGGAAGGAAAGCGCATCGTCGGCATCAAGAACGTCACGGCCAACGAGCAATTCTTTCAGGGTCACTTCCCCGGAGCGCCGGTGATGCCCGGAGTGTTGATCGTGGAAGCGATGGCCCAATGCGGAGCGATTTTGTTCCTGCGCGACATCGCCGACCGCGAGCAAAAGCTGTTTCTCTTCGGCGGAGTGGACAAGGCGCGCTTCCGTCGCCCGGTCGTTCCCGGCGATCAACTGCGGCTCGAATGCGAGTTGGTGCAGAGGCGGGGGAACAGCGTGAAGATCCGCGGCACAGCCACGGTGGATGGCACCGTCGTAGCCGAGGCGGAGATGCTGAGCATCATGGTGGAGAGGCCCCGGTAGGATGGCCGTCCTTCATCCCACGGCCATCGTCAGCAGCGATGCCACACTGGCAGGCGATGTCGAAGTGGGGCCGTACGCAGTCGTCGGACCCAACGTGACGGTCGGCGACGGTTCGCGCATCGGAGCGTACACCCGGATCGAGGGCCCGGCGTTCATCGGCGCTCGGAACCACTTCTACGGCCATGCCTCGATCGGAAGTCCGCCGCAGGATCTCAAGTATCGCGGCGAGCGCACCGAGCTGGCCATCGGCAATGACAACGTTTTTCGCGAATTCGTCACCGTGAATCGCGGGACGGCCGGAGGCGGCGGAGCAACCGCCATCGGCGGGCAGAATTTCTTCATGGCTTACTCTCACGTGGCGCACGACTGTCACGTCGGTTCGAATACAGTCTTCGCCAACAACGCCACGCTGGCCGGCCACGTGGAGATCGGCGACTTCGCCACGATCGGTGCATTCAGTGCCGTCCATCAGTTCTGCCGTGTCGGCGAACACGCCTTCATCGGCGGTTTCACCGTCTGCACGCTGGATGTGCTGCCGTATGTCAAGACCGTCGGCAATCGCCCGGCAAAGACCTACGGCGTCAACACGATCGGCCTGGAACGAAAAGGCATTCCTCCGGAAACGATCGAGGCACTGCAGCGTGCCTATCGCATCCTCATCCGCTCGAAGCTGAAGGTGGCGGAGGCGTTGATGCAGATCGAGTCAGACCTCGGCCTGTACCCGGAGGCGCGCTACCTCGTCGAGTTCGTCCGCAATTCCCAGCGCGGCTTCATCCGATGACCATGCCGGTCGGAGTCGTGGGCACCGGTTACCTGGGACGACTTCACGCCCGAATCCTTTCGGAGATGCCGGAGGCGGACGTCGTCGGATTCGTCGAGACAAACGACGCGGTGGCCGGCGAGGTAGCGAAATCGCTCGGGCTGCGCAGATTGGAATCCGTCGCCGTGCTGGCCGACAAAGCGCAGTGTGCGGTCATCGCCACTCCCACAAGCTCACACTTCGCAATTGCCCGACAGTTGATCGAGGCCGGCTGCGACGTGATGGTGGAGAAACCGATCACGGCGACGGTCGAGGAAGGAAAGCGGCTCGCCGAGCTCGCCGCGGCGAAGCAGAGAATCCTCCAGGTCGGTCATGTGGAGCGATATAACCCCGCGATCAACGCCGCCGCGCCGCTGTTGCACGACATCCGCTTTCTGGAAGCGGAACGGTTGGGCATCTTCGCTGGCCGCTCGCTCGACGTCGATGTTCTGCTCGACCTGATGATCCACGATCTCAATCTCGTGCTCTCGCTGCTTCATTCGCCCGTCCGCGAGGTGCGCGCGGTCGGTGTGCCGGTCCTGACGGAGAAGGTCGACATCACCAACGTCCGACTGGAGCTGGAGAACGGCGCAGTGGCGAACCTCACCGCCAGCCGTGTGTCGCGGGAACGCGTGCGGAAAATCCGCTTCTTCAGCAGCGAGTCCTACATCTCGGTGGACACGAAGGAACAGGAAGTCAAGGGTTACCGCCTGGCCAACCGATCGATCGAGCCGATTGAAGTGAGCGTGGAAAAGAAGGAGCCGCTGCGAGCGGAGCTGGAGGCGTTCCTGCGCTGCGTGCGCGACCGATCGCGGCCCCTGGTCGACGCCAATGATGGCGTCGAGGCTGTCGCGCTGGCCAAGCGAGTGGCCGACGCCATTGATGAGTCGATGAGGAGATTCCACAGGTGACTGAAGCAGCGTAAATCGATCCTGAGCGAAGCGAAGGATCTCTGGTCCGACAGCGAAGGGCGAGCGTTAGATGACATTTGGATCTGGCGAGCTGTGCCACCGGAGATCCTTCGGCGCTTCGCGCCTCAGGATAAATTGAGCGGAGACAACCAGGTGACTGAAGCAGCCGTCGGCATCATCGGGGGCTCCGGCCTCTACGAAATGGAAGGGCTGAAGGTCGTCGCCGAGCGCGACGTGAAAACGCCGTTCGGCGAGCCTTCCGATCCGCTCGTCATCGGCGAGATCGAGGGCGTACGCGTCGCCTTCCTCTCCCGGCATGGTCGCGGTCACCGCCGGTTGCCGTCGGAACTGAACTACCGGGCGAACATCTACGCTCTCAAACTCCTCGGCGTGCACACCATCATCTCTGCCAGCGCGGTGGGTTCGATGAAAGAGCAGTACCACCCGACGGACATCGTTTTTCCCCACCAGTTCATCGATCGCACCCGCCGTCGCGCCGACACATTCTTCGGGGACGGCATCGTCGGCCACATCACCTTCGCCGATCCGATCTGCGCGGGCGCTTCAAAGGTCGTCAGCGGCACGGCGCGCGAGGTCGGTGCACGCGTGCATGAAGGCGGCGTCTACATCTGCATCGATGGGCCGCAATTCTCCACGCGCGCCGAATCGAATCTCTATCGATCGTGGGGCGTCGATGTCATCGGCATGACGAACCTGCAGGAGGCGAAGCTCGCGCGCGAGGCGGAGATCTGCTACGCGACCATGGCCCTGGTCACCGACTACGATTGCTGGCACGAGACGGCGGACGACGTCAGCGTCGCGCAGATCCTCGGCTACCTGCGCGCCAACGCGGAAACGGCGCAGCGAATCATTCGCATGGCCGTTCCACGGATCGCAGCCCGCAAACGCGATTGCCCTTGCGTGAACGCGCTGCAATTTGCGATCGTCACGGATCCCGACGCCATTCCGGCCAGCGTGAAGAAGGCTCTCGCTCCCATCATCGGAAAATACGTACGCTGAGCGAAGGAAGAGACCGCATGAGCATCCTCGTGGTGGGCACCGTGGCCTTCGACAGCATCAAGACGCCGTTCGGAAAAGCGGAGCGGTGTCTGGGTGGATCGGCGACCTACTTCTCCGTCGCCGCGTCGTTCTTCACCGCGGTCGATCTCATCGCCGTGATCGGCGACGACTTCACCGACGAGGACATGTCCATCTTTCGCGGCCGCCGCATCAATCTGGATGGCTTGCAGCACGTGCATGGGGCGAAGACGTTCTTCTGGGCCGGCGAGTATGGATTCGATCTGAACGTAGCGAAGACTCGCGATACGCAGTTGAACGCATTCGCCGAGTTCCACCCGCGACTGAACGAGCGGCAGCGCAACGCGGAGGTGCTCTTCCTGGCCAATATCCATCCCGAGCTCCAGATGGACGTCCTGCACCAGGCCAAGCGGCCGCAGCTCGTAGCGCTGGACACGATGAACCTGTGGATCGATACGAAGCACGAAGCGCTGGAGAACGCGTTTCGGCAGGTCGACATGGTGGTCATCAACGAGGCGGAGACGCGACAGTTCATGCGCGAACCGAACCTGGTGAAGGCGGCGCGCGGCATTCTGGCTCTCGGCCCGCGCACCATCGTCATCAAGCGCGGCGAGTACGGCGCGATGATGATCACCAAAGACGTCGTGTTCGCCGCCCCAGCCTATCCGCTGGAAAACGTCTTCGATCCGACAGGCGCCGGCGATACGTTCGCCGGCGGTTTTCTCGGCTACCTCGCCTCCCGGCGCGAGCACAACGACCGCGAGATGCGCCGGGCCATCATCTTCGGCAGCGTGCTCGCCTCTTTCACCGTGGAGAAGTTCTCACTCGACCGCCTTCGCGAGATCACCCTCGCCGATATCCAGGAGCGCTACCGGGACTTCCGCGCCCTCACTCACTTCGAGGACTGCGAGGTCTGACTCAGCGACAGACGTAGCCGTGGAACAGTGTGGCAGTGGGGGTGTCGCCAAAGTCGCCGACAAATTCTCCGATCGCGTTCACCCCGAAGATGGTCGTCGTGCCCGCGCCTGGGTAATCGAACAGCCTCAGGTCGCCTCCTTGCAGCAGGAGGCCATGGTTGGAGCTCCCCATGGCGGTCCCCACCACCAACTGACCGCCCCGAGTGATCCCCCGAAGGAGTGTCGCTCTGGCACCGGGCGCATCGACCGTGGTCAGGCTCGAGCCGTTCATGATGAAGCCGTGCCTGCCGAGCGCGTTCACGTAATTGCCATCGAGATCGCCTGAATCGTCGATGCCGAAGCCTTGAGTGGCGCTGGCCCCCGGCACATCCACGGTCGAGTAAACGCCGTCAATCAGCGTATATGCGTGCATGGTCGGCCCTACGTTGTAATTGCCGATGATGTCGCCACGCGCATTGATTCCGGCGGCTGCGGTGAAAGTGGAACCGGGGAACTGGAGAATCGTGAATTCGCCACGGCTCAAGAGGTAGCCATGCGCGCCGCTGGCGTTATCAACCCGTCCGACCATGTCCCCCTCGGCATTGATCCCGATGACCGTCGTGCGCTTAGAACCAGGAACGTCGATGACGCTGATTTCCCCGCTACGGTGGTCGATGAAGAAGCCGTGCGTCACGTTGCCGGCGTCGGTGAACTGTCCGGCAATGTCACCGCGCTGATTGATCCCCATTGCCGACGTCGATTTGGCGCCGGCGATGTCGATCTGAGCGCAGTCGTAACCGGCGTGGGCTGCCTCGGCGATTCGCTCGGCGAACGCCGGGGCGCTCACCAGCAACATCATTACTACTCCAATGAATGGTCGTCTCATGACCCCTCCTTTTCCAGATGAGAAGAATGCTTCCGCGAGGAGGAATAGCGATTGACGGCCGATCATCTCCGGTCATCGGGCGATCATTTCGAGAGGCGGTGCTAGACTGCGAACCATCCACCCTGGAACTAGTCATGTCCGCAGCCATGTCAGCGGTGCGCTTCGACCGTTTCGAAGCGGACCTGCGCTCGCGTGAGCTTCGCAGCGGCGGTTCCAAGGTCACTCTTCAAGACCAACCCTTCCGGATTCTGGAGCTGCTTCTCGCCGCGCCAGGAGAAATCGTCACACGCGAAGAGCTCGTGGCGGCCATCTGGCCGTCAGGGACCTTCGTCGATTTCGACCGAAGCGTCAACACAGCAATGAACAAGCTGCGTGCTGCGCTCGGCGACTCAGCCGAAGGGCCGCGGTTCATCGAGACGGTGGGCCGGCGGGGCTATCGCTTTATCGGCAGCGTGGAGATACAGCGGACCGACGGCGCTGCCGACTCTTCCCCGCGGAGAATCCTTCTCGCGGTCGGGGCAATCCTCGCCGTCTTGCTCATCATCGTTGTGGCAGCGGCGATCCTCCGCCACTCGCCAACAAAGGCGACGATCACACCTCCACGGATCCATTCCCTTGCCGTTCTTCCGCTGGCCAACCTATCGAAAGATCCGGAGCAGGAGTTCTTCGCCGACGGAATGACCGATCAGCTCATCACCAGCCTGGCCAAGGCGGGCGGCGTCGACGTGATTTCGCATCAATCTGTGAATCAATTCAAAGCAAGCCGCCTTTCGCTCCCTCAGATTGCACGCCAGCTCGGCGTGGAGGCAGTCGTGGAAGGAACGGTCGCTCGCAATGGCCAACGCGTGCGCGTGTCGGCCCAGCTCATCGATGCCCGAACTGATCGTCATCTCTGGGCGAATGACTATGAGGGGGAGATCGGAGATGTCCTCTCTCTGCAGGACGATGTCGCGCGCGATATCGCGGAGCAGGTCGGAGCGAAGCTGGTCGGAGCACCATCCTCGGCGGCGCAGCCACGGCCGACCACGGATGCGTACCTCCTCTACCTTCGTGGACTGTATGAGTGGAACAAACTTCCACCGAACTTCGGTCCGGCCACAGAATTTTTCGAACAGGCGATCAAGCAGGACCCGAAGTTCGCGCCTGCCTACGCGGGGCTCGCCGATTGCTACGCGACTCGCGCAGGGTGGAACAACATCCCGTACCTTGAGAGTGACAAGCAAAAGGCGCGGGCGCTCGCCCGCAGAGCGCTCGAACTGAATCCCTCACTCGCGGAGCCGTACGCCACGCTCGGGGGTTTGGATACTCAAGCATGTCAGTACGTCGCCGCGGAAGGAGATTTCCGAAGGGCGATCGCCGCGAACACGAACTACATCATCGGCCACCAGTGGTACGCGTTGCTTCTCAGTCGCCTCGGGCGGTGTGGGGAGGCAGTACGCGAAGGTCGCATCGCCCAGCAGCTCGATCCCCTGTCGCCATACGCGAAGGGCACACTTGCGCTCGCTCTGGAATGCTCGGGACGAACAGCCGAGGCCATCGACTCACGGCGAACGATCGCCCGTCTTTTCCCAGATGACGCAAACCAGCACTTTCATCTGTTCTATCTGCTTCACAGCTTGAAGCGGGACGATGAGGCGATCCGTGAGCTCAGCCTCGGACTGACGCAGTCCGGATTCGCGCCGCTCGCCTCACGGGTTCAAACATCATTTCCAACGATCGGCGTGAACGGCGCGGTCCGGATGTACCTGCACGATCCTGCGATCTCTCGCGAAGACAGCCGCTGGTCGCAGGCGCGAATGCACGCGCTGCTGGGCGACCGTGAAGCGACGCTGACGAATCTCGAGCGGTCCTACGCAACTCACGGAAATATCGCCTTTCTCAATGTCACGCCGGAGTTCGAATTTGTTCGCGACGACCCTCGCTTCCGCGAGCTCTTGCTCAAACTGCGTCTCATCGCGCCGGCAGCGCAGTGAACACGATCTCCCCTCCCACCACCGTGTAGCGCACCTTCGCCTTGAACAGCTCCGACTGCGGCATCGTGTAGACGTTGCCCTCCAGGATCGTGAAGTCCGCGAGCTTCCCAGGCTCGATCGTGCCGCGCGATGTCTCCTCGAACGCCGCGTACGCCGCATCGGAAGTGAATCCGCGGATCGCTTCCGCGAGCGTCAGTTTCTGATCGGGATACCATCCGCCTGCCGGCCAGCCCTTCTGATCCTGACGCGTCACCGCTGCATAGATTCCAAAGAACGGGTTCACCGCTTCGACCGGAAAGTCGGACCATTCAATACTGTTCGCCAGGCGTAGGCTCCCTTGATGCGCTCCGGCCCGACACGATTCTCGGCCCAGTACATATCCGATGTGGCGTGCGTCGGCTGCATCGAGGCGATGATCCCGTCGCGAGCGAGGCGCGCGAAGTCCGGCGGCGCGACAACCTGAAAGTGCTCGATGCGAAATCGGTCCGCAGGCCTCACACCGGCTCCTTCGTATGCGTCAATGACGTTGCGAACGCCGCGATCGCCAATCGCGTGCGTATTCACCTGAAATCCGGCGGCGCGAGCGCGCCGCGCGACAGCGAGCAGATGTTCCGGCTTGCTGACCAGGAGGCCGGAATTGCCCGGATCATCGTTGTACGGTGCAAGCAGTGCTGCGCCACGGCTGCCCAGCGCCCCGTCGGCGTACAGCTTCACCGACCGAATCGTGAGTCGGCCGCCATAGCCGATCAGCGGGCCGCGCGCAAACCACTCATCGAGGGCGCGCGGATCGTCGGCGATCATCGTGTAGATGCGAATCACAGCGCGGATAGTGTCCGGCTCCGCTCCCGCATCATGCATTTCGGTCAGGCCGTTCTCGGCGATGCGCTGCGCCGCGGCGAGAACGCGCTGCTTTAGCAAGGCAAACGACGGCGACGGAACCGCTCGATCGACCAACCCCTCGGCGGCGTCGACGAACACTCCGGTGGGATTGCCATTGGCGTCGCGAATGATTCGGCCGCCTTCCGGATCCCGCGTCGATGCCGAGACTCCCGCCGCGCGCATCGCTGCACTGTTGGCCAGACCGGCGTGCCCGTCGACGCGCCGCAGCCAGACAGGATGATCGGGGACCGCCGCGTCCAGCGCGCCGGCTGTCGGAAACTGCTTCGAAGGCCACAGGTTCTGATCCCAGCCGCGACCTAGAATCCATTCGCCCTGTGATGCGCGAGCGGCGCGCTCCTTCACGCGCGCAATCACATCGTCGTATGAATTTGCTCCGACGAGGTTCACCGTGTCGAGCGAGAGTCCAAGGCCGTACAGGTGACCATGGGCGTCCGTGAGGCCCGGCAGGATCGTCGTGCCGCTTACATCGATGAGTCGCGCGTTCGGATGCTGCTGGCGAATCTGATCCGCAGGGCCGATCTCGGCGATTGCGCCGGCCACAACGTAGATAGACTGTCCGGATTTCGGTTCCTGACCCACTCCAGCGAGCACAACCGCAGGGCCAAAAATCACCTCATTTGGCGTGACTCTTCGGGTAGATTGCATCGTGCAACTGACGGCAACAACGTAAGATAGCGCAGCAGCAAGACGTGGAAAGCTCATGTGTAGATCGTATCGGAATAGTGACTTCTGAGGGCCGGTTTTGACGCGTGCTCATGAAAATAACATTGCTCGTGGCAGCCGTGCTGATGGCTTCCTCCGCCTACGCCGGCGGCCGTTTTTCCGCTGCAGATGCTCCCGGAACGGGGCTCAAGCACCCGGGCCGGATCGTCATCCGCAACGACGAGCATTCGATAACCGCCTATCACTTTTTCGGCAACCTTCAAAAGGCGCTCCTGACGCTGAAATCAGCACGTCCCGTTCCGTATACACCGTTTGGTACCGCGGTCTACAACTCGACGGCCACTCTTTCAGTGCCCGTGCCCGCGTACCTCTCCGCACTCTTCACCGAAGCGGGGCGCACGCACGGAGTCGATCCCCGGCTAATCGCGGCCGTGGCGCGGCGCGAATCAGCGTTCAACCCACACGCAGTGTCGGCCGTCGGAGCCGGCGGTCTGATGCAGCTCATGCCAGCTACCGCGCGCTACCTCGGAATCCATGACGTGTTCGATGCGCGGCAGAACATCGATGGCGGAGCGCGCTACCTGCGCACGCTCCTGGACACCTTCCACGGCGATCTCGATCTGACGCTCGCTGCCTACAACGCCGGACCAGGCGCGGTAGCGAAGTACAAAGGCGTTCCGCCATATCGCGAGACGCAGGCCTACGTTCGCTCCATTCGGGCGAACTACGAGAAGTCCGTCAGCGGTCGATCGTAATACTCCGACCAACGACCCCGCGACGAGCGATCCGCGATTCTCAGCTCTCGCCCCACTTCAACTTGTTGCGCAGCACGTCGAAGTAATTCTTGTCCGGCGATTGCACCAGCGTGACGCTCTGATCCGATTTGCGAACCCGGACTCGATCGTGTTCCGTGATGGGCAGCCCCTCCTGACCATCCAGCGTGAGGAAGATCTCCTGACCCGGCGTAGCGATTCCGATGTCGATCTCCAGGTTGTCGGGAAGAACGATGGGGCGATTGGTCAGCATGTGCGGGCAGATCGGCGTGATGATCATCGCGCCCATGGTGGGATACACAATCGGTCCGCCTGCGGAGAGGTTGTAGGCGGTTGATCCGGTTGGCGTGGAGACGATCAGGCCGTCCGCGCGGAACGTCGAGACAAACATCCCGGAAACGGTGACCTTCATGTCGACGATCCGGGCCAGCGCGCTCTTGTTGATCGTCGCATCGTTGAGCACTCGATACGAGCGGCCGTCGACGGACACATCGAACGCGACGCGCTCTTCCACGCTGTAATTGCCTTTCAGCACCTGCTCCAGAACTTCGGGAAACTCCTCTACGCGCACTTCGGTGATGAAGCCGAGTGTCCCCATGTTGACGCCGAGGACAGGAACGCCCGCGGGGGCTGTGCGGGCGACGGAGAGAAGCGTTCCATCGCCGCCGAAGGTGATCAGAAGGTCCGCGTGTTTTCCCAGATCGCCCTTGGCCACGCACGGCCCGCGATCGCCGAGCTTGTCGGCCGTCGCGAAGTCCAGGCAGATCTCGAATCCGCGCTTGCGGAGGTCGGCCACGACTTTGGCCGCATAGTCGATGGCAACAGGAGCAGAAGGTTTGGCCGAGATGCCGACCGCGCGGATCGTGCGCATCAGGTCGTCGCCGCGATGGCGATCGCGCGCCGAACGTCATCGGGCTCGATGACGATCCGCTCTCCGGCCCGCTCCGGCCCCACAAACAGGATGGGATGGAGCACCTTCTCCAGGATGGCCCGCAGAGCGCGCGCGCCCAGCTTCTGCTTGAGCGCGGCGTTGGCGATCTCCAGCAGAGCGTCGCGGGTGAAGTCGAGCTGGATCTGGTCGAGCGCGCAGAGCCGCTGGTATTCGGGCACCATGGCCTCGCGCGGCTGGGTCAGGATGGTCACCAGATCATCCGCGCTCAGCGCTTCGAGCTGCACACGGACCGGCAGCCTCCCCATCAGCTCCGGCAGGAATCCGTATTTCACGAGGTCCTCGCTGCTGATCTCGCGCTGGGGCGGCGCTTCCTCGCCGAAGAATCCGATCGGCTTGCTGTCGCTGGACACTTCCATGTCGGAGAACGATCCGGCACAGATGAACAGAATGTTCGAGATGTCGATCTCTACGTAGTCGTACTTGTTCCAATGGGCCGTGACGTTCAGCGGCACGAAGATCTTCTCCCCTTCCAGGATCTTGAGCAGGGCTTGTTGCACGCCTTCGCCGCCGATGTCACGCGAGCCCGCTCCGGTACGGGCTCCGCCGGTGCGCCGGGCGATCTTGTCGATCTCGTCAATGAACACCACGCCGTTTTCGGCGGCGTTCACGTTCTGATTTGTGGCGTACAGCAGGCGTCCGATCGCCACCTCCACATCCTCGCCGTAGTAGCCAGCCTCGGTGAACGCCGTGGCGTCGTTGTATGCGAACGGAACATCGAGAATGCGGGCCAGGGTGCGCGCCAGATACGTCTTCCCCGATCCCGACGGTCCGGCCATCAGGATATTCGACTTGCGGATGGAGACTTCGCCGCCGAATTTGAGGTATTCGATTCGCTTGAGGTGGTTGTAGGCGGCGATGGCCAGAACCTCTTTGGCGTGCTTCTGGCCGACGACGTACTGATCCAACTGCTCGAAAATGCGCCGAGGAGTGACGTGGAGGAAGCGATAGATGTCGCGCTTTTCCTTCATTCGAGCGCCGCTTTTGAGTATAGCAAACGGATGTGGAAGACTCGTGGTTCGTGATTCGTTGTTCGTGGCCCACGGATCACGAACCACGACCATGTGCGGCATCAACGCCATCTACGCCTTCCACCCGAGCGCACTCCCCATCGATCGCGAGGAGCTGACGCGAACACGCGAAGCGATGCGCTCGCGCGGTCCCGACGCGGCCGGCGGATGGTGCAGCGATGACTTACGCGTCGGCCTGGGCCACCGCCGGCTGTCCATCATCGACGTGAGCGAGCGCGCCAACCAGCCTCTCATGAGCCGGGAAGGCGACCTGGCCCTGGTGTTCAACGGCGAAATCTACAACTACGCCGAGCTGCGCCAGGAACTGATGGCCGGCGGCGAGACATTTCACACGACGTCGGACACCGAAGTCGTGCTGCGCATGTACCGGCGCAGCGGCGCCGCGATGTTGCCGCGGTTGCGAGGAATGTTCGCCTTCGCCATCTGGGACGAGCGGACGCGCACCCTCTTTCTGGCGCGCGATCCGTACGGAATCAAGCCTCTCTACTACTCCAATGACGGGCGGACATTCCGGCTCGCGTCGCAGGTGAAGGCACTCGTGGCAGGCGATGGCGTGTCCACCACTCGCGATCCCGCCGGGATGGCCGGTTTTCTTCTGCGCGGCAGCGTGCCCGAGCCGTTCACTATGTATGAGTCGATCCGCGCGCTCCCCGCGGGAAGCTGGATGACCGTGAGCGCGGCCGGCGCCATCGAACCGCAGTCGTACTTTTCCCTCGCCGCGGTCCTTCGCGACGCCGTGCATTCGAATCGGTATCACTCCCAGGCAGAACGGCAGGAGATCATCAAGCGAGCGGTCACGGAATCGGTGCGCTATCACCTCGTCAGCGATGTTCCCGTCGGCGCGTTCCTCTCCTCCGGACGCGACTCCAGCACGGTCGTCGCTCTCGCCGCGGAGAGTGGCACGCCGATGCGCACTGTGACGTTGCGTTTCGAGGAATACACAGGGACGCACAAAGATGAAGCGCCGCTTGCGGAAGTCGTGGCCCGGCACTACGGCACGCAGCACGCCACCTGCACGCTGTCGCGTCAGGCCTTCCGCAAAGAATTGCCGAAGGCGCTGGCCTCGATGGACCAGCCGTCCATCGACGGGCTCAATTCGTATTTCGTCTGCAAGGCCGCCGCGGAGCTCGGATGGAAGGTGGCGCTCTCCGGCACCGGCGGCGACGAGCTGTTTGGCGGCTATTCGACCTTTCGAACGATTCCCCGATTTGTCCGCGCCTTCGGCCTCTTCCGGTACATGCCCGGCCTGGCCCGCGGCTTCGAGCGGCTCTACGGCCGAGTGATGCCGACGGTGCACGCGCGATTCAGTCCGAAGACGGCGCACGCGCTGAAGTATGTCCACTCATACGAGGGGGCCTACCTGATGAAGCGCGGACTTTTTCTCCCCGAAGAGCTGCCATCCGTACTCGGCGAGGGAATCGCGGAGGAAGGTCTGCGGCGCCTGGCGATCCTCGACCGGATCCGGGAGGCCATCACTCCCGATCCCGGATCGCCGTTCGCGCGCATTGCGGCGATGGAAGCGGCGCTCTTCATGCGCAATCAGCTTCTGCGCGATCTCGACTGGGCCAGCATGGCCCATTCGCTGGAGGTCCGTGTTCCGCTGGTCGACGCATTCCTGCTGCGCGAGGTCGCTCCGGTAGTCTTCACCAGCAGACGTCGCGACGGAAAGGAATTGCTGGCGCGCTCGCCGCGCACGCCGCTGCCGCCAGCGATTCTCACGCGCCGGAAGACCGGATTCACTCTCCCCATTCGCGACTGGCTGGCCGCGGAGCAGAACGAGACGCCGCACGTTTTCGGCATGCGCCCCTGGGCTCTGTTCCTCTATCAGCAGAACGTGCAAGCGGTGTAGCGTCAGAATTTCACCGTGCGATTCGGCGAGAGCCGCTTCGCGATCTCCCAACGAATCCGCCGCAGCTTCGGCGCGACGAAGTAGCGAATCCGCGCGTATAGACGCTGCCACCCTTCCTTCGGCGTTGCCACGACGATGGCGTGGTAGTGCGGATGGCCGCTGCGCAGCAGCTCCTTCTCCCCTTCGATGATGTTGTCAACGAGCATGGCCGGAGCACGGCTCCAGTCGACGTACGGGAAGATGACTGAGAGCAGCGTTCCGCCATAGTCGCGTCGCTCCAGAATCGTGAAGCCGTGCCGGAGCTGCGAGATGATCTCGTTCGATCGCAGAGCTTCGGATGGATCTTCCGGCTCGTTCATCAGCGGCAGCTGTTCGACCAACCGCGCCTCGCGTGGAATGCGATCGAAAAACCGGCGATGCGGTGCGATGAGATCGTCCTTCCAATCGAATCGCGAGGGCCCGATATATTCGTCCAGATAGACGAGGCCGTTCGGCTTCAGCGCCCGGAGCACGTTCGAGAAGAGTTTTTCGAGCTTCGCCACGTGGTGCGCAGATTGATGAAAGAACGCGATGTCGTACGCGCCGCGCTCCAGCTTCGGATCATTGAAATCGCCGAGAGCGTACGTCACGCGATCGGCGACTCCTTCCTGCCGGGCCAGATCGCGCGCCACTTCGATCGACCGCGGTGAGCCGTCGAACGCGTCGATGCGCCTGCACAGGCCGCGGCGGATCAGATCGCGCTCCAGCGGTCCGGTTCCGCAGCCGATGCTCACTCCCCGCTCAAACCGCCTGCCGCGAAGCCATTCCACGAACCAATCGATCGGCCAGGTGTGCGGCGAACCGGAGATCGAGCGGTTGATGTACGCGCGCACGGCCGGATCAGCCATCCAGGAGACGTGCGTCGGCGCGGCCCCCTCCCGATCCCAGAACTGAACCGCGGCAATGTGAGTCGGATCCGACACGCCCGGATTCTGTCATGCGGCTGCGCTGTGCCAAGAATCTTTACATCCGCATTTCGAAGACGATCGCCTAACGTCCGCAATCTCCGCAATTTAGCGCTTCGCCGCTCGTGGTCGGCCGCTTGAACTGATGCGCCGCCGAGAAAGGAGGTGGTGTGCATCGGAGAGAGCGACCACGAATGAGAAGTGAGGATCGAGATCGAGGTCCTCGTGTGGATACCAGCCAATCGATCAATGCAAACACAACGCAACCATCAACCAAACAAACGAAAGGAGAAACAAGACCATGCGGAAGTCCCTCCCCATTGTTCTCACGGCAATTCTGATCGCCTCGCTCGGCCTGACGGCCTTCGGGCAGTCAAACGGTGCGGCAGCGAGCGGTGTGGTGAACATCAACACCGCGGACGTCGCGCAGCTCTCGCTGCTCCCGCGCGTCGGCGCCCGGGCCGCACAGCGCATCGTCGACTACCGGAAGGAGCATGGCCCCTTCCAGAAGGCGACCGATCTGATGCAGGTGAAAGGCTTCGGCGACAAGACGTTCGAACGCCTCAGCGCCTACGTCACGATCGAAGGGAAGACCACCCTGACTTCGAAGATCCGCAGTCCGCGCAAGCCTCGGTCCGCGAAGGCTTCCTAGTCCCACCTCCACACGGCCAATGAGCCGCCCGCCCAGGGGCCGCCGACGTGGCGGCCCCACTTTCGTGATCCGTGGTCCGCGAGCCGCGAGCCACGGACCACGAAAGGAGATGCATGCGTCGTCAGAACGGTCTGGGTCTACTCGAGTTGGTCATCATCGTCGCGATCATCGCCATCATCGCGCTCTGCGCGGCGCCCTCGTTCGGATCCTATCGCCGCCGCGCCTCGGTGGTTTCCCAAGCGAACGAGCTGCGCGAAATCTTCCGCGCGGTCCGCTCGCGCGCGATCGCCCGTAGCAATCACGCCGGCGTGAAGTTCGTCCGATCCGGCGAACAATGGACCTACGCGCTCTATGACGACGGGGACGGCGACGGCATCCGGACCGACGACATCAACTCCGGAATCGATCCGCGCTACGCCGGCCCGAAGGTCCTGACGCAGTTCCACCTGGCCGCGATCGCTCTGCTTCCCTATCCGATCCGCGATCCCGATGGCGATCCTCTGCCGCCGACCAGCTCACCGGTTCAATTCAATCGCTCTACGATCTGCTCCTTCGCGGCGAGCGGCACCGGCACGCCCGGGACGATCTACATCACCGACGGCGGCGGTGAGTTGTACGCCGTCCGCGTGCACGGCGCGAGCGGGCGCGTTCGCATACTGCGTTACGACGGAGGCCGCAAACGGTGGGAGCGGCAATGAACGCGTCAGGCTCCGCCCCGCCGCACCACGAGCTCCTTCGCCTCATAGGTCTGCACGAGCGAAAGCGAATTCCGTCGCAGAACATCTTCCGCGAACGCATCGGTGAGGACGCGACCGTCCATGTCCCGGCCCACGGGAAGTCCGGCAGCATAGAGCACCGTCGGGACGAGATCGACTGGCATCGCGGACGTCGGCTTCTCCTGATGCGCCACACCGGCACCGCTGATCAGAACGAATCCGTCGTCTGCTCCGGGGTCGTCGGAGAAGAACTGGTCGCGAAGCACGGCGAAGGGCGTGGTGGGCAGCCTGGGAGGGACGGGGCCGGATGGAGAGACGACGACCAGCAGGTGATCGGGAAATTCGCGGGCGATCGAAGCGATCATCGCGTCGATCTGCTCGGCGTATGCGCGCAGCACTTCTCCCTTCAGCGTCGAGCGCGGCGGAAGATCATTGGTGAAGATGTGGATGGCGCGCTGCGCCTCTTCGAATCCGCCCAGTGTGGCCACTGTGAGTGCGAAGCTTCCATCGGCGGCAGCGGTGCGGGCCATGGACATCGTGGAGAGATCGGTGGTCAGTCCGCTGAGGATGCGCTGCCGCGCGCTGCCCGCTCCATTGAATCGCTGCACGGCTGCGGCGGATGGGGTCCGCACCATCCGTTGCGCTTCCAGCGCGAACGCTGGCGGCGCGACCTCGCCCGACTGATTCGCAGTCGCAAAAAACCGGTCGGTGACCACCCGCGTGGCGCCCCTCGCCGTCGAGGAGGGCCAGTCGAACACCGCCGCGTGCAGGCCCAGACGCTCGAAGAGCGTCCACAGCGGAAGGGAATCTCCGGAAGGAAGCTGCGATCCGATCCGCTCCACGGGTGGAATCAGTCCCCAGATGTTGAATCCGACGCCGCTGGGCACGATCAGAAATCGCTCGGCGGGATCGGAACCATTCAACGGTGTCCGGTACGCGACCCGGCCGGTGACGCCGTGGCGAAATGGGAGCTTCCCGGTCGCGATGGAGGCCCACAACGCCTTGGGATTGACCGTGGGAAACGGCTCCAGCCGCGTGAAGTAGCCGCGGGTGCGGGCCTGCTCGAAGAACGGCAGGCTCCCTTCGCCCGTGAGCGTGAGGATCCAGTCGTACGGCAGATTGCGGACGGCGATCACGATCACCGGCCGCTGGCCGGCGACCGTCCCTACATCGGCGACCACGACGGTCTGTTTCTCCGTGCGATAGCTGTCGCGGCGCTCATAGAGGAACAGCGAAGAGACGGCGATGAGCAACACGCCGATGAGGAAGAGAATCCGCGAGCGCCGACGATCGGCGTTGCGCTCGGCCACCCAGATCAACAGCAGTGCGAACGCGGTGGTGGTGATGACGTTCGTCGCCTTGGCCAGCACACGCACGGCGCCGATCGGCAGATAAATCCGAAACACCTCGAGGTGCATCCAGTAAATCGCTGTGGCCACGAACGCAGCGAATACAACGAAGCCGAATCCGTGCGCTCGATACCCGGTCGCGGTCACCGGGTCGCCGAAAAGTTTTACCCGCAGGGCGCGAAGGCCCCACAGCGCGCTGCCGAACAGGATCCCGCAGATCAGGCCGTAGACGATGGTCACCGTCACCAGGCGCTCCGGCGTGATGTCGATCTGCGGGTTGAGGAAGTACAGCAGATTGGCCATGTACAGACCGAAGATCGCTCCGGCCAGAACGCGCTTGAGATAGGA
>QHVS01000266.1 GCA_003223635.1 Acidobacteriota bacterium | reverse complement strand
GATCTCCTCCGGCGTGACCTGATGCTCGGCGCTGGGAGGCGTATATGGCTGAAAGGCGCGCACCGGAAACGCGAAGTCGATGTTGTTTCGGCGGAGCGCGTACCACACTGCCTTGCGGATGTCGGCGTCGATGCGGTCCCGGGCGGAGTAATCGCGGGTGAAGTACTTGATCTCGTACGCCACGGCGGAGTCGGCGAACGACGCCACGCGCGCGAAGCACGGCATCTCCCGGGCCACGCCTTCCACGTGCGAAGCGGCCTGCGTGAGGATGCCGATCACCGTGGCCGGAGGCACGTGGTAGTCCACCCCGACGGGGAGAATGCGAGCGTTCAGATTGTTGCGCGGAAACACTTCCAATCGGTCGCGGGCGATCAGCGAGTTGGGAAGGATCACCAGCTGATTATTGAAACCGCGGACGCGCGTGGCCCGCCAGCTCACTCCTTCCACGACACCATAGTGATCGCCGGAGTGGATCACATCTCCCACCTCGAACGTATCTTCCATGTGCAGGGCGATCCCCGAAAACATGTTGCCCAGAGTGTCCTGGAGAGCGAGAGCCACCACCGCCGCGACTACCGTTCCGCCGGTCAGCACGGTTTTGACCTGGAAATTGAAAATCGTGTTGACGGCCACCAGGAAGAGAACGAAGTACAGGACGATGGAGATGATCCCGCGCAGGAGTTGCGGGGCAGCGACGTTGCGACGGCGGGAAAAGAAGACGTTGAAGACGAGCGCGTCGATCGCTCGGACGATGAAGAAGATGAACGCGGCGACGGCGCCGAAGAGAATGACGTGCAGGTCCTTGCCGAAGATGTACTCGCGCACATCGACGCCCCGGACCATGAGCGGCTGGTTGTTGAGAACCGTGAAGAGGCCGTACAGAGCTGCGCTCAGCAGGAGAGGAACGTAGAGACGAGAGCGATCAGTGTGGCGGATGCGCTCCTCCTCACCCTTCTCGCGATCCGCCCCGGCGGGCCAGCGAGATGCGGATGATGTCTTTCACCCCGATGAGGATATGAACAAGTCCGAAGCCGGAGACGAAACCCCGGACAAAGGCATTTCCGGCCAGCATGCTGACGGTGAGGTTCGAATGCAGCAGCGGATTGAGCGTCCACAGCCGCGTCCAGGGGACGATGAGGAAGAAGAGTCCCGCCTCCAGGCAGTAGAGGGCGAAGAAGAGGGTTACGGACATTTTGAAAGGATTGTAATGGAAGTTCGAAGTTCGAAGTTCGAATGAAGAATGGCGAAAGCACTTCTTACTTCTTCATTCTTCATTCGCACTTCGAACATCGAACTTCAAAAAAGAGGACCTCTCGATTGGAGGTCCTCTTGAAGTCAATGCGCTGATCCCGGACTAGTTGCGCTTCACCCGCCCGCCCTCGTGATTGGAGGAGGACGACGAGGACGATGAATGCTCACGAGACGGTGCGGAACGCTCCCCACGGGGCGCTGACTCTCTTGGCGGTGCACTTTCCCTTGGAGCGGAACTTTCGCGCGGGGCACTTTCCCGCGGGGCGCTTTCCCGCGGACTGTCAGGTCGAGAGATGCGAGCGCCTCCGATGCGGTCAATGATTCGGCGCGATACATCGCTGCCGCGATCGACCGGAGCGCGATCGACGCTGCCGCGATCGACAGGCGTCCGATCGACCGGAGTGCGATCGAGCGGAGCGCGTTCCGTGCGCGGGGCGCTCTCCCGTGACGTATCACCGCCGCGGACGACTCGGCCTCGCCAATTGCTGTCGCCGGCAGCGGGAGTCGTGCTGCGATCATTGCGCGGCTGATTTGCCGGCGCGTCGGGCGATGTCGAGGGGCGGTCGATGCGATCGCGCCAGCCGATGCTGCCGTCGCGGGTGTTGCCGCGATCGGGCGCCGGCGTCTCGCGACGGACGGCGCCGCGATCGACGGTCGACGGACCTTGAGGGTTCAGAGGATCGCGCCGGATCGTGTCGCCATTCACGCCGCTGCGGTCGATCGCTCCACCGCCGCGGTTGCGGTCATACAGCGTTCGTCCTTCGATGGTCCCCGGCGTTCCGGGAGAAGGCACTCCGGATGGTCCGCGCGCCGGAGTCACCACCACGCCCACACCGCCGGCAGGCAGGAGCGTCCGGGAAACGCGTTCGCGAACCGTATTCGAAAGCTCCGGGTCGCGGCGGAAGAACGGAGTCATATCCGCCGCGGCCCCGGAGCCCTCTTTGCCGGTACCACCACCGATTCCGCGGCGGATGATGTTATTCACCGCAGCGGCCGGGTCTCTCATTTCAGAACGGGTGAAGCGCGCCGGAGTGCCGGAGACCGTGGCCATCCCGACATTCGGATCGCGCAGCAGACGCTGCCGAATCACGTCTGTGGTCATCGCCGCCGTATCGACGCGCGTGGAGACAATGCTGTTCGGGGAGATGAACGTCCACGGACGCAGATCGATGTCGTGCAGTCTCACATTGCCGTATCCGCGATTACCAAATCCGAATTCGAATCCGGCTCGCGCATACGGGCGATAGGCCCAGCCGTAGTACGGCCGATAGCAGTCATACCAGCCGGACGGAGCCCAGCCCACATATCCCGGTCCATACATCCAGTAGACCCATGCCGGCGAGTAGGCATAGCCGGGAACCCAGACCCAGCCAAATCCACCGTCATAAGCCCAACGACCATAGTGATAGGGCACCCATCCCCAGGGCTCGTACGAGATCCAGACAAGGCAACCGCCGCGGTAGCCCCAATATCCGTTGTAGTAAGGGCGCCAGCCGACGGAGACGTAAGGCCGCCAGCCCCATGAGCCGATGCTGCTCACGTACGTCCATGAGCCGTTGTCAGCGAGATCGTAGTCGGAGTATGAGAGTGAGCGATCGAGGTAGCGCGTGGACGCGCTGTCGTAACGCTCGGAGCGACGGATGAACCAGCGTTCGAATTCGTCGCCCGTTCCGCGAGGCATATTGACCAGGCCGTAGAGGCCCTGATCATCGATGCGGGCCTCTTCTCCAGCGCGAACGGTCACGCTTCGGTTCGGAGTGCGCACTTCGATGACGCCGCTGAACACCGTCACGCGGTCGCGCCCGCGGCCATCATCTTCCACCGCGTACACCGCGTTCTCCGATGCCGCGTAGCTCGCGTTATCGGTGTCGACGCGCAACATCTCGCGCGCGTAGTCGGTGCGCTGCACGGCGACGTGCCCGAACTTCACCTCGACGACGGTCTGCGACGAATCGCCATCGTACGAATCGAGAATGGATTTGAAACGAATCGAAGTGGAGCGGTCGAGGGCGATCACATTGCCATCGGAGAGACGAATCTCCGCACGGCCGCGCCGGTTGGTAATGACTTCGTCGCCCGGGTAGATTGGGAAATTGACCCGTGCGTCCACCTCGCGGCTGTCATCGCCCTGCCGGACGATGGTGCCGCCGTCGTCATACGTGAAGTACGACTGGCTTTTGCCTGCGGTGGCGGCGGACATCGGAACAGCGATCGTGAACGCGAGAGGAAGGAGAAGAGTGAGTTTTCGCATCGAGTTTCTCCGCAACGACGTCATTCCAGGTGCGGCAGACGTGCCACCGTACGGTTGAGTATTCCGCCAGTCTTTTCAGCCA
>QHVS01000265.1 GCA_003223635.1 Acidobacteriota bacterium | reverse complement strand
TTGCCTACTCCGTCAGCCGGACGAGCCACGAAGCGAATTCCGTTTCGTGCATGGGCCGTCATTATAGGAAGGTGAGTTTGGGCGCGCGCCGCACTGTCTGCTCGAATGTAGCGGGGATTTTTCGGCTCGCAGCGGTGTTCACTTTGATATGCGATCACTGGGAGTTGTTTTCGCGCTTCTGGTCCTAGCGTGCAATTCCTCGCCGACGGATCCGGGCAGTTCGGTCGCCGTTCGTGACGCGACGATCGTCGTCCAATTCGGCAACTCGAATCAGGTGAACACCGACCTGCGAGTCTCGTTCGCCCAGGTCGTTGAAGATTCGCGCTGTCCGGCGTCAGTGGTGTGTGTCTGGCAGGGGAACGGAGCGATCCGCCTCGACATGACAACCGGCCGCGGCGCGCAATCGGCCACGCTCAACACCGCCGGCGGAACCGGCTTTCCCCGTGAGGCCTCAGTGGCCGGCTACACGTTCACGTTGGTGGAGCTTGATCCGCAACGGCAGACGCCCGATCCGATTCCGGTGCAGCAATACCGGGCCACGATCCGGGTGACACGCGCCTAGTAGACTCAGCGGGCTGACGTTAGGGTCACGTTGACTCATTGGCAGCCGGTGCAATCGCACGCCCGTCAAATCAAATACCTCATTCGCGATGACCGCTCATCGGTACGATCGCCGCTTCGCCTCCCCCTTGTGACGCAAGCTTGTCGTTCTTGATCGGCACCGTCTCGATTTTCCGGGCGCGAGCCGAAAACGCTCGCCACATCTCCATCACCACGCGGCGGTTGACCTCATCGGGAGAAATCAACCGGCGAATAACCGCCGGCTAACTCCGTCGCTGGAGCGGATTTCGGCCCGCTCCTCTGCTAGTCTGCTTTCCACAGCTGCGCGGCGCGCCGAAGCCGCTCAGCTCTAACCGTTAGGCGGACGGAAATTTCGTGGCGAGCGACGAAAGAATGCCCGATGACGACGAGCTAAGCGCGTCGATATATGCCTTCATGAATCGGCGACGGTATGCCGATTTCGATCGCGCGACGCTGGCATCGATTTCAAATGACGATCTGGAATTGGCGATCCAGGACTATGTCTACGCGAGAATTGGCGATGATTCTGCCAACGAAGACGCTCGCCTGGCGGAGCTGTCGCCTGGCTTTCGGGCGGTCTTCACTACACTTCATGTCGAGGCTGAAGTGCGGAACGGTGGGTTTAACCAGTATTTCTGGAACTCCGAGGGGAAACTCGCCGATCTTGCGGTCGAAGGTTTTCGCCACATCGGAGCGCCAGAATACGCAGACCTCATGAAGCGTGCAATCGCAACGTGGCGTGACGAGAACGATGTCATCGAGCCATTTCGGGAGGTGGGTACGATCGAAGCCTTCAGCGAATCATACGAACACTCGAAACTTGGCGACCTTGACCATGAGTTTTACGAGCTCGTGAAAGTGTCCGATCTCAGTCACCTACGCATCGCATTTATCCGTACGCACGAGCACGAGTTCATCACTACGAAGGCGGACCGGCAGCCTAACTCGGCGTAGCAGCCGACGCGGCCCCGTCGCTTGCCCCGGCGCTGAAGCGCCTCGTGCTTCCTGGATTGCACGTGTCAAGTATGCTGGCACGTGAAGGGGCCGCGCGGCTGAACGCGTGATCCGTTGGGCAGACGAACGTGTTACAAGTATTGCTAGCTGCACTGCTCTTGCTGACCGCCGATTCGACCTATGCTGCTGAAAAGTGCGTAGATTTCGAGGGTCTGCGGTTCTGCGTCGAACTGACCGGAATCCCATCTGCCGGTCAGCGGGCGAAACTTAAGTTTGCGACCCGAAACATCTCTTCCAAGCCGATCATCGTCTTTGATATGGCCAAGCTTCCCGTCAAGGTCCGAGACCGCTTTGTCTTGGCATGGGATCTGGCGCACGAAGTGAAATGCGAAAGCACGCTTGGCGAACCGGTGGCACCACAAACTTGGTACACGTCGCTGCTGCCGGGCAAAAGTACGGGCGCAGAAGTCGCCTCACCTTGTCCCGCCTTCGCGGGAGACAACGAACTCTACTTCAGCATCCCGTATTCTTGGAACGTTGATTCCAGCGCCAGCATGGCGTTTCTACGGTCGCTTTGGCATCCAAAGCAAAAGAATTCGCCTCTTATCGGCCCGTTCAAGTTCACATCTACGCAATGAAGCACTGCCCAACTCGGCGTAGCACCCGACGCGCAAGAGGAACCGGCCGCGCGGGTGAACGCGTGGTACGTTGGGCGACTGGCAATGGGATCGAAACGACCTGCACTCGCTGGTGTCTCGTTAGCGTGTCCCGTTCTCGCGATCCTCTACATCTTCTGGATTTTCGAGATGCCTCACGACTGGCCTCGAGGCGAGACAGGCCTGATTGCGATCTATGCTGCCTCACTTTGGAGTTTCGCATTCCTCATCGCCGGTGTAGTTGCGGGTACGATTTCACTTCTGCGGAATGAAGCGAGACGATGGGCCGTCGGCGGCATCATCTGCAACGCAGCCGCTGCCGGCGGGCTCGTTCTGTACGCCATTCTTTCGGGTTGATTCTCACGACGTTTTGGGGCCACCGAGAATGGAGTCGTCCAACTCTGCGCTGCACCGGACGCCACCGCGTCGTCATTTTCCCGAGAGCTATACTTCATCGCGTGCGGTTGGCGCCGGTGAGCGCTGAACCGTTAGGTGGCTAGAGTCATGAAGATCGGACCGTCCATTATCGCGGTGGCGATTCTCGTTTCATCATTCGCGATCAATATGGCGGCGTCCGAGCGGCGCAAAGATACCCTGGTGTGTATCAGCCCGTTCACTGCTGCCGCTCACCCGAGTGAGGCTCAACTCACCAACACTCACCAGCCCACGACCAAGAGTTTTTTCACCTTCAAATTTGGAACGACAAATGCGGTCTCTGTCCGTAGCAAGGAACGCAAGATTCTGCGACTCCGAACCGGAGAGTATCGCGTAAGCATTTCGCTCGACGGTAAGCCAGTGGAGTCATTCCGATTGCCAGTACGAATGCCAGGCATCTCGCTCTGGTATCTGGATTCATCGGGCTGGCAGGTATCTGCTTGGCCTGACAGAGCGCACGGATGCGCATGAACCGCCACGCCGTCTTCCGAGAGTTATACTTTCTCGCGTCGCCGGTTCGCGCCGGTGAGCTTCACACGTTAGGCTGACGGAACACCAGACCGATGTTATTCATCGTCCCGTTCGTGGTCGCAACCGCGGCCATCACCAGCGTCACGTCCGATCTGCCGTCCACTGCTAAGGTCATCTTCCCCAGTCAGGACGACCAGAACGAATACACCGGATCCGCAAACGGCTGCGACATTCCGCCGCCGCTACTCGAACCACTCGAGCGCCACATCTCGAAGGTCGCGCCAAAAAACTACGTGCGGTATGACATCGCAGCATTGAATCGGAAGCACATGATGGGCGCTTACTACGTGTATTCGAGACAGGCCTGCCAGAGACTCCGTCATTACTTTCCAAGCGCAAACGTCTTTGTGATGGCGCGCATCACGCTCCGAAGATGCGAATTTCTCCCGAACGGAACGACACGCGCTTTTTACGACGTTGAGGCCAAGGTTTACTCGCTTGCGTCCGGCCGTGAAGAAGTGATCTTTCGGCAGCAAGACGTCGCGCGTGAACAGATCCGCAACCTACTCGTTGGCAAAGAAGCGCAGCTCCTCGAAAGAGTCGAATCCGTCATCGGGCGAGCGCGGACAGACAGAACTCCCCTCGTGCGCTGGTCAGACCTCGCGTGAGAATGTACGCTTGGTTCATCCAGCATCCAGCGTTCCGAACGTGCAAGGCTTCGACGGCGCGGCGATGTCGTTCGTCGAGTATTTGTACGAACTAGCGAGGTAGCGGTCGTGTGGGCCAGGAGGAGGCATGATCAACATTGAGCTTTACAGAAAACGCTTGCTCGACCTCGAGAAACAACTCGCTGAGCATAGTGATCGGGAGCTCGAAGATGGTCGCGGAGAATTGATCGACACTCCGCACGACAGCGGTGACGCAAGCGTGTCCGACGTCGCCGTCGATTCTCATTTCACGGAGGCCGAGCTCGACTCGATCATTCTGCAGCAGGTGCGGGATGCACTCCGCCGGATTGACGACGGTACTTTCGGCCGATGCCTCGTCGACGGCGGTCCGATCGAACCGCGGCGGCTCGAGGCAATCCCGTGGGCGGCCTACTGCCTGAAGCACCAGGCATTGCTCGAGGCAGCAGGGCGCGAGAAGACGTGGACGCTTTAGATCAGCGAGAGGCTCTCAGCCGATCTCGCCGAAGTGGCCGCTCTGGTAGTCGATCATCGCCTGCCGGATTTCGCCAACCGTGTTCATCACGAACGGCCCGTAGCGAGCGACCGGCTCACTCAGCGGCACGCCGCCGATGAGCAGCAGTTCGGCTCCGTTCTCCGTTGTCATCGCGACTTCATCGCCGTCGCGGTCGAAGATGATCATGTCGTTCTCGCGCGCCAGGCGATCGCCGAACGCTGCCTGCCCGCTGACGATGAACGCGAAGGCGTTGTACGTCTCCGGAATGGCTTGCGTGAAGCGCGCACCCGCGGCGAGGCGCACGTGGAGATACATGATCGGCGTGCGGGTGTCGATCGTCGCGCGTGTGCCAAGGGACTCGCCGGCGATGACCGTCACCGTCACTTTGCCGTCTGCGCTCGTCGCGGTCGGAATCTCGGCTGCGTGCAATTCCTGATAGCGTGGCTTCATCATCTTGTCGCGGCTTGGGAGATTGACCCAAAGCTGAAATCCATGCAGCCGACCGCCGTCCCGTCGGATCCCCTCCGCAGGCATCTCGGAGTGAATCACGCCGGAGCCGGCCGTCATCCACTGCACGTCTCCGGGGCCGATGCTGCCGTGATTGCCCTGCGAGTCCTCGTGCTCGATCGCGCCATCGAGAATGTATGTAACGGTTTCGAACCCGCGGTGCGGATGATCGGGAGCGCCCTTCGCCTCACCCGGGCCATGCGTCACCGGTCCCATCCGGTCGAGAAGCAGAAACGGATCGAGGTGGTCGAGACGAGCCGTGGGAAACGGACGAGTCACGATCATCCCCTCTCCTTCGAGCTGCGGTGTG
>QHVS01000146.1:13892-15877 GCA_003223635.1 Acidobacteriota bacterium | reverse complement strand
GAAAGAGGATGGCAGGTGCGAGTCGCACGGTGTGGCTTTTTTACCACACCAGAGCCGCTTCAGGCGAATACTGTCTCGCCGGCGCCCGCTGAATCGAGCCCCTCTTCGTACTGCGCGACTTCGGCGAGCACCTTGGCCACGAAGCGCGAGTGCAGGGCGTGCCCGGCGCGATGCGCTGTGATTTCACCGACCATGGGACGGCCGATGAGAGCGAGGTCGCCATAGAGATCGAGGATCTTGTGCCGCACGAACTCGTCGCGGAAACGCAGCGGCCCGTTCATGACACCGCGCTCATCCAGGACGATGCAGTTCTCCACCGAACCGCCGCGAGCGAGGCCCGCCGCGCGGAGCTTCTCCACGTCACGCATGAATCCGAATGTGCGAGCCGGGGCGATCCTGCGCGCGAAGTTGTCGTGCTCCGCATCGAAATGGAAGGACTGCTTGCCAATCGTCGGGTGAGGAAAATCGATTCTGTATTTCAGCACCAGGCGGTTCGCCGGCATGATGCGAATGCTCTTCTCGCCGTCGACCACCTCGATGGGCTCGCGAATGCGCAGCACCGGGACCTCCATCCCAAGCTCGCGAACGCCGGCCGCATCGATCAGATGCAGAAACGGAAGTGCGCTCCCGTCGATGATCGGCACTTCCGGGCCGTCGATGTGGACATCGAGATCGGTGATCCCGGCGGCCATCACGGCGGAAAGCAGATGCTCCACCGTCCCCACCGAGACGTCGTCTTTCCCTACGGTCGTCGCGTGGTCGAGGGCCGTCGTCGACGCTTGGAGGGCCGCGATGCGAAGTCCGTCGAGATCATCCCGGACGAACGTGATCCCGCTGCCTGCGACGGCAGGTTGGAGGTTGATTCGTGTGTAGATGCCGGAGTGGAGACCGATGCCGCTGATGCTGACGTTCGCGTTGATCGTTTTGCGTTTTGCGTACATGTCCGCCTTCCCTTGAGCAGGGGAAGTGCCACGCACGGCAGAGGGCACGATCTGGCACTAAGCCGCGCTTTATCAGCTACATACGTTTTGAAGCGACCGCCGCTGAACAACGAGAGTTGTGGTGTCATAGAGTCACGAGTGTGGTGCGAGAGCCACACTCTTCCTTCCGATAGAATCGCCGCAGAGTGGCGAGCGAACGATCGAACGACGACGGGTCTCTCGCTCCGACCGTCGTCGCGGTCGCTCTCGGGATCGTCTTCATCGTCCTGGTTTTCCTGCACGTCCCTGGTGTCAACGGCCCGGAGTACTGGATCTGGCGATGGCAGCGCCGCACGGACGTGGCGAAGATTGCGATCCTTTTCATTCTCGCCGCCTCCCCCGCCTTGATCGCGCAGATTCTCTTCCGCCGGCATCGCGCGCTGGCGCTCGGGCTTCTTGCCCTGGCCACGGCGGCATTACAACTCGCGGGCAACGCCATTCAGCCTGAGCTGCATGGCGTCGACCGCATGCGTCGCATCGCCAATGATCAACTCATCACCAGCTACTACACGGTGGCTGAGACCATCGTCCACCTCGAACGCCGGGGCTTCACGGTCGATTGGCTTCGACAGTTCGATGCAATTCTGCAACGCGCGCCGCAGCACGCGACGACGAAGCCGCCCGGGCCGATCGCGTTCTACGTTCTGATCATCCGGACGTTCGGCGACGAGCGCGCGCCGGTCGCCGCGGCGATCGCGCTGGCTATTCTCTCGGCGGCGGCCGTGATCACCACGTGGGCGGCGTTGCGGACGATCGCCGGAAACGATGCCGCATTTCAGACAGCGACGCTGCTCGCGCTCTCGCCTTCGATGACGGTCTTCTTCCTCTACCTCGATCCGATCTATCCGCTGCTTTCCTGCTCACTCATTTCCACATGGTTTGCCGCGCTCGAGCGCGACAGTCGCCGCGACGCGGTCGCGTTCGGCGCCGTGCTCTTCGCGGCGACGATGACCAGCTACACGTTCCTCGTGCTCGGTATCACGCTCGGGATCATGACCATCTTGT
>QHVS01000146.1:0-13870 GCA_003223635.1 Acidobacteriota bacterium | reverse complement strand
TCGCGGCGTGACGACCCTCGTCCTCATCGCCCTGGGTACGTTCACCGCAGCGCACCTCATCCTTTGGCTCTCCACTGGATTCAATTGGCTCTCCGCATTTCGTACCGCACTGGCGATGCAGTATCGCTATCTGCCGCTGCTGCACCGGCCGTATCCGCGAACGATCCCCTTCGACCTGCTCGATTTCTTCCTTGGCAGCGGATGGGTGCCGGTCGTCCTGGCCATCTTTTGGCTGCTGAAACGCCGCGGGGAGGAAGCCCAAGTGAAGGCGGTGGCAATCTCCGGGCTCCTGACGATCGTCATTGTCGCGGGGACCGGCCTGATTCAAGCAGAGACGGCGCGAGTATGGATCTTTCTCCTTCCCCTGCTTCTTCTGCCGGCGGCCCTGGAGATGCGGCGTTGGCCGGCGAGACATCGTCTGGCCGTGGCGATGACGCTGATCGCGGTGACCGTCGCGCTCGAGTCGAACATGGTCTTCATCGAGCCTTCATCGCCGCCGCCGCCTCCCGATCCAGCTCGCGCCCTTTTTCAGCCGCGCGTTTATCGAACAACTTCTTTCCTCGCACCACTGCGATCTCCGCCTTCACCTTCCCCTTCTTGAAGTAAAGGCGGAGGGGAACGATGGTCAGCCCCTTCTCCACGACCTGACCGAGGAGTTTGTCGATCTCGCGGCGGTGAAGGAGGAGCTTGCGGGGGCGTACCGGATCGTGGTTTTCGCGATTTCCGTGGGTGTAGGGGGAGATGTGCGCTCCGAAAAGGTAGGCCTCGCCATGCTGGAAATTCACGTAGCTATCCTTCAGATTCGCCTTCCCGTCGCGCAGTGACTTCACCTCGGTACCGGTCAGGGCGATGCCCGCCTCGAGCTTCTGCAGCACGAAATAGTCGTGATACGCCTTTCGATTGGAGGCGATGAGTTTTTCGCCCGCTTCGGTCTTCGTCGGCATCGGGCCGCGATTCTACAGCGCCTGTTACAATCCCCGGACGGCATGGCAACCAAGACCGTCGTGCACGTCGTCGGCACCGGAACGATCGGTGAGCCTCTGATCGGGCTGTTCAATCAGTTCAAAGAGAAGTGGGGTATCGACGAAGTCACGTTCCACAAGCGGACGCCCAGCGTCGCCGATCGGGCCAAGGTGAATCAGTTGATCGACCACGGGGCCCGGCTGGCCACCGACGAAGAAGCGCGCGCGGACTTCGCGGAGATCGGGCACCGCGTTTCCTACAACGCGGAAGAGGCCATCGAGCGGGCCACCGTGGTGGTGGACTGCACGCCGGCCGGCAACGAGAACAAATCGAAGTACTACGATCGCATCCGCGGGCCGAAGGGCTTCCTGGCGCAAGGATCGGAGTTCGGATTTGGGAAACCGTACGCCCGGGGCATCAATGACGAGGTCTTCACTCCCGATGACCGTTTCATTCAGATCGTTTCCTGCAACACGCACAACATTTCCGTCCTGCTGAAAACCATCGGTTGGCAGAACGGCAAAATGAATCTGAAGGCGGGCCGGTTCGTCTGCATGCGCCGGGCGAACGACGTCTCCGATACCAAGAACTTCATCGCCGCTCCGGAAGCGGGTAAGCACGATGATCCGGAGTTCGGCACACATCACGCGCGGGACGCCTACCACCTCTTTCAGACTCTCGGTGAAAAGCTGAACATCTTCTCCTCGGCCATCAAGATCAACACCCAGTACATGCACACGCTATGGTTCGACCTGGAGCTGGGCTACGACATCACGCCCGAGGAAGTGAAGTCGCGAGTTCGAAGCAATACCAGGATCGCTGTCACGCAGCGACGGTCCGTGAATCAGATCTTCTCCTTCGGCCGCGATCATGGTTATTTCGGGCGCATCTTTTCCCAGACGGTGATGCCGCTCAACACCATCAGCGTCCCGCACGCGCGCAAGGTGGTCGGGTTCTGCTACACGCCGCAGGACGGCAACTCGCTTCTCTCCTCAGTGGCCGCCACGCTTCGCTATCTCGACGAATCCAAACTGGAAGATCGCATCGACGTGCTGCGGCCCTACATCTTCCGCGAGATCTGAGTTAGAGTCGCGGCCCATGGCCTGGTTCCAAAAGGAGAAGAAGCCGAAGGAGCCGACCGAGAAGCAGGTCGCCATTCCGGAGGGGTTGTGGGTCAAGTGCGAGGAATGCAAGGCCGCCGTCTACCGCAAGGAGGTGGAGCAGAATTTCAACGTCTGCCCCAAGTGCGGCTATCACTTCCGGCTCAACGCACGGGAGCGTCTCGATCTCCTCTACGACGACCAGGCCTATAAGGAACTCGCCTCCAACATCCGCTCCGGGGATCCGCTCGACTTCCGCGACACGAAGCGCTATCGCGATCGGCTGAAGGTCTACGAGCAGCGCGTGGGCAAGGGAGACGCCGTGATCTGCGCCGAGGGAAAGATCGACGGCATCCATGTCGTGATCTGCGCCATGGAGTACAACTTCATGGGCGGCTCGATGGGATCGGTGGTCGGCGAGAAGATCACGCTGGCCGTGGAGCGCTGCATCGACAGGAAAGAGCCTCTGATCATCGTCTCCTGTTCCGGCGGCGCGCGCATGCAGGAGGGCATCCTGTCGCTCATGCAGATGGCCAAGATCTCCGCCGCTCTGGCCCGGCTCAGCGAAGCGGGGTTGCCGTTCATCTCCGTGCTCACCGATCCGACCACCGGCGGCGTGACCGCGTCGTATGCCATGCTCGGGGATCTGCACATCGCGGAGCCGAAGGCGCTGATCGGATTCGCCGGGCCGCGCGTGATCGAGCAGACGATCCGCCAAACACTCCCGGAAGGATTCCAGCGTGCGGAGTTCCTCATGGAGCACGGCATGATCGACCTCATCACCGCGCGCGCGGACATGAAGCCGACGATCGGCAGATTTCTCCGTTTCTTCCTGAACAAGTAGGTGTCTCCGCTCGATTGGCTCGACAGTCTTCAGGCCTCCGGGATTCGTCCCGGCCTGGCGCGAATGCGCGCTCTCTTGCGGCCGCTGGGCCGCCCCGAGCGCGCCTATCCTTCGATCATCGTCGCCGGGACAAATGGCAAGGGATCGACGGCGGCGGCGCTCGAGTCGATCCTTCGCTCCTCCGGATATCGAGCCGCCCTCTACACGTCGCCCCATCTGGTCGACATTCGCGAGCGGTGGCTGATCGATGGAGAAATGATCGATCCTCACCTGCTGGAGCAATCGATCGAGCTGCTCCGCGATGCGGCGAAGCAGACCTCGATCACGCCGACGTATTTCGAGGCGCTGACGCTCATCGCATTCATCGCCTTTCGCCAGACTCGCTGCGAGATCGCGGTGCTGGAGGTGGGAATGGGCGGACGGATGGATGCGACGAATGTCGTGCAGCCGATGGCCGCCATCATCACTCCCATTGGAATCGATCACACCGAATATCTCGGATCGACGCTGCGGACGATCGCCGCGGAGAAGGCGGGCGTCATCCATCGCGGCACGATGGTGCTCACATCGAACGACGATTCTCGTGTCCTGGCCGTGCTCCGCCGGCGCGCGGCGAAATTCGGGAATCGATTCATCGAGGTGCGCGACGAGCACGACACGCCGTTGCCAGGATCTTTTCAGCGTCGCAATGCAGCGCTCGCGGTGCGCGCGGCTCGGGAGCTGCGAAAACAGTTGCCGAGGATTACGGCACAGAGCATCGAGCGCGGGATCGCTGCTACGCGATGGCGAGGACGCCTGGAGCGGCTGTGCACCGATGGAAAGGAAATCTGGATCGACGGGTGCCACAACGCGCACGCGATGGCCGCCCTCGCGCCGTTCATTCGCGATCGCCTGCGCCCTCCTCGGCTGCTGGTCTTCGGCATCATGCGCGACAAGGATATCGAGCCGGTCGCCGACATTCTCTTTCCGCTCTTCGAGTGTGTGATCGCCACGGAGCCCTATCCGCCACGCTCGGCGCCGGCGGCCGATCTCGCCACGCTGGCACGCTCGCGTGGAATCGAAGCGTACGCCGAGGCGCAGCCGCAGCGTGCCATCGAACGCGCGCTTCGATCAGGCCAGCGAACGATCTTCATCGGCGGCTCGCTCTACCTCGCCGGTGCCGCGGTTCAGTACTTCGATGCGCAGCGCGAAGAGCGAGCCGAGAAGGAGCAGCGAGGAGAGAAACCACGCGCCGGCCACCGCTAGCCGATGGCGCCCGAATCGGAGGGTGATCGTCCGCTCGCCCGCGGGGACGAGGATGCCGAGCCGGTCGAGATCAAGCGGAAAGGTGTCCAGACTGTCCGCGGTCCAACTGTGAAAATACGTTTCGTTGACCAGCAGAATCGCCGGTGCCGGCGTCGTGACTCGGATCTCGAGCGCCTGCGAACGTTCGGTCACGCCAACCACTCGAGCGTTCGGCGGCGAGCGAGCGTCATTCAATCGCTGCGGGCCAACGGCAGAGAGATGCTCGTCGAATGACGCGCTCTCGATCATCTCCACCGCCGCTCGAACGCTGCTCGTCCCTATCACGCGCGGAACGAACATCGCCCTCGGCAGCGCATCGGTGACATTGCTGCACCCGGCGATGCGCAGCCAGCGCGGATTGCGCGTGGCCCCATAGCGCTCCGCGGCGATGCGCGTCATCAACGAGAACATCCCGTCGGGCGAACGGTCGACTGCGTACCGGAGGCCGGCCACTGCGCCGAAGAGCGGCTCCAATCGGCTGGCCCGAGCACGAAAATCAGCGCGCGACGGAGTCTGTCCGCCGGGCGAGGACGTCGCGTAGATGCGCGTGGTGGCCCGCTTCGTCACGCGATACGGCGAAAAGAAGTCGACCGGCAATGTGACCGCCGCCCAGAGCGCCAGAGGAAAAAACGTGACGACCTGCCACACGCGATTCGCCAGCAGCCTCGCGGCAAGGACGATCAGCGCTACGGTGAGAGGGACGGCGAATTTCTCCGGGAAACGCGCCACGCGGATCGCTGGCAATGCGTCGACAGCCGCGGCGATCAGGGGATTGAATCGTCCCAGCGCGAAGAAGAGCATCACCGCGGCGAGCAGCAAGTAGCGCGACCGCTGGAAGAGCGCCGGAACGACGATCACCCCCACGAAGAGCGAGAGGAACAGACGCGGTTCGCTGACCGCGCGAATCGGGCCGACCACGAACTCGATGAGGCGCATCGGCGAAAGCGAAGCATTGAGAACCGTCTGAGTCGAGAATCGGTGCGCCCGCTCAACCTCTGCCGAGATCTCCGAGTACGCAATCAGTTGGGGCAAGGCGATGATGACGGCGATGGCTCCTGCTGCGAGAAGACGCGCCGCCGAGGGCGCCGGCGCTCTGCTGAAGAGAATGATCGCCACGCCAAGCGCCGTGCTCAGGACCATCACCGGCTCGCCTGCCAGCGCCAGCAGTCCAAACGAAAGGCCGAGGAGGAGTGCGGAACGGCGCTCGGCAGCAAGAAAGGCGAGCGGTACCAGGGCGATGGCCACGATCAGGTTGTAGAACGCCGTCGCCGAGATCGCCGCGCCGCTGAGCACATAAAGCCACGCAGCAGGCGTCGAGCGGGACAGCGCGCGCATGGCGAACCATGCCCCGACCAGATGGAAGATGAAGTGGAGATTGAAGGCCACATGCGCCGGCAGGAAGAGGTACAGCAAGTTGTCCGGATAGAACGTCAGAGTGTTCGGGTTGCCGGCTAGCGGCTGTCCGCCGCCGTTATAGAAGTTCCAGTACGGAAGCTCACCGGCGCGGAAGATCGCCGCGGAGATCACCTTGATCGGATAGTGAGTGGAGAAATTGTCGCGGAAGAAAAAGAAGAACACTGATGAAAAGACGACGGCCGCGGCTGCGATGATGCCGGTCGCGGCGAGCGGAGGCCATGCTGCTCGCTGCTCGCCGCTCGCTGCTCGCTGGTCCAACATCCGGCCCTGCCATTATCGAGTAAGATCGCCGTTCAGGAGAACGCCATGACGATCACCGAGGCGCAGCGGCGCGTCGCCACCGGTCACGATTTTCTGCAGCGCGCGCTGGAGCAGGTCGATCCTCAGATCGCCGACGCCATCCGCATGGAAACGGAGCGTCAGAATGACACGCTGGAGCTGATCGCCTCCGAGAATCACGTCTCCCGCGCCGTGCTTACTGCGATGGGCTCGGTCTTCACGAACAAGTACGCGGAAGGGTATCCGGGCAAACGGTACTACGGCGGCTGCGGCCCGACGGACATCGTGGAAACCATCGCCATCGAGCGCGCCAAAAAGCTCTTCAGCGCAGAGCACGCCAATGTGCAGCCCCACTCCGGATCGCAGGCGAACATGGCGGTCTACTTCGCTGTCCTCAAGCCTGGCGACACGATCATGGGAATGGATCTTTCCCACGGCGGTCACCTCACGCACGGCCATCCCCTCTCCTACAGCGGTCGCGATTTCAAAGTGGTCGCTTATCACGTCCGTAAGGAAGACGAGCGGATCGACTACGACGAGATGGAGCGGCTGGCTCAGGAACACAAGCCGCGCCTGATCATCTGCGGTGCTTCGGCCTACTCGCGGGTCATCGATTTCAAACGCATCCGGGAGATCTGCGACCGCAGCGGCGCGCTGATGATGGCCGACATCGCCCACATCGCCGGCCTGGTGGTCACCGGAAATCATCCTTCGCCAGTGCCGTATGCCGAGTTCGTGACCACGACGACGCACAAGACCCTGCGCGGACCGCGCGCTGGCCTCATCCTGTGCAAGGAGAAATACGCCAAGGATCTCGACCGCGCGGTCTTTCCCGGTGTCCAGGGAGGGCCGCTGGTGCACATCATCGCCGCCAAAGCGGTCTCGTTTCAGGAGGCGCTCACTCCGGAGTTCAAGGAGTATCAGACGCAGATTGTGCGCAACGCAAAGGCGCTGGCCCAGGCCGTGGGAGACTGCGGCTTCCGGATCGTCTCCGGTGGAACAGACAATCACCTCTTCCTGACTGACGTCTATTCGAAGGGAATCACCGGCAAGGACAGCCAGAACATGCTCGAGGCGGCCAACATCACGGTGAACAAGAACACCATTCCCTTCGACACGCAGAAGCCGATGATCGCCTCCGGGCTCCGCATCGGAACCCCGGCGGTCACCACGCGCGGCCTGCGCGAGCCGGAGATGAAGACGATGGCTCAGCTCATCGCTCGCGTGCTCGACGCCAAAGGTGACGCCGGCGTCATCGCTCAGGTGAAAAAGGACGTCAAGGAACTCTGCGACCGATTTCCCATCTACTAGCTGGACAGAAAGGCAACCCATGTCTCGAAGGAACGGCGACAAGGCTCGAGAGGCGCTGCAGAAGCGCCGGCGCAACGTGCAGAGAATGAAGGATCGCTCGGAACGGGCGAGACTGACCAAGAAGGCGGCTCCCCGTGCGCCCGGCCGTGAGCGAAGCGACGCGTCGCGCTAAACTCTCAGCGTGCCGCGAAAGAAGTTTCCTTACTACCCGATCTTCCTGGACATCGAAGGGCACGACGTCCTCATCGTAGGCGGCGGCGAAGTCTGTGCCCGCAAAGCGGAGACGATGCTGCGCTACGGCGCGCGCGTCACCGTCGTCGCTCCCGACATCAGTCCGGAAATCGAGCAGTGGGCTTCCTCCGGACGCCTCGCGGTCCGACGGAAGAGTTACGACCGAGCCGACCTGGATGGAGCGTCCATCGTGATCGCCTCGACAGACGATCCCTGCGTGAACGGACGCGTGGCGCGCGACTGCCGGCGCCGCAGGATCCCGGTCAATGTCGTCGACGTCACACACCTCTGTGAGTTCATCGTCCCGGCCATCGTGGAGAGCGGGTCGATCCAGCTCGCGGTGTCGACGGGCGGAAAGTCGCCTGCCCTGGCCCGCACGTTGAAGGAAGACCTGCGCAAGTTCGTCGGCCCCGAGTACGCGGAGATCAACGACCTTCTTGGCACGCTGCGTCCGGCAGCGAAAGAAGTGTTGCCTACCGATGTCGACCGCAAGCGATTCTTCGACGGAATCCTGGCCCGCGGCGTGGTGGAGATGGTGCGCGCCGGCCGCAAGCGCGAGGCGTTCGAGGCGATCGCCATCGCCTGTCAGCAGGCAGGCGTGCCGATCAGCAGCGAGCTGAGACGACGGATGAAGGAAGAGGTTCGAAGCTCGAATGTCGAATGAAGAATTGAGGTCGGAGAGTCGACGCCGGCCTTTCTTCGCTCGAACCTGGAATTTTGAACTTCGAACTTCCCCGATCGGCCTGTATGCGGTTCTGGCCGTCCTCGTCTTCCCCGTCTTTCCTCACTTCGTCTCGCCGAACGAATTGAGCCGTTGGGCACTCGCCGCGGCGATCGTTGAAGATCACTCCCTCGAGATCAGCCGTTACGTCCAACTCCTCGGCGGCGGCAGATTCGAGGACGTGGCGGAGCGCGACGGACATCTCTACTCGAACAAGGCTCCCGGCGCAGCGTTGATCGGCCTTCCCGGATACGTGATCGCCCGTCTCATCGTCGGGCCGCCATCTCCCTCGAACATTCGCGCGACGCTGACGGCGATGCGCTTCGCCGCCGCGACACTGCCCCTCCTTGCGCTGGCGTGGATGGTCGCCCGAACCGCGCGTCGTCTACGATCGCCGCTCGATCGGACTCGAGTGGCGATCACGATTCTTCTCTTCGCTACGCCGCTTTTTGCCTACGGCCTGCTGAACTTCTCGCATGCTCTGACCGCCTTTGCCCTGTTCGGCGCCTGGGCGCTCCTCTTCGTCGATCCGTCGCCGCGCCGCGACGTTGTCGCGGGAGCGCTCATCGGTCTCGCGGTGATCTCCGAATACACGACAGCGATCGTCTGCGCGGTCCTGATCCTCGTCGCCTGGCGACGCGCGCACCGAATCATCGTCGGCGGAATCCCGTTCGCTCTCCTGCTGGCGGCTTACGACTACGTCGCCTTCGGAAGCGTGTTCTCGCTTTCGACCGCAAGTGAACGCTACGCGCCCTTGCGGAAGCTGGTCGGCACCGGTCTGTTTGGCATCGGGGTTCCGGACATGGGAGGCGCGCTGCGTCAGTTGTTCGATCCGGCGCGAGGTCTGTTCGTGTTCTCGCCAGTCCTTCTGATGGCGCTCATTGGCATCTGGCGGATGCGCCGCGTGCTGACCGGTAGCGCCTGGATCACGTTGATCCTCGCGCCGCTGTCGCTGCTGATCCTGTTTTCCGGCTACCCGAATTGGCATGGCGGCTGGAACGTCGGGCCGAGGTACATCGTGCCGGTTGTGCCGTTCGTGGCGATCGGATTGGCGTTTGTCGCAGCAAGCTGGATTGAATCGCTCCTGGCCGGAGCATCGATCGTTGCTGTGGCGCTCGCATCGCTGACGTTTCCCTTTCCCGATGTCAGCTTTGCGATTCCATGGCAGACGCTGGGCGTCCCGCTGCTGCGGGATGGCCTGGTCGCACCGAATGCGCTGCACCTCGTGGCTCGGCCGCTGGCCATCGCCGTGCCGTTCGCCCTCGTGCTCATCGCAGCTCTGGGCCTGCAGAAGCGGTGGTTCGTTCTCGGCGGCGCGGTGCTGATGCTGGCACTGAGCGCCGTTCTGATTCAGATGCGGCCGCCTTCGCTGACGCAGCGTCTCCGCGTCGGGTACATCGAAGAGGTCTACTTCGAGCGCCGTGGCGCGATGCGGCGCGCTCTTCCGCCCGGTGCGCCGATTCCGCCGAGCGCCATCGCTCGTGCGCAAAGCGAGTCGGCGCTTCCGCCGTCGTCGTGGCCGTTTTAGGGGCGGGGGCCTTAGGAGTGCGGGGGCTTGCCGCCGCCTTCAGGGATTTCAAAGCGGCGGCAAGCCGCCGCACTCCTAAGGCGCGGCTTCGCCGCGCTGCCCGCTGACGGCGCGAAGAGCTTGCGGGTCTCGACCGCGGAAGATGCGGTGCGAGTAGATCCCCTTTTTGTGCAGCTTGTAGAAGAACATTGTCTTCAGAATGGCCAGCCCGTATCGCACGGCGCGCCAGAATCCGATCTGCGAGGCCTCGTCGAAGTAGCGCGTGCTGATTGGAACCTCGCGAATGCGCATTCCTCTGGCCACTCCCTGCGCGATGATCTCCGTGTCGAAGACGAAGTCATCGGAATTCGCCTCGAAATTGATCGACTCCAGATAGCGCCGCGAATAGGCCCGAAAGCCTGAGTGATATTCGGAGAGGAAGATGTAGAACGTGGCGTTCTCCACCATCGTCAGAAAGAGGTTCGCCCAATACTTCCACTTCGGCATGCCCCCCTCGATCGGCCTCCCGCCCAGCATGCGCGATCCGAATACCGCATCGCACTCGCCACGCAGCAGTGGCCGGACCAGCTCCGGAATGATCTTCGGATCGTATTGATGATCGGGGTGAACCATGACCATGATCTCGCCGGCCATCTCGTTGATCGCTGTCCGATAGCAGGTCTTCTGATTGCCGCCGTAGCCGCGGTTCTTCGGATGCACCACAACCCGCATGGGGAGCTGTCGGGCCAGTTCGACGGTTCGGTCGGAAGAGGAGTCGTCAACCAGCAGGATCTCGTCGACCCATCCGCTGGGGATGTCGTCATATGTCGCGCGCAGCGTCTTTTCCGCGTTGTAAGCGGGAAGAACGGCCACGACTTTCTTCTCGTGAAGCGGCATGGGACCTTGGCGGCGAGAGTAACACAGCGGCTTCCGAGGCCGATTCCGCCGCTGCCGGTCCCATCCGACGGTAAACTCGACGACATGGAGCGGCTAAGGACTCGTTGATCGGGGTCCTCGCATCCGGCGTTCTGCACGCGGGGGCGGCGGCGCTCCTGCTTGCCCTTCTCTCTCTGATCGGATTCGCTGCGCTCCCTGCCGGCTTTCGCACACGCCGAGCAGTGCTGGCCGCTCCGGCATCGCTGGCCGTCGGCTTACTCCTGGTCGGCTGGACGAGCTGGATGGCCGGCACATTCCTCGGCACGTCATGGATCCTTCCGCTGTTTGCCGTGTTCGTGCTGCTGGCGCTGATGCGGGCGAGCTTCTGGCTTCTGACCGTAGCGCGCTGTGGGACGCGTCTGATGTTGCTGGCGAAGGCGAATCCGGTCGGCACTTGCGGCGTGGCGTTGGCCATCGCCCTGATGCTTCCGCAACTGCTCCTGCCGTTGGCCGACTCGGACGGCATCGCCTACCACGTTGCGCTGCCCAAGCTCTTTCTGCTCACCGGCCACGTCTGGTTTGTGCCATGGACGTTCGTCAGCGCCTTTCCCCAGGCGGTCAACATGATTTACCTCATCGCTCTGCGAATCGCCGGGGGCGAGACGGCGAAATTCATCCACGCGGGATTCTTCGTTGCGTCGCTGGCAACGCTGGCGCTGACGGTTCATCGGGACCGGCGCACGCGCGCGGCAGCGATGATTGCGTCGCTGCTGTACGCCGCTGCTCCGGTCGTGCTCGCCCCTGCCGGCGCCGCGTTCGTCGATCATGCGGCGGCATTTTCCATCGCCGTGGCCGCGCTCATCCTCTTCCGACGCGGCTGGCCACTGATCTCCGGCTGGGCGATGGGTGCCGCGCTGGCGGCGAAGATCACCGTCGCTCCTGCCATCGCCGGATTGATCGTCTACGCGCTCGGCACGAGTCCGCGGGCGCGGTGGCCGCGCCTGGTCACGGCGCTGGCGCTTCCAGTCGCGATCGCCTTCGCTCCGTTTGCCATTCGGAACTGGCGGCATACGGGCGATCCGATCTACCCCGTCGGTTACGCGCTCCTTCGCCGCAATGTTCCCGGCATCGCTGCCGACCGAGTCGCCTACACCGCGTACTTTCACAGCGGTGTCCCGGGACCGCTGGGGATCGGATGGACGAGCGATCCCGAGCACGTGCAGGGCGACGAAGTGGCCGGAATTCATCATGCCCTGGGCCTCTTCGCCATCGCTCTGGCCATCCGCGTTCGCTGGACTCGAAGATGGCTCGCGCTGATCCTTCCCTATCTCGCGGTGGCGCTCGTGTTTCGTCCGCCGACAAGATATCTGCTGCCGATGTTCTACGGACTCGCGGCGCTGGAAGCGTACGCGCTCGTCCTGCTGGCTCGGCGCGTGGCGACCTGGATCGCGTTGGTCGCTGCGCTTCCCGCTTTGATCTCCTGCGCTTCGTTCTCGCTGACCTGGCTGGCGCCCGCCGACTATCTGCTGGGGAGGATCGATCGGCAGACGTTTCTTGCGACGCGCGTTCCCGGCTATCGCGCCGCGGAATTTGTCAATCGTCTGCCGGCCGGCGGACAGGTGATGGCGCTCGATTTTCCGGGGCCGTATTACTTCGATCGTCCGTGGATCGCGGAGGGCATTCTCAACGATCCACCGCTCCATCAGTGGCTGACGGAGGCGCAATCATCGCAGGCGCTCCTTGCGCGCCTGCGCGGCGCCAACGTGCGCTATCTGGTGGTCACGCCGGGCTACGGCGGCGGAACGCCGGCCTCTCTCCTTCCTCTGGCCCGCAACCGGCGGGAAGCGGAGCTGATCGCCGATCTGCGCCGTCATCTGGTGCTGTTGCAAAGCATCGATCATGTCGATGTCCTCGCCGTACCGGCGCAGTGAGATGCGGTGCTGCGCGCTGGCCGCGGATACAATCGGTGTCGCGTGAACGATGCGCTCGCACCACCGCTGGAGGCGCCGTCGTCGCCGTCGGCCCTCCCTTCAGCGGCTGTCGTGGGGCGGCGCGCGGACGCCGTCGCCCTTGCCTCCCTGGCCTTGATTGCCACATTGCTCTTCGCCGACGTGCTGATCGGTATCAACAACTTCTACATGCGCGATCTGACGCGCTACTACTATCCGACCAAGCAAATCCTCCGCGAGATCGTTTACGGCGGCGAGTTCCCTTACTGGAATCGCTACTTCTCCGCGGGCCAGCCCATCGCCGCGAATCCGGAACACGAAGTCTTCTACCCGCTTACCTGGCTCATTCTTCTTCCGAGCTACGACCTCGGCTATCGACTCCTCATCCTCGTGCACATCTACATCGCCCTGTTCGGCATGTACGCGCTGCTGCGATCGATGGAGCTTCGGCCATTCCCCGCGTGGTTCGGCGCCATGTCGTTCGGGCTGGGCGGTCTGTACCTATCGGATGTGAACCTCCTGCCGATTCTCTTCTGCGCGGCGTGGATCCCCTGGACCTGCATGTACGTCCGTCGCTTTCTCCTTCGGCCCAACCTGCGCGACTACGCCCTCGCTGCGCTTTTTCTGGGCCTGCAGTTTCTGGTGGGCGAGCCCACCACGATCATGCAGACGGGGATGCTGATTGGAATGTACGCGCTGTACCGCGGCTGGTATGCAAAGCCGCGGGCGTCGAAGTCGCTCACCCGCGTCGTATGGATCGCGCTCCTCTCCGCAACCGCGCTGGGGGTGGGCGCGGCACAGGTGCTTCCGGCGATCGATCACGTGCGCGACTCCGCCCGCTCCCGACCGTTCGATTTCGATCTGGTCAGCGCCTGGAGTATGCCCTGGTCGAAGTTCGCCGAGCTGATTTACCCCAACATCCTCGGCCACATCTCCATCAAACGGGTGATGTGGTACTGGGGTGGCGGGTTGTATCCGGGGATGGGCTCGCCGTTTCTGTTCAGCATCTATGTCGGATTGGCCGTCGTCGCCTTGACCGTCGGCGGCGCATTCGTACGCCCGCGCGGAGGCCGCCTCGTCTTTCTGATTTGCTTCGTCTCAGCCATCCTGGCCCTCGGCGGTCACACTCCCGTGCTGCGATGGCTCTACCGGGCGGGAATTGCCACGACCATCCGCTATCCGGAAAAGTTCGCCATGATCGGCGTGTTCGCGCTCATCGTGTTCGCCGCTCAGATGCTCGGCCGAATGCTGGCGGGCGATGAAACCATTCGCGACGGGGCGCTGGGGTTCACCGTGGCCACCACCGCGGTTGCCGGCGTCATCGCGGCGATCGCTTTCACTCCGCTCTACAGCCGGACATTCATGCGCATCTGGGGAATCACAGCCGGA